>UQOC01000012.1 GCA_900542565.1 uncultured Eubacteriales bacterium | reverse complement strand
AGCACCTGCTTTGCAAGCAGGGGGTCAGCGGTTCGATCCCGCTTATCTCCACCAACGGTTCAAAAGGAACTGTAAACTTCTGAATGAACCACGATTTGGGCTCATAGCTCAGGTGGTTAGAGCGCACGCCTGATAAGCGTGAGGTCGGAGGTTCGAGTCCTCCCAAGCCCACCACAGCACATTTATATGCGCTGTTTCGCACCATGAAAACTGAATAGAGAAACAAAGACAACGACAAAGAAATGAGAAGGAAATTAGTCTTTTTGAAAAGGAAAAGGGTAATAACTTCAATTTCAAGAGTCGAGAAGAGTACCAGAAGATTTTCACGAAAGAGCGAAAGCAATAGTGAAAGCTTAGGACTTGCGAAGGATTTTGGAGTCCCGGCAAGGCGTGCGATGAGCGAGGGGCGGAGTGTACACAGGTACATGAGCACCGGAGCGAAGAGCAGCAACGCAGACGGGGATACAAAAGACGAGCAAGGAGGTTAAGCGAATAAGAGCACAGGGCGGATGCCTTGGCACCGGAAGCCGAAGAAGGACGTGACAAGCTGCGAAAAGCTGCGGGGAGGAGCAAATATCCCTTGATCCGCAGATATCCGAATGAGGGAACTCAGCCGTGGTAATGCACGGTTATCCGCAGATGAACAAAATAGTCTGTGAGAAGGGAACGCGGGGAACTGAAACATCTAAGTACCCGCAGGAGAAGAAAGAAAGATCGATTTCCTAAGTAGCGGCGAGCGAACGGGAAAGAGGCCAAACCGGCAGTTTACTGTCGGGGTTGCGGACTGCCAGAGGGCACATGATATGTATAGTCGAAGAGGTTTGGAAAGGCACACCGAAGAGGGTAAAGGTCCCGTAGACGAAATGCAGATCATAGCCAGGCAGCACCAGAGTAGCACCAAGCACGAGGAATTTGGTGTGAAGCCGGGGGGCCCACCCCCCAAGCCTAAATACTAACCGGTGACCGATAGTGGAGTAGTACCGTGAGGGAAAGGTGAAAAGAACCCCGGGAGGGGAGTGAAAAAGAACCTGAAACCCTGTGCTTACAAGCAATGGGAGCGCAAGTGACCATGTACTTTTTGTAGAACGGGCCAACGAGTTATGGTATGTAGCGAGGTTAAGGTGTAAAGCACCGGAGCCGGAGGGAAACCGAGTCTGAAGAGGGCGAAAGTTACATGCTGTAGACCCGAAACCGGGTGACCTATCCATGAGCAGGTTGAAGCGAGAGTAAAATCTCGTGGAGGACCGAACTTATATCCGTTGAAAAGGGTTAGGATGACTTGTGGATAGCGGTGAAATTCCAATCGAACTCGGAGATAGCTGGTTCTCCTCGAAATAGCTTTAGGGCTAGCCTCAGAGTGAGATACGCGGGGGTAGAGCACTGAATGTTCTAGGGGCCTTCACCGGTTACCGAAAACTATCAAACTCCGAATACCGCAGTATCATCTCTGGGAGTCAGACTACGAGAGATAAGTTCCGTGGTCAAAAGGGAAACAGCCCAGACCCACAGCTAAGGTCCCCAAATGTAAGTTAAGTGGAGAAGGATGTGGAGCTGCACAGACAACTAGGATGTTGGCTTAGAAGCAGCCACTCATTTAAAGAGTGCGTAATAGCTCACTAGTCGAGTGACTCTGCGCCGAAGATAAACGGGGCTAAAACTTACTACCGAAGCTTGGGAATGCGAATGCATTGGTAGAGGAGCATCGTATAAGGATTGAAGTCGAGCTGGAAGGCGAGGTGGACTTTATACGAGAGAGAATGTTGGCATGAGTAGCGAGAGGCAGGTGAGAATCCTGTCCGCCGAAAATCTAAGGATTCCTGAGGAAGGTTCGTCCACTCAGGGTTAGTCGGGACCTAAGCCGAGGACGAGAGTCGTAGGCGATGGACAACAGGTTGATATTCCTGTACCACCGAAAGTCGTTTGAGCGAAGTGGGGACACAGAAGGATAGGTTGAGCACGCCGCTGGTAGAGCGTGTCCAAGCGTCGAGGGAGATGAAGTAGGCAAATCCGCATTATCAATCCTGAGGCGTGATGGGGTGAGCGTAGGCTCGGAAGCAACTGATTTCACACTGTCAAGAAAAGCCGCTAGCGAGACCGTAGGTGCCCGTACCGCAAACCGACACAGGTAGATGAGGAGAGAATCCTAAGGCGAGCGAGAGAACTATTGTTAAGGAACTCGGCAAAATAACCCCGTAACTTCGGGAGAAGGGGTGCCTCAGAAATGAGGCCGCAGTGAAAAGTCCCAGGCGACTGTTTACCAAAAACACAGGTCTCTGCTAAAGCGAAAGCTGAAGTATAGGGGCTGACGCCTGCCCGGTGCTGGAAGGTTAAGGGGAAGTGTTAGCGCAAGCGAAGCACAGAACTTAAGCCCCAGTAAACGGCGGCCGTAACTATAACGGTCCTAAGGTAGCGAAATTCCTTGTCGGGTAAGTTCCGACCCGCACGAAAGGCGTAACGATCTGGGAACTGTCTCAACAATAGACTCGGTGAAATTGTAGTACCGGTAAAGATGCCGGTTACCCGCAGCAGGACGGAAAGACCCCATGGAGCTTCACTGTAGCTTGATATTGGATTTCGGTGTTGCATGTACAGGATAGGTGGGAGACGAAGAGACCAGTACGCCAGTATTGGAGGAGTCACCGTTGGGATACCACCCTTGTAACATTGAGGTTCTAACTTGGCGCCGTGACCCGGCGTGAGGACAGTGTCAGGTGGGCAGTTTGACTGGGGCGGTCGCCTCCTAAAGAGTAACGGAGGCGCCCAAAGGTTCCCTCAGCGCGGACGGAAATCGCGCGAAGAGTGTAAAGGCAGAAGGGAGCTTGACTGCGAGACAAACAGGTCGAGCAGGGACGAAAGTCGGGCTTAGTGATCCGGTGGTTCCGAGTGGAAGGGCCATCGCTCAACGGATAAAAGCTACCCTGGGGATAACAGGCTGATACCCCCCAAGAGTTCACATCGACGGGGGTGTTTGGCACCTCGATGTCGGCTCGTCTCATCCTGGGGCTGAAGTAGGTCCCAAGGGTTGGGCTGTTCGCCCATTAAAGAGGTACGCGAGCTGGGTTCAGAACGTCGTGAGACAGTTCGGTCCCTATCCGCTGTGGGCGTTGGAAATTTGAGTGGAGCTGTCCCTAGTACGAGAGGACCGGGATGGACATAGCTCTGGTGCACCAGTTGTACTGCCAAGTGCATAGCTGGGTAGCTACCTATGGACGGGATAAGCGCTGAAAGCATCTAAGTGCGAAGCCCCCCACAAGAAAAGATTTCCTCCGCAAGGTAAGACTCGTGGGAGACTACCACGTTGATAGGCCTGAGGTGTAAGTACAGTAATGTATTGAGCTGACAGGTACTAATAGGTCGAACGCTTAACCAAGAAGGTACGAAAGAGAGAAGTCTTTGGATCTCTATCAGTTAACATGGGAGATCACGACGCGAGGAGCGAGTGATAGATCCGGTGACAATAGCGGAGAGGAAACACCTGTACCCATCCCGAACACAGAAGTTAAGCTCTCCAGCGCCGATGATACTTGGCGGGAAGCTGCCTGGGAAAGTAGGTCGTTGCCGGTTCATAAAGGGTGATTCGTTAGGATCGCCCTTTTTTGTGGTTATAAAAAGACAGGAGGTAATGCGTATGGGAAAAGACAAAAGAGATATATACATCAGGCCGAGAAAGACTGCCTTGAAGCTGGCGACAAACATCTTCGTCGATATAGTCGCCGGACTGCTCATAGGCTTCGGAACATATAACTTTACAGTTGCCCTTGAATTTCCAATGGTAGGCATCGGCGGCATAGCGCTCATTTTTTATCACCTGTTCAATATCCCGATCGGAGTATCATCAATGGTGCTCAATGTACCTATTGCCATAATCTGCTGCAGATTCCTTGGGAAAGATTTCTTTTTAAGTTCCATAAGGTCAATAATCATAACTTCTCTGATAATAGATACGGTTTCTCCCCTTTTCCCGCTGTTCACAGGTGACAGGATGCTGGCTGCCATATGTGCCGGCGTTTTGTCGGGCATAGGATACGGGATGATATATATGAGGAACTCTTCCACAGGGGGTACAGACTTTATCGTCATGTCCATCAAAAAAATACATCCCCATCTGACCATCGGCAAGATTTCTTTTGCCATGGAGGCATTTGTGATCGCAGCCGGGACCATAGCAGTCTCAAGACAGGTTGAAAATCTCATATACGGCATGATAATAAGTTTCATCATGTCAACGGTGGTGGATAAGGTAATGTACGGCCTTTCTGCCGGTAAGATGGCCCTGATAGTGACAACAGAACCGTATGAAGTGGCAGAAAAGATAAGCCAGACAACAGAAAGAGGGTGCACATTTATAAAGGCACAGGGCAGCTATTCTGAAGAGGAGCGGGAAGTTGTAATGTGTGCATGCAGCAATAAGCAGATGTTTGCCATAAGATCTGCAGTACGGGAAGTGGATCCTGACGCCTTTATCGTGATCCTGGATTCAAACGAAGTTGTAGGGGAAGGGTTCAAAAAAATGTAAGACTTTTTTTCCGCAGCCGGATGTGTTATAATGTATAAAACAGCGATCTGAAAGGGGGAAAGAACTTGACAATAGTAAAAATATTATTTGCTTTGCTGGTAGTCTTTCCCGTTGCCGCTCTTTCTTACTATTTTCTCAAAAGACTTGTAGACGAATTATATAATAAAAAGTAGGAGTTCCGAGATGAAAAAGGGATTGTTCATTTCTGTTGAAGGGCCTGATGGCTCCGGAAAATCCACTCAGATAAGAAATATCAGGCAGTTTTTTAAGGACAAAGGTATAGACATAGTATTCACAAGAGAACCCGGCGGAACGGCCATAGGAGAACGGATACGAGATGTTATCCTTGACAGGCAGTATCAGGAAATGTGTCCGATGACAGAAGCAATGCTCTATGCGGCAGCCAGGGCACAACATGTCCATCAGGTCATAAAACCTGCCCTTGCCCAGGGAAAGATCGTCATATGCGACAGATTTGTCGATTCCAGCATAGCATATCAGGGATACGGACGCGGACTGGGCCAGGCTGTAAAGACAATAAACGACTTTGCAATAGCCGGATGTATGCCCCATGTGACTTTTCTCCTGAAAATGGATCCCAAGGTAGGCCGCCGCAGGATAAAAGCTGACCAGCAGGACAGACTGGAAATGGAAAGGGACGACTTTCATATAAGGACATATGAAGGCTATCTTGAACTGGAAAAAGCCTATCCGGACAGGATAGTCAGCATAGATGCCGGTCGGAGCATAGAAGATATAAAAAACGATATTTACAGCAAACTGGAGGAAGTGCTCAAAGGTGTCACTGGATAAGTTTAAAGCAAATGGCAGGCTGGTGGAAAAAATAAGCCGGGCGATAGGTTCCGGAAAAGCTTTTCATGCTTATATAATAGAGGGAGATGCCCTTTCGGGTAAAAGAGAATTTGCTCTTGAATTCTGCAAGGCTATGGTATGTCTCGATAGACCCGGAATCGGATGCGATACCTGCGTGAACTGCCGCAAGATCGACCACGGGAACTGCGAGGATCTTCACATCGTTGAATCCGATGGCATATCCGTAAAAGATGAACAGATATCAAAGCTTCAGTCAGAACTGAAAAAAAAGCCTTTGGGCTCCAGGAACATGGCAATAATAGATGATGCCGATACCATGACCAAGAGGGCTCAGAACCGTCTTTTAAAGACACTTGAAGAACCATATGAAGGGACAGTCATCATACTCCTTTCCGACAACAGGGAAAACCTGATAGACACCATAAGATCAAGGTGCATACTTTACAGGCTTGAGCCGGCCGCTGAAGATACACTGATCGGCCAGGGCGCGGAGGCATTGTTCAGTGCGGTCATGGAAAAGAAGAATTTTTTCGAGAAAAAGGATATCCTTTCCAGATACATGAAAAACAGGGAAGACGCCTTTACATTGCTTGACGGACTGGAAAGGATATACGAGAGGCTCCTTACCTGGGAGGACAGCAGAAGAAGCCGCTTTCATAAGGATGAAATATTCAGGGCAGTTGAGCTGATAGAAGAAGCCAGACGGGATCTGCTGGCGAAAGTAAATTATCAGTATGCCGTAAAAAACTTAATTCTTAAGATCGGAGGATAATATGGTAAAGGTAGCGGGAGTTAAATTTAAGACTGCCGGGAAAATATATTATTTTGGCCCTGAAGAACTGGAAGTACAGCTGGGAGACAGCGTCATAGTGGAAACTGCAAGGGGCATGGAGTTCGGTATGGTCGCCATGGAGATAACAGAAGTGGACGAATCGGAAGTGGTCACTCCCCTCAAGCGGATCATCAGGATCGCCGATGAAAAAGACCATCTGCAGCATGAGGAAAATCTGAAAAAGAAAAAAAGGGCCATGGATCTGTGTCAGGAGAAGATCGACAAGCATGGGCTGGTCATGAAGCTGATAGATGTTGAATACACTTTCGATAACAGCAAGATAGTATTCTATTTCACCGCCGATGGGAGAGTAGATTTCAGAGAACTGGTAAAAGATCTGGCCGGAGTATTTAAGATGCGCATTGAGCTCAGGCAGATAGGAGTTAGGGACGAAGCCAAGATGCTGGGCGGGATAGGAAGCTGCGGACGGGATCTGTGCTGTCATAGCTGGCTTTCCGATTTCCAGCCTGTGTCTATCAAAATGGCAAAAGTACAGAACCTTTCCCTGAATCCGTCCAAGATATCCGGGATATGCGGCAGGCTCATGTGCTGCCTTAAATATGAGAACGATATATATATGGAATTCCGCAAGGGAATGCCTGATATCGGAGAAAAAGTCAGGACGCCTGACGGATTCGGGAAGGTTGTCGATACCAATCTGCTGGAAAGGGATGTAAAAGTACGGCTGTACCTGGATGATAAGCCAAAGGGCAGAAAAGATGAGGCCGATGGTGAGGAAAAGCTTTCCGACGACATATACACATACAAAAAAGAAGAGATAAGGCGTATGGATAAGCACAGAGGCAATTCCAGTCTGAATATCTTTGAAGGCGTCGATGAAGATACCAGAAAAGAGATAGAGGAACTTATCAAGGACTGATGATGGACAGGACGGATATTCCGGCAGGAGAACGGATAGATGATATAGGATTCGGAGGCCTGAAACTCATACAGAAGCCTGATGAGTTCTGCTATGGTATAGATTCGGTACTTCTGGCGGATTTTGCGGCAGTAAACCATGGCAGCGCAGACGGCCCGGCCGCAGATCTGGGAACAGGGAGCGGAGTTGTTTCTCTGATATTATCCCACAAAATGAAAAACACGGATATCATAGCGGTTGAATTTCAGAAAAAATCGGCAGACAGAGCCAGACGCACCATTGCTTTGAACGGGCTTGAGGACAGGATATCCGTGATAGATGGTGATGTGAAGGATGTATCGCTGTGGGGAAGCGGCTATAAAGGTCTGTTCAGCATGGTAGTTTCAAATCCGCCATACTTTCCCAAAGGCAGCGCTCTCGTAAATCCCAATGACGCCAAGGGAGCAGCCAGGCATGAGACGACGGCCGGACTCAGGGAGTTTATGGCATGTGCTGCGTATCTCCTGCGTCCAAAGGGAGACTTTTTTCTGGTGCATAAGCCGTCAAGACTTGTGGATATCTGCTGTTTGGGCAGGGAAGCGGGACTTGAACCAAAGCAGCTCTGTTTTGTCAGCCCAAAGGCCGGAATGACTCCAAATATCCTCCTTGTTCACCTGACCGCAGGAGGCGGAAAAGAACTGAAGGTCCTGCCGCCAATGGCCGTTTATGACGGACAAGGCAATTATACGGAAGAGATCCTGCGGGCATATGAAAGGCATTTCATATGAACCTGCATATTACGAAAGATATGACGATACCGGTAATGTAGCCAATGAGACCGCCTTTCAAGGCGTGTCTCATTTTTTTTACATGGGTCACTCCAAAATAAAGGGCGAGAACATATATCACCGTTTCGCATCCGCCTGTCATCACGCAGGCCACACGGCCGGCATAAGAATCAGGGCCAACAGTCCTGAGCACATCCTGAAGGATTATGAGGGAGCCGCTGCCTGAGATCGCACGGAGAAAGACAAGCGGCAGGAGCTGGGCCGGTACATTGAGGAAGCCCAGTACAGGAGAAAGAACTGCATTTATCATATTTAATATGCCGGAGGATGTCAGGCAGTTGACCGCAATAAAAATGCCTATCAGAAAAGGCAGGATCTCCACAGCGGTCTTCAGTCCGCTTCTGGCTCCTTCGATGAAATAGTCATATATGGGCGCTTTGCAGAAAATACCGTGTCCCACGATGATGGCTGCCATCAAAGGAATAAATCCTGTGGATAAAAAAGAAAAAATATCTGCCATATCAACCTCTTTTTTCAAAAAATTTACACGCTGCAATGGATACCAATATGGTGACGGCTGCTGTGATCATGGAAGGCAGCACTATTGAATAAGGATCGGATGAGCCGGTATCGCTCCTGAGCTGGATGGCCATGACGGGGAATGCCGGGGCGAAGGCCATGTTGACTACGGCAAACATGCA
The DNA here is from genome assembly GCA_900542565.1 of uncultured Eubacteriales bacterium. Lineage (GTDB taxonomy): Bacteria > Bacillota > Clostridia > Peptostreptococcales > Anaerovoracaceae > Fimisoma > Fimisoma avicola. The sequence continues at coordinate 46,441 of UQOC01000012.1, read as the reverse complement.
CATGTCATTGCTGGCCGTTGGGCTTTTGTGATTTTCGATGTCAAGCTTTTCCATGGTGCGCAGCGCAAAGACGGTGGAACTGTTGCCTGCACCGAAGATATTTGCCATGAAGCTCATGATGATGGAGGAAAGGGTTTCCGGATCACGCCTGCCGGGGAAAAGCAGTCTTGTAAAAGGGAGCAGGAGACGGGACAGAGAATTTATGAGCCCTGTCCTTTCAGCTATCTCCATGAGGCCGCTCCACATGGCCATGATACCGGCAAGCCCGATGACAAATTCGACGGCTTCATTGGAACTTTCTGTAAGGGCGGTACCGAGAGCATCAAGGTTTCCTGAAAACATTGCATAGACCACCGACACCAGCAGGATACCGGCCCATATGTAGTTCATCATGGTGTTGCTCCTTTCGTGGTAATAAAAGGTTATGCTATAAATCCAAAAAGATGTTGAAGTAATTTCCATTTTTGGGTTATAATAAATAAAGTGTCTATGACGCATGGGAGGTATGATATGACTATCACAATAACATGGGAAGGTTTACTTCTGACAGCCCTTGCGCTGGCGGGAGCAGTCCTGCTGATCTATCTGATCGTCCTTGTGAGCAACCTTATCAAGACTGTAAAAAAGGCCAATGATATCCTTGACGATGCGAAAGTCGTATCGGAGATAACGGCAGATAAAGCTCAGAAGCTGGACGGTATCATTGACGGTGTGAGCGAGTCCGTGAGCGATGTGGCAGAAACTTTAAAAGGAAATAAGAACATCATTTCTGCTGCTACAAATGTGGTAAATGCTGTGAGCAATCTTGCCGGCATGGCGAAAGCAGCCGACAGGAAAAAAGATAAAAAAACTAAAACGGAGGAAAATGACTGATGAAAGCAACAGGAATCACCAGGCCGGTAGATCCCCTTGGACGAGTGGTAATACCGGTAGAATTGAGAAGAAGCCTTGGAATAAAGACCGATGATCTCCTTGAGATATTTGTAGACGGAGAATATATAATGCTCAGGAAAAATGAGCCTGCATGTGTTTTTTGCGGAAAAACGGAAGATGTTGTCGATGTTCACGGAAAGAATGTGTGCAAATCCTGCATTGAGGAAATGAAAAATCTTTAGGTCTTATCTGGAGGAGAAAATTGTCAAAGTACATTGTGAATCACAGCGGCCCCCTAAGAGGTGAGGTCGGAGTCAGCGGGGCAAAAAATGCAGTGCTGCCGCTGATGGCTGCTGCCCTGCTTTCAGAGGACAAATGTGTCATAAGGGATGTTCCTCATCTGCGGGATGTCAGCCTGATGAAAGAATTGCTGGTCTCTCTGGGATCAGAGATCACCGAATCGGGAGAGGATGTTCTTTCCATAGAAACAAAAGATATACTTTCGACAGAAGCTGATTTCGAGCTTGTAAACCAGATGCGTGCTTCGATTTTGGTGATGGGGCCGCTGCTTGCAAGAAAAGGCCGCGCAAAAGTACATCTGCCGGGAGGCTGTGCCATCGGCAGCAGACCTATAGATCTGCACCTTAAAGGCTTTGAGGCCCTTGGGGCTATCATCACCGTCTGCGAGGAAGAAGGATATGTCGAGGCCGTTGCAGGCGGACAAGGTCTTGTAGGCGATACCATATATCTGGATTTCCCTAGCGTCGGGGCCACAGAGAATATAATGACGGCAGCAGTGCTGGCAGAGGGAACGACATATATAGAAAATGCGGCCGAAGAGCCGGAGATAGTTGACCTTGCCAATTTCCTCAACAAGATGGGCGCCAAGATAAAAGGCGCAGGAACCGATACCATCAGGATAGAGGGAGTGAGGAGCCTGGGAGGTGCCAACCATACGGTCATACCGGACAGGATAGAGGCGGCTACTTTTATGCTTGCAGCAGCCATTACACGGGGGTCTGTGCGCATTTTTAATGTGGTGCCTGACCATCTGAAACCGGTGATAGCCAAACTGCGCGAATGCGGAGTGAGGATAGAGGTAGGTGATGACGACCTGATCGTAAGGGGAAACCTGGGGCCTCATTACGCCACCGACATCAAGACTCTGCCGTATCCGGGCTTTCCTACGGATATACAATCTCCGTTCATGGCGTATCTTACCACTGTAGAAGGAGCCAGCACCGTCATAGAGACGGTGTTTGAAAACCGGTTCATGCATGTTGCCCAGCTAAACAAGATGGGCGCCAGCATAGAGACTGCGGGAAACAAGGCCCATGTCAGGGGCAATGCCAAGCTTCGCGGATGTCAGGTAATGGCAACAGACCTGAGGGCCGGAGCTGCGCTGGTCCTGGCAGGACTTGCCGCTGAAGGCAGGACTGAGATCTCTGAGATATATCACATAGAAAGAGGCTATGAGAAGTTCATAGAAAAGTTCGCAAACCTGGGGGCTACCATAATCCGGGTGAACGACTGAAACGGGTACTATCCAACCTCCCTTGGACATATGATGTCTGAGGGAGGTTTTTTATGAAGAAGAGTATACTGGCCGGCATGCTGATAACAGTGATCTTTATATGCATACCGCTTCTGGCAGGACTGATATTTGGCAGAGATGAAGAAGAGGAAGAACCTGGACCGGGAAAGATCGCCCTTCCTGAAACGATAAGTGTGTGGCTGGAGGATGAACAGGAGATCAAAGAACTTGACTTTGAAGAATATGTAACCTGTGTGGTTGCCTGCGAGATGCCGTCAGACTTTGACGAGGAAGCGCTGAAAGCTCAGTCGGTGGCTGCAAGGACATATGCCATGTCCAAGATAATCCGGTCAGAGGATTCGCCGCAGCAGTCCCACCCGGAAACCCCTGTATGCGACACCACCCACTGTCAGGTATATAAGCCGGAAGAAGAACTCATATCCATACACGAGGAAGGCTGGGACAAGGAAGGTATGGAAAAAATAAAAAGAGCAGTCGAAGCTACAAAGGGGCAGATGCTCTATTACAATGGCCAGCTTGTCGCACAACCGCTGTTTTTCAGTTCCAGCGGCGGACAGACGGAAAATTCTGAAGATGTGTTTGTCAGCGCATATCCTTATCTTGTAAGCGTGGAAAGCCCCTACGAAGATGAGGCCACCCATACCGATGAAGAAAAGCGTTTTACATTGGCAGAAATGAAGCAGGCTCTTGCCGGAGACTTTCCTGACCGGCCGACCGGCACTCTCAATGCAGATAATATAAAGATCATATCACGGACCGAAGGGGGCAGAGTAGCACAGATGACAGCAGGCTCAGCTACATTTAAAGGCACTGAGATAAGGACAGCGCTGGGGCTGAGTTCGGCTCTGTTTTCCATTTCTTTTGAAGGTTCCGGCGGGGAAAACGGGACAACTATCGTCTTTACATCAGATGGTTCCGGTCACGGCGTAGGAATGAGCCAGTATGGAGCAGACGGCATGGCAAAGGCCGGCAGTGATTATATACAGATACTTACCCACTATTACACCGGAACACAGGTATATTAGAAGATACAAATATCATTCTTTACCTTGATTTTACATCTGGCTCTATTGTATTATAGAAACGGGAACTGCGGTCAGCATATCCAAACGCAGCCCGGAAAGGAAAATATAATGGCGGATCTTAAATACCTGAGACGGTTATCAAGAGACTATCCAAACATCAAGGCTGCCTCAGCCGAAATAATCAACCTAAAAGCCATACTTGCACTGCCAAAGGGCACCGAGTATTTCCTCAGCGACCTCCACGGCGAGCATGAGGCCTTCATACATATGATAAAGAGCGCTTCTGGCACTATCAAGATGAAGATAGATGAGCATTTTGAAGTTCTGGGCGAGAAAGAAAGGGAAGACCTGGCGTCGCTCATATATAATGCCGAGGCCGAGATAGAAAGAAGGAAAAAGACAGAAGAAGATTTTGACCAGTGGTGTTCTACAGCAATTTACAGGCTTATCGTCATCTGCAAATCAGTCTCTACAAAATATACCAGGTCAAAGGTAAGAAAGATGCTTCCAAAATACATGGATTACAGTATAGACGAACTGCTCCATGCCGATGATGAAGCCAACCGGTCATACTATTACAGCGAGATAATCAGTTCGGTCATAGAATGCGGTATGGGCGAAGACTTCATAATAGAGCTTACAGAAGCCATCAGCAGGCTGGCTGTGGACAAGCTCCACATAATCGGAGATATCTTTGACAGAGGAGCTCATCCTGACAGCATTATGGACTATCTAATGAATTTCCATGATGTAGATTTTCAATGGGGAAACCATGACATAGTGTGGATGGGCGCAGCCACAGGTAACTGGGCATGTATAGCCAATGTCCTGAGGATGAATATCAGTTATAATAACTTTGATATGCTGGAGGTTGGATATGGGATCAATCTCAGGCCGCTTTCCGCTTTTGCCTCAGAAGTTTACGGCGATGACCCATGCCTTTATTTCAAGCCTCATATCTTAGATAAGAACAAATACGATCAGGTTCCTGAAAGCCTTGCCGCAAAGATGCACAAGGCCATAGCCATATGCCAGTTTAAGATAGAAGGCCAGAGGATAATGGCTCATCCGGAATACGGCCTGGAAAAAAGATTGCTTCTTGATAAGATAGACCTGAAAGAGGGAACCGTAGAAGTAGAAGGGGTCAAGTGGCCTCTGAGGGATACCAATTTTCCGACTCTTGATCCGGCAGACCCGTATAAGCTGACAGAAAGGGAAGAAGAGGTGATGAAATCCCTTTCTGCATCGTTCGTAAATTCAGAAAAACTCCAGACCCATATTAAATTTCTATACAGCCACGGGGAACTCTATACCAGGATCAATGGGAACCTGCTATATCACGGATGTATACCGATGGATGATGACGGATCATTTAAGGATGTGGCCATAAACGGAGAAAAGTTAAAGGGCAAGGCGCTGATGGATCATCTGGACGATCAGGTGCGCAAAGCGTATTATACGCCGGAGGAATCGCTTGAAACCGGATATGCCGGAGACATTATGTGGTATCTTTGGCTTGGCGGAGATTCACCGCTGTTCGGAAAAGAAAAGATGACCACATTTGAGCGGCTTTTCATTGAAGACAAGGCGACTCATAAGGAGTTCACAAGGCCTTACTATAAATATATAAAAGAGAAAAACACATGTGAAATGATACTCAGGGAGTTCGGCCTGGACCCTTCCAAGGGAAAGATACTCAACGGGCATGTACCTGTAAAAATAAAGGATGGGGAATCCCCGATCAAAGGCGGCGGAATCCTTTATGTCATAGATGGAGGGATATCAAAGGCATATCAGAAGCAAACGGGTATCGCCGGATATACATTCATATATAATTCCCGCTTTATGGCTCTGGCGGAGCACAAGCCTTACAGCCCGCTGCAGCCTGACGGCAGTCAGAGATTTCATTCTCCGGTCATGAAAACGGTACAGAATATGCCGGAGAGGGTGATGATCATAGATACAGACCAGGGCGCCGACCTTGTGGACAAGGTCGGCGACCTGAGAGAGCTGGTCAAAGCCTACAGGAGCGGCGAGCTGAAAGAACAGTTTTGAATGAGCGTGAGCGCAAATCAATGCTCGCTGCATATATATATCCTTACGGCCAGAGCAAGCTGCTCGTAGTCTCCCAGGGACAGAGGATCGATGCCGAGGATCTGGCCTGCGCGGTTAAGTCTGTAGCGGATAGTATTCTTATGCTGTCCCATCTTAGCAGCAGTCTGTTCAAGGGAGCCGCCTTCCTTGACAAATTGCGTGACCGTGTTCAGAAGATGAGAATTTTTGTCGCTGTCATAGATTTCCAGGGGATATATGAAGCGATTCATGTAAGCGGTCATGGGCTGGCTCTCTGCAAACGGCAAAAGGGCCTGATATATGCCCAGATCGTCGAACAGCGAAAAAGTACCTTTCTTTTCATCTGCAAATGAGCAGGCATAGAGGCTTTCCCTGATGGCCTCGGCCAGCTCGCTGCGAATATGATGGATCCCAGAGACGCCAACGGTAAAAAGGTCGCCGCCGGAGGAGGCCACATCGCCGGAGTGCGCCATATGGCCGGAGGAAGCTATGCCGCTTGAAGGATCAGCTGCGAGCAGGTACGGTGCAATACATTCTTCGATGGGACCGTTCGTGAGCGAATGACCGCTGTGCAGGAGGATAAAGCCGTTTTCATAGAAAAACATGCAGTCCTCCGGACGGATAACAGCCATGTCGTACATGCGAGTCTCGACTTTGATATAATCCTCAGCAGTAAAACGGTCTCTGGCGGTGAAGCAGGCCGCTGCGACAGGCTCTTCCATAGAAGGATTGATCTCAAACATCGCTTGGGCAAACTCGCTTTCATTCATATCGCCGGACAGGACAGAATCAACCTTATGCCCGAGATAATACAAAGACCCATATCTTTCCATGGCCTTGTTTATCATCACGATGATATCTTCAAAAAAAGGATAGGAGTCGTTCAGGATAAAGATGGGGAAATTGTTGTGATCAGCATATCTTATCACATTTTCACTTATAGGCAGCCTGTAGATATTTTTGATGATAAGTCCGCTGCCGTTTTTGGATATAAGTTTTTTAACTGCGTCGTATATCAGGTTCGGATCATTCTTGGCGTACAGAAAGGAGGTTAAAGTAAGAAAATCACTCATCTGATAATTATATTCGTAGTACTTGTGCGACAGATTTTTGTCATATTCGTAGTCCAGGATCCCACAGTGGGTCACCTCTCGATTCAGTCCGCCCTCTCCAGCGATGAGGGTCATTTTTTTTAGCTGGGGAAAGTTGCGTACATCATTGATTGTTAATTTCATGATAACCACCTTATATTTTTGGATAAAAAATTAACTTGATTTTAGATTATTATACATGATACCCGGAAAGATGCAAGGCCTTTTTCGCTTTTGATTGAAAAAGGGCTGACATAAGACGGTTTAGAGGTATAAAAAAAACGGAATCATTTATTCAGATTTACAAAAAAAAGCCGTGGAAATTGTAAAATTTGAGTTTTATATTCAAGTATAGAAGGTCAGCTTGGGGGGATAGCCCAAAAGATGACCGCCATAACATCAACAGCAATGAGGAGAAATAAAACATGGGAGTTCTGATCTTGACTAGAGAACAGATAAAGCAGGTCATAGACATGCGTGAAGTTCTCGAAAAGGTAAGAGAGGTCTATCAGCTGAAATCCAAGGGGGAATCAGTGATATGGCCGCTGGTGAATTACGAATTTAAAAAAGAAAACGCCGCCATGGACATCCGCTCCGGCTATGTCATGGGCGAAGAACAGCTTCACGGAATGAAGATGCTCAATAACTTTCCGGGAAACATAGAAAAAGGGCTTCAGCCTTTTAACGGAATAATGCTTGTCTACGATTCCAACACGGGTATCCCTATCGGCATAATGGACGCATCATACATAACCTGTATGAGGACGGGCGCAGCAGGAGCCATCGGCGTGGACGCACTGGCCCGGAAAGACGCCAAGACCCTGATGCTGCTCGGCGCAGGCAAACAGGCGCCGTTCCAGATAGCGGCCACCCTCATACTCAGACCGGCCATAAGCAAGGTTTACATAGTAGACCCGGTAAATTACCGGCAGGCTCAGGACCTTGCCGCCCGGATAAGGCAGCAGCTGCAGGACGACTTTGGTGTGGACGCTTCGAGCGTTGAGTTCATCGCAGAAGAATCGGCAGAAAAGGTCGTCAGGGACAGCGATGCCGTGATAACCGTTACCCGCGCCACAAAGCCGGTGATAATGAAAGAATGGGTAAAACCGGGAACACATTTCAGCTGCCTCGGCTCTGACATGGAGGGCAAGGAGGAGATCGACGAAAACCTGTTTGCCGGAGCCAAGATATACGCCGACGACAGAGCCCAGTGCATACGCGTCGGGGAAATGGAGATCCCCATTAAGAAAGGCGTGATCGCAGAAGAAAATATCACAGGGGAGATCGGAGACCTGCTCAGCGGCAATGTGCCGGGCAGAGAAAACGATCAGGATATAACCATATTTGACGCCACAGGCCTGTATATCTTAGACCTTGTAGCAGCAAAGGTGGCCATAACAAAAGCAAAAGACGCCGGAATGGGTCTTGACGTGGATATGTGAACATAAAAAGAGGAGAAACAAAATGAAATTAGCTTGGTTTGGAGTTGAAGAATGGCTGAATCCGATGGATTCACTGGCAAAGGTAAATCTGGGCAGCAGCTGCGTAAAGGCGTTCACCATGGACGAACTGTTCAGAGTGACCGGACAGGATGAGCAGGCTTTCTTGAAAGACATGGAGACCATGAGCCTCCACTATCACCACGGCGACGCTACAGGATCCCCAAGGGTAAAGAAGGCCGTATGCGGCATATATCCAAAGGGCAATGTTACGCCGGATCAGGTGATGATGGTCCACGGCGGCACGGGCGCCAATGATATCGTCATAATGGGTCTGCTGGAGCCGGGTGACAACACTGTTGTCGTAAAGCCTTCTTATCAGCAGCATTATGACATTTCCAAGTCCATCGGCATTGAGACCAGGATAGTACAGCTCAAGGAAGAGGAAGACTACAAGCTGGATTTCGATGCGCTCAGAGCAGCATGCGACGAGAACACCAAACTGATCACCCTTACCAATCCAAACAATCCTATAGGAATCACCCTGTACGAAGAAGGCCTGAGCAAGATCGTAGAGATCGCAAAAGAGTTTGACGCATATATCCTGTGCGACGAGATGTACAGAGGAATGGATGAGACATATATGCCGTCCATACTGGACTTTGGCTATGATAAGGCGATCTCCGTCAGCAGCCTTTCAAAGATGTTCTCAATGGCCGGAACGAGGATCGGCTGGATAGTATGCAAAGATAAGGAAGTTTACGAGGAATTCAAGACCAGAAGGTCATACAACACCATATGCTGCGGCATAATCGACGAGATCATCGGCGCCATCGCTCTGGAAAACTACGAAAAGGTATGGGCGCGAGCCAGAAGTATACTAGCTCCGAACAAGAAGATCGTAGAGGACTGGGTCAAGACTCAGCCGCATCTGAGCCTCAAAGGCGACCCTAAGGGTACCACCTGCCTCATCAAATACGACTACGATGTGGATTCGGAGACTCTGGCCAAGGACGCCATGGACGACCAGAGAAAGATACTGTTCGTGCCAGGAGATTACTTCGATATGCCGGGCACCATCAGAGTAGGATACGGTGCTTTCGGCGATCCTGAAAAGCTCAGAGAGGGTCTGGCACAATTCGGCGACTACCTTAAAAAATGGGAAAAATAATCTTATAAAACAGTCAGGCGTAGACATAAGGTGATGCCCCCCGCCCCGCATATGTTAATGGTTAAAGTATTGACAAAAATATGCGGGGGGGGGGGATTATGTTTAATAAAGAATCGGCCGGCTAACAGGAGGCTCAGATGAAACAGTTTTCAGTAGCGATGCTGGGATACGGCGTTGCGGGAAAAGCTTTTGCAAGGATATTGGATCAGACTCATGACGATATATTAAAAAAGACGGGGTACGATGTAAAAGTCGTTGCCATCACCACAGGCTCAAGGGGTTCTCTCCTTTCCATGGACGGTATAGACCTGGCTGAGGCTACGAGACAGATCGAAGAAAACGGCAGGTTTGACAAAAGCTCTCCTGCTTTTTCTGCCATGAACTCTATGGAAGTGGTGGAAAATGTGGACTACGATGTGGTCCTGGAGCTGACGCCGCTGAATATACGGACAGGGCTTCCTGCCGCAGATCACATAAGAAAGGCCCTCGCCAGAGGCAAACATGCGGTTTCCGCCAACAAGGGGCCGCTGGCCTGGTATTACAGGGAGCTGAGGGATCTAGCCCGGGAAAAAGGCGTATGCTTTTTCTTTGAGACTACGGTCATGGCCGGCACGCCCGTGTTCAACATGGCTGACAACTGTCTCCAATATTGCAGGATAGATAAGGTAGAGGGCATATTCAACGCAGCTACAAACTACATCCTCAAGGAAATGACAAAGGGCGTTCCCATGGAACAGATACTCAAGGCCGGCCGGGAAGGCGGCTTTATGGAAGCGGACATATCCATGGACACGGAAGGCTGGGACGCTACAGCCAAACTGACGGTGCTGCTCAATGTACTCATGGACGCCGGAATAACACCGGACATGATAGACAGGACGGGCATAGGCAATATCACGGAGAAAGATATGGCTGAAGCGGCCGGGAGGGGCAATGTGATAAAGCTCCTGTGCAGCGGTTCCATGGACGAAGAAGGCCATGTGATCGGCAAAGTTGCCCCTGCCGAAATACCTGCCGGCGATGTATTCGCAGATGAAAACCTGGTCGCAGTCCTTTCGCTATATACGGACCTTATGGGCAAGCTGACGATACTGCAATATGGTCTGGAAACTACGCAGACAGGTTATGGCGTTTTCGCCGATCTTGTAAGAGTACTTGATAACATTCGATGAACGAGGAGAAAGTCATGGAAGAGAGAATACTGGAAATACTTAAAATGCTGGTAGCTATGAAAAGCGTTACATGTTCCGAAAAAGAACAGGAACCTGCCCGGTGGTTTGCAGACTTTTTCGCAGGGCTGCCTTATTTCAAGGATCATCCCGAGGACACAGGCCTCTATGCCATACCTGACGATCCTTACGGCAGAAAGATCCCTTATGCTCTGCTGAGAGGAAAGAAAAAAGATACGGTAGTGCTCAGCGGACATTTTGACGTGGTTCCTACCGAAGAATATGCCAAGGCTGAGCCGTGGGCATATGAAGTGGGTTTCAAGCTGGAGGAAATGCTCAGTGAAATGCCTCTTGACGAAAGCGCCAGAGCAGATCTTGAATCAGGCGGGTGGATATGGGGAAGAGGTGTAGCCGACATGAAAGGCGGCCTTTCCGTTCACGCTGCACTCTTTGAGGAATATGCCAGAGAAGCCCTTGAGGGAACGCTCGAAGGAAGCATCCTGTTCATGCCCGTACCGGACGAAGAGTCCTATTCGGCCGGCATGAGGAGCGGCATCGAAATAATCAAGAACTTCAAAGAAAAATACGATCTGGACTATAAGCTGCTCATCGATCCGGAACCAACCAACCTGGTGGACGGAGTGCAGGTCATGTCCCTGGGTACGGTAGGAAAGATAATGCCGGCCATAATAGTCCAGGGCAAGAAAGGTCACGCCGGTCACTGTTACGAGGGATTTTCCGCCTTGAGCGTGATCTCAGACATATATCAGAGAACCAACGGTTCTCTGGAATTTTCCGATATATATGAGGACGAAGCCACGGTGCCGCCGACATGGGCCAACCTGAGAGATATGAAAGAGTCGTACGATGTATCGATTCCTCACAGAGCCTATGGGTATTTCACGGTGTTTGCGTTCGATTCCACCCCTGACGACATCATGGGCAAGCTGAAGAAGATATGCATCGAATCTATTGAAAATCAGGTAAAGAAGCTGGACGGCGAGTATCAGGAATACAAAAAGATCAACAAGTCCGAGCGCAAGGAAAAGATCTACTACGAGCCTGTAGTGATGTCTTTTAACGAACTCTGCGACACCATCAGAGCAAAAGACAGGGCCGGCTTTGAAAAGTTCTACGAAGATACATACAAAGACGCAGTTGCCAAGGTAAACAGCGGAGAATCCAATTTCCCGAGCGCTACCATAGATGTTATGGAAGCGGTCCTCGACTATTCAGGCATCCAGTATCCGATCACCATAATCGGATTCGCTCCGCCGTACTACCCTGCCGTTCACAGCGATATGGTCAAGGGTAAAGAAGGCTTCGGCACCAAGGCTTTCAAATTTGTGAGCGAATTGTCCGAAAATCAGTTCGGACAGAAGGTGATGTACGAGAATTTCTTCATGGGTATCTCTGACCTGAGTTATGGAGCGATCACATCACCCTTTGACTATAAAAAATATTCCGCCAATACTCCGCTGTGGGGCAAGGCGTACAACATGAATTTCGACGCCATAGAATACTGCGGCATGCCGGGAGTTATCTACGGCCCGATAGGAAAGAACTATCACGAATATATCGAGAGAGTCAACAGGCGCAGCCTCACGGAAGTAATGCCAAAGACTACGAAGGCACTCATCAGTTACATGTGGGAGCTGTAAGATCAAGACATTGAAAGGTGACCGATAGCAATGGAAAAACCCATTTCAAGAGAAGAATACGAAAAACTCCTGAGACAGCTGGTGCAGATAAAAAGCCTCTATTTCCACGAAGACCAGGTTATGGAATTTGTAAATCGGTGGTTTGCCGAAAGAGGAGTGCCCGCTCAGATACATACTTTCTATGAGCCAAAGGAGACCAAATTCCACGGGAAAAATGTGGTAGGCATCATGGACAGCGGCAAACCGGGGCCGGTCATATATCTGGGAGGGCATCTGGATACGGTGCAGCTCTGCAACGGCTGGACCAGACCACCGTACGACGGCGTGGTGGAAGGCGATGATATGTACGGGGTTGGCGCCCTGGACATGAAATCCGGCTGTGCCGCCGTAATGCTGGCCGTAGAAAAATTCGCAGGCAGACATCTGCAGGACGGGAGCTTTTGCGGAAAACTCATATACCATCTGGTATCAGATGAAGAAGGTCCTTACGGCCTGGGTACGGTATTTATAATCAACGACAAGATACACAATGTAGCAGAGGAAGCGGATTTTGCCATAATCGCCGAGCCGTCGGCGGGCTTTGCGAGGGTCCCTCATCCGTGCGTGTGCCTCGGAGCAAGGGGAGGCTATAACTACACCATAAAGGTTTACGGCAAGTCGGCCCATGCGGCGACTCCGGAACTAGGCATAAACGCCATGGTCGACGCCTCCCTCATAGTGGCGGAGCTTGAAAAGATACCTCCTGTTACAGATGAAAAACTGGGCAGCTCATCTCCGTGCGTCATATCCATGAACGGAGGAGGAGCGGCATGCAGCGTTCCGGACTATGCAGAAGTAGAGATCTTCCACCATACGGTCAGGGGAGAAACTCAGCAGACCATCAGGGAAAGGGTAGACAAAGCCATCAGAGCCGCCAATGTAAGGTCAAAGATAGAGGTGGTGTTCAGGCAGTCGCCGGCCGAGGGATTTGACGGAGGCTTTGATGCCTACTGCATAGACGAAGACGGAAAGTACCTCAAAATTTTAGAAGCAACGATCGAAAAGGTATGCAGAAAGCCGGTCAACACGGCCTACTTTCAGAGCATAGGAGATTTTAACCATATCGGTGGAAAGCTGGGTATCCCGACGGTCCTCTTCGGGGCGGACGGGGACAACTTCCACAGCAGCGATGAAAGGGTAGACCTTGATTCGGGACTGGAAGTGGCTTTATCTATAAATCAATTTATCTCAGAAGTGTTGTGCGATCAGGAGGGAAAAAATGAACGCTGAACTGAGCAGAAGGATCAAAGAAATCGCCGTAGAACTGGTATCCCAGAAAAGTATCGTTGAAACATACGATGAAGTCACCATGAGCGACAAGGTATATGAGCTGATGAGCCGGATGGACTATTACAAAGAACACCCGGAAAATCTGTATTTTGTACCTGTCAAGGACGATCCGTGGAACAGGAAGATCGTGGTTGCCATAATGACAGGCGAGAAGAAGCCGAGCCGCAAGACCGTCGTTTTCATAGGCCATACAGATACGGTAGGAATCTCAGACTATGGCAATCTGGCTGAGTACGCCACAAAGCCGGATGAGCTCATCGACAAGCTGAAAGAAGTCTCCCTGCCCCAGGAAGTAAAAGACGACATGGCTTCCGGAAAATACATGTTCGGAAGAGGGATCTTCGATATGAAATCCGGCGATGCCAATGTCATCGGAATAATGGAATATATTTCAAAAGATATAAAGAATTTCGAGGGGAATATAGTCTTTGCCGCCGTATGCGACGAGGAAGGCAATTCCATGGGAATGCTCACCTTCGTCCCTGAACTTATCAGGCTCAAAGAAAAATTCGGATTTGACTATCAGGCAATGCTGGACCCGGATTATATCGCTCCGGCATATCCGGGAGACCCCAATGTATATCAGTACATAGGCACTGTGGGCAAACTGATGCCGACTTTCTACATAGTGGGCAAGGAAACCCATGTGGGCGAGTCATTCAGCGGCCTTGACCCTAACCAGATAGCTGCCGAGATAACCAGAAGGGTAAACCTCAATCCGGAATTTTCCGATGTGGTAGAAGGTGAAGTGACCCTGCCGCCTATCACTCTGAAGCAGAGGGACCTGAAGCCTGAGTATTCGGTGCAGATAGCCAGCAAAGCTATCCTGTTCTTTAACTACGCCACCCATTCCAGCACACCTGCCGATGTAATGAACAAGATGGTCAAGACCGGTCAGGAATGTTTTGAAAATGTGGTGACCGCACTAAACGAAAGATACGAGAAGTTCTGCCATATGTCGGGCAGAGAATATAAAGCCCTTCCTTGGAAAGCCAGGACCATGAGCTTCGACAGCCTGGTGAGCGAAGTCAGGAAGGAAGTAGGCGATAAGCTGGACGACATGATCAGGTCTTATGCCGGGGAGATCATGAAGGACAGCAGATATGACGCAAGGGATAAGACCATGAAGGTGGTAGAGTATGTACATTCGCTGTGGTCCGACAAGAATCCGGTCCTGGTCGTATATCTGACCCCTCCGTATTATCCGCATATATATGTTGAAGGAACCAGACCTAAGGAAAAGGCTCTCATCGACGCAGTAAACTATGCCGTAACGACCACAAGCTCAGATTACAAGCTGATGCAGAAAAAATTCCTCCCATGTATATCGGATCTCAGCTATACCGCCGCTCCGAAAGAACCGGAAGCCATCGACGCTCTGCGGCAGAACATGCCGGGATTCGGGGTGATCTATGATCTTCCGATTGAGGAAATGCAGGCACTGGATCTGCCTGTAGCAGATATAGGTTCTTACGGGAAAGACGCCCATCAGTTTACGGAAAGAGTCGAGACAGTATATTCATATGAAGTGCTGCCGGAGATCCTTTATAAGACCATGATGCACATACTGCAACAGTAAAGCGAGGTAAACGAGATGAAAGTATCAGCAGACAAGATCTTTATCAACGCCAGGGCGTACACATTGGAGGCCGAAGGCGTATGTAAAGAAGCCATCGTTATCAAAGACGGCAAATTTGCCTATGTAGGCACAAACGACGAGGCTCTTGACAATTACGAAGCAAAAGAAGTCATTGACCTGAAAGGAAAGACAGTCCTGCCGGGAATGGGAGACTCCCACCTGCACTTCTTCGCTTTCTGTCAGGCATATACGACAGTAGACCTGGGCGTTGCCAAGAGTAAAGCCCAGGCCATCGAGCTGCTGGCCGCAAAAGCTGCCGAAACCCCTGAAGGCGAGTGGATAAAGGGAACGAACTTTGACCAGTCCAAATGGAACGACTGCGAAGACCAGCTTCCGACCAGAGAAGACCTGGATAAGGCCAGCGACAGGCACCCTATCGTAATAAAGAGGGTATGCCTCCATACTGCTGTTGCAAACACCCGGGCCCTTGAAAAAGCAGGCATCGGCAAAGGCTATGTTTTCGGGACAGGCGGCAGCGTGGAGCTTGATAAAGACGGCATGCCAAACGGCATATTCAGAGAACAGGCTTCAAAGATCTATGACGAAATGATCCCTGACCCGTTCCTGATACCTGAAAACAAGAAGAAATACATGAAGAAAGGCTTCGATCTGGCTGTTTCCTACGGTCTGACCATGATGCACACATATGCGGCAGAGATCTGGAAATATTCGGAGGACTACAACGAATATCTGGAGATGAACAGGAGAGGCGAGCTTCCTGTAAGGATGACAGTATGTCTTGACTATTTCTATAACAAGCCTTTCGTTACAAAAGAAGAAAGAGAAGACCCGTTCAGAGCAGTACAGTACGGAACTTTCAAGATATTCAGCGACGGTTCCCTGGGCTCCAGGTCAGCTAAGCTGTATGAGCCTTATTCAGATGATCCGACGACTACAGGCATGCTTGTAATAAGCCAGGAAGACCTGAATGAAAGAATGCTCAAAGGATACGAGATGGGACTCCAGCCTGCCATCCACTGCATAGGCGACATGGGACTGGATGTGGTATTGACAGCCATCGAATACACTCTCAAAAAGAGCCGTGAAAACGGCATGACCGAAAGAGAGCAAAAGGACAGACTTCCGTTCAGGATAATCCACGCTCAGATGGCAAATCCGGACCTTATCGAGAGGATGACAAAACTTCCGGTGGTACTGGACATACAGCCTTCATTCTTCCTGACAGACATGCACTGGATCAAGGAAAGGGTAGGAGAAAAGAGAGCTTCCATGAGCTACACATGGAAAACATATATGGACAAGGGTCTCATGATGACTGGCGGCTCAGACTGTCCTGTAGAGATCTTTTCACCTTGGAACGGAATCTACTCTCTTGTTACCAGAAAAGATCTGCAAGGATGGCCGGAGGGAGGCGTACAGCCGGAGGAAAAACTTTCCGTATACGACGCCGTATGCATCTTCTCCAAGAACATTCCTTATGCCAACGGAGAGCAGGATCTGATGGGAACTATAGAGGCAGGCAAGTTTGCGGATATGGTAGTGATCGACAGAGACATATTTAATGTGCCTGAGGATGAGATCAAAGACATCAAAGCTCTTCATACTTATATGGCCGGCAATGAAACATATTGCAGAGAAGGAGAGGAATTTTAGGATGAAACTCAATTCATTTGATGAAGTTAAACGCCTGACTCAGGAAATGGTAGCCATTCCCAGTATCAATAAGGAACAGGGCGGCGAAACGGCGGTGGCTCAGTACATCTATGATTTCTATATGGGACTGGGTTACTTCAAAGAGCACCCTGAGAGGGTAAAGATCTTCAAAACCAAAAACGACTTCGTAGACAGACACTCCACCTATGCGTATGTAAAAGGCACTAAAGGGAACTCAAACAGGACAGTCATCCTTATAGGCCATCTTGATACGGTTGGCGTAGACGATTTCGGAACCATCAGGGAATACGCTTTCAAATGCGAGGAACTGCCTGCAAAGCTCAAAGAGACATTCAAGCTCTCCGATGAAGTCCTGGCCGATATAGAGTCGGGCGAGTACATGTTCGGCAGAGGCGCTCTGGACATGAAGTCGGGAGTGGCCGGACATATGTACCTGATCAAATATTTCTCCGAACATCCGGAAGAGCTGGACGGCAATATCATAGCCATAGCCGAATGTGACGAGGAGGACAATTCCAAGGGAATAATAACAGCCCTGGACGAACTGGTAGAGCTGAAAAAGACGGAAGGATTTGAATATATTTCCTGTATCAACGCCGATTACTCCACCAACTACAGCCCGGGAGATGAAAACAGATACATATACTATGGCAGCATCGGAAAACTCCTGCCTTGCTTCGTAGCTTTCGGCAAGGAAGCCCATGTTGGGCAGGCTTTCAGCGCAATGGACCCGAACCTTCTGATCGCAGAGGTGACCAGGAAGATGTCCCTGAATACAGAGCTTTGCGACATAGCCCAGGGAGAGGTTGCGATACCGCCTGTTTCGCTGAAACAGACAGATACCAAAGGCCCTTACACCGTACAGACGGCCCTTACGGCTTTTAGCTATTACAACTTCTTCACCCACGGCTGGGATCCGGCGCAGGTGCTTGCAAAGAGCAAAGAGATGGCCGTAAGAGCTTTCGACGATGTTATCGACTATCTCCAGGATCAATATAAAAAATTCTGTGAACTGAGCAAGGTTCCGTATGTGCCTCTGCCATGGAAGACGAGAGTATATACCTGGAAAGAATTTAACGATTATCTGGCCGGAATACACGGAGAGCCTTATGTAAAGGCTATCAGAGAATTTACGGAAAAGCTCCACAAAGACGATCCGGAGCTGGACCTGAGGATATTCGGGCTGAAAGTGGCCGAGGAGGCCTGGAAATGGTGCGAAGACAAGTCTCCTGCCATCATAGTTTTCTTCGGGTCGGTATTCAGCGCAAGGATAGAGATGACCGGGAAGACCGCCAAGGAAAAATCACTTCTGGACGCTGTTGAAGCCGCCGTTGAAAAGATAAGGCCAGAGGCACAGAGACAGATAAAGACAAGGATGTTCTATCCTTACATTTCCGACTCCAGCTTCATGGCAGTCTGCGACGACACTCTGGCAGTACAGGCGCTCAAGGACAACATGCCTCAGTACGGAGTCAAGTATACCCATGATATTGATAAGATAATGGAGATCAATGTACCGGTTGTAAATATAGGAACATTTGGCAGAGACGGTCACATGCTCACCGAAAGGGTCGACATGAGGCAGACTTTCCAGAATGTTCCGAACATAACCTATGAGGCCATTAAGGGGCTCATAGGGTGATAATCCGATAACATATTTTAAACTCATTAAGTCTGATGCAACGATGTTTATGTATTATGCAAGAAAGGAGTAACTTATGGTTGTTTTACAAGCGATTGCCGATTTTGGCAACTGGTTTTGGGGATTACCTATCCTGTTCCTGATCGTAGGCGGCGGTCTGTGGATCACAGTCCGTCTGGGATTTGTTCAGTTCAGAAGGTTTGGATATATCTGTTCCCAGACTTTCGGCAAGATGTTTGCCAAGGCTGAAGATGGAAAAGTTTCACCGTTTTCAGCAGCATGTGCTGCGCTGGCATCATCTATAGGCGCATCGAACATTGTAGGAGTACCTACTGCTGTAGTAATGGGAGGACCGGGAGCTGTTTTCTGGATCTGGCTCATCGCCCTGGTTGGATGCGCTACTAAATATACTGAAATTGCCCTTGCTGTTAAATACAGAGAAAAGAATGAAGACGGCGAGTGGGTAGGCGGACCTTTCTACTACCTGAGAGCCCTCGGCGGAGGTCTGGGAAAATTCCTCGGAACTTTCTTTGCTATCGGTCTTATGATTGAATTGGTGCCTTCTCTGTGTACTCAGGCTCTGTCGGCAACCTCACAGTTCGTAATCCTCGGAGTTCCTGAACCTGTTTCCGGTACGATCACCGCTATCCTGGTAGCGATCATAATCGCCGGAGGATTCAGCAGGATCACCAAGGTAATGGACATAATGGTTCCTGTTATGGCTATCATCTATATGGCAGGCGCATTCGTCATCATATTTATGAACGCCAGCCAGATACTGCCTGCTATCAAGAGCATCTTCGTATATGCGTTTACACCGCACGCTGCTGTCGGAGGCTTCGCCGGGTCTACTATTGCTCTGGCTCTCAGATGGGGAGCTGCACGAGGAGTTTACTCCAACGAGGCAGGGTTCGGTACCGCACCTAACTCACACGCATCCGCAGATGTAGATCACCCTATCAGACAGGCAGTATGGGGCGTTTTCGAGGTAACAGTTGATACTCTCATCGTATGCACCGTAACTGCTCTGCTGACACTGACTACCGGAATGTGGACGACTACTGAATACCAGGCAGGATCAATAGCTCAGGCAGCATTCCACGATGCTTTCGGAGTGGCAGGAGACTGGTTCGTGGCTATCTGCGTATGGTTGTTCGTATTCTCGACCATAGTAGTATCAGCCTTCTATGGATATAGACAGGCTGAGTTCCTCTTCGGCCTGAAATTCTCCAAGATATGGAGGTACATCTATCCTATCACCATGATCATAGCTACGGCCGGAATCGAGCTTACATTCATGTATATGATAACAGACGGATTCCTAGCTGCGATCATGATCCCTAACATGATAGGACTGATAATAATGGTTCCGCAGGTTGCGAAACTTCAAAAAGAATACTTCAATACGCCGGACAGGTATTATCTGGCAGATAAGGCGGCAAAACTTGCCAAGAAAGCCGCCAAATAATACAGATCCTGTTAGGATTGGCTAAGATTACATAACGACGAAAGATCAGCAGATAATGAGTTTGATTTGATATGTTTATTCAGCGCTCATGTCCGGACAGATATGGGCGCTGAATTTAGAAAGGTAAGTTAAATGAGCAACGACAAGAGCTCTGCCGCTCAGAACAAAAGAAAAAAGGAGGCTTATCCCAAAAGACCTCCAAGGAAAAAATTTGCCGATGACAGGACTCCTGCGGTTAAAAAGATAGACAGGGTATGCAAGGTGATCACAGCGCTCCTGGCTATTATGTTCTTTGCCAATGTACATGTGCTGGTAAGAGGCGGCGGCTACGACGACTCCAAGATAGTTACGGTCATGGGTTTTGCGAGCAGCAAGACACAGTCGGATGTGATGGAGCCGGCTATAATGGCCGACAGCGCCGTATTCACAATGAGAGGTGACTCATACGAAACAGGCGATATAGTACAATACTATGATGAAGAGAGCAACAGCAATCCTCTTAGGCGCATAACGGAAGTATCCGCAGACGGAAAATCTTATGTGGTACGAGGTGATAATGAGCCTGATCAGGTTGCGATACAGATAAGCGCTGACGATGTGAGCGGGCGTGTACTTTTCAGTTCTGCTTTTTTATATGGATTTTTAAAATTTTATACTACAGCTCTTGGGGCGGCGGTGACCGTTCTTCTGGCGTTTTTGATGCTGATGATGTCCGATATACTCATGTTCAGAAAAAGGAGAGCCGAGCTGATAGCCAGAAGAGAGGCGAGAGCAAGAAAAGAAGCGCTCATGCTCAAGAATAAACAAAACCTTTCAGGCGAAGCCCAGGCACAGGAAAAAGAGCTGAATCCTATCGAAAAGCGTCAGGCCAAAAAACAGGCTAAACTCGAAAAGGAAAGGGCTGAGATCGCAAATGAGATGAAAGCCCTGCAAAAGAAAATGAAAGCTGAAGAAGAAGAACTGGACAAGCAGACCAGAACTAAGAAAGGAAAGAAAAAATGATAATGGATTTGATCATGTACTTCTGCTGTTACCTGTCCGGGATCTTTTTCGGGGTAATGTTTTTCACCATAATTGAAAACGCCTCAAAAGGTTTCAGACAGTTTGTCAGAAAAGTATGCCGTGCTGTTCCGTTCCTGTTCCGAAGAATAATAATGTGGGTAATGATCATAATACTATGCTTCGCAGGATGGAGATATTTCCAGGCCGCTACCCTGTACAGAGGATTGATAAGCGGCGCTCTTGCAGGTATATTCATTTATTTCAAGGCAGGCGTGACCATGGGAAATAATCCCGACCCATATAACAAAGAACGCAAAAATAAGATGAAAAAGCTGAAAAAGAGCAGATGATATGAACAAAACAGAAAAGAAAAATGTCAGGATAAGCAAGGCTCTGATATTTATGATCATCGGACTGCTGGCTCTGGCTTTGGGATTTAAGATGTATAATCCCCAAAGCAGCGAGAGAGCAGAACTTTTTCCGGAAGGGCTGGAAGATCAGATTTCACTTGAGCTTAGGGATGACCGGACTCAGGTGAGCGACGAGATAGGACTGACCGGCTCCGAAGCAGCAGAAGAACTGGAAAAAATATATCTGATCCGGGTCAATCACGATGACGACATAGCTGTGAACCTGGCAGTAAATATCTTATCGTTCACGGGAGATATTGACAATGCCCTTCAGATACGGGTGTACGATGACACCAACGAACAGCTGATCTATGACGGCAGTCTGAAAGAACTCGCAGCGACCGGCTATGAGCAGCTTAATGAAAAAAACGGTGCAGGGAAAACTGATACAAGGTACAGTATAAGTCTGTACCTGCCTGAGGGGACCGGCACACAATATGATAATTCAGAAGTTCAAATTGAGCTTGCGTGGTCAGTACCTCAAAGTCAGCATGACAACCTAGGCAAGACGAAATCGGGAGATGTGAGAGTGATACTATATGCTTTCCTTGCTATGGCAGCTCTGGTCGGGATCGTCTTTATACTTATGCGTAAGCATATAAATCCAGCCGTTTACAGTCCGGTAAAACCGGATTCTGATGATGAAAAAGAACCCTCCAATATAGAATGAGAGAAGCCCGGAGTGATGTGACTCCGGGCTTCTCCGCAGTGTTATGGAACGGATGGGCTCCGGCTATATGCGGCCTAGCCTACTCTCCCGCCTCTTTCAGTTCTTTGTATTTGGCTTCTATCTGCTGGAGCAGGTCGATTATCTCTATCTTCTGAGGACAGTGGGACTGGCAGTTGCCGCATTGGAGGCAGTCCTTTCCCGTGTTACCCAGTTCTTCGTACTGCTTTGACAGGGAACCCCATATCCAGTGGAAGCCTTTGGCTGCGGCTTCGTTGTACCAGCTGAATATCTTAGGGATCTTTATCTCCGCAGGACATTCATAGCAATAATTGCAGCCTGTGCAAGGGACGATGATATCCGCCCGGAGCTTGACGGCAGCCTGATGGACGGCTTCAAGCTGCTCCTCGGTGAGCAGAGAGCCGGAGAAAGTTTCGATGTTTTCTTTCATTTGAGCGGTCGTCGACATGCCGGATAAAGTACACATGACCCCTTCGAGCTGAGACGCGTAGCGCAGAGCGTAGGACGCATAGGAAGCGCCCGGCTGCCCGGCTTTCTCGGAAGCGTCGTCCAGGATCCTGCGGACTTCATCGCTGGAAGGAGAAGCCAGCATGCCGCCTCTGACCGGTTCCATGACGATGATCGGCTTGTTGTATTTCCTGTCGGTCTCATATAAGGCCTTGGCGTTCAGATGTTCCCAGTCGAAATAGTTGAGCTGTATCTGGACAAATTCCAGCACATGGCTGTATTTGGCCAGTACCGTGTCCAGCAGCTCCGGCTCGCAGTGGACAGAAAGACCGATGTGACGGGCTTTTCCTGCGGCCTTCTTTTCGGCTACAAAACCTACCAGGTCAAGCTTTTCGATGTTCGGCCAGCTTTCCTCATCTACATTGTGGAGAAGATAGAAATCGAAATAATCCACATTGCACTTCTCAAGCTGCTCCGCAAAGATCTTTTCTGCGTCCTCCCTGGTGCTGCAGAGCCAGGTCGGCAGCTTGTCGGCCAGCATGAAAGTCTCTCTCGGATATTTGGAGATCACTTTTCCGCAGAAAACTTCTGACTGACCTTCGTGATACCTGTAGGCGGTGTCAAAATATGTAATGCCGCCTTTCATGGCCTCGGCGACCATCCTTTCGCCCTCATCGTAGTCGATGGCTCCGGAAGCGTCCATAGGCAGGCGCATCGTGCCAAAGCCTAGGGCTGAAATCTTTAAACCTTCAAAATCGTTATATCTCATTGTGCAAACCTCCTCGATAAGAAAATGATAACACAGCGGAAATACTTAGTAAACATAATTTGAAAGACCGGCGATATTTTAAAACTCGGCGGTCTGTATTTTTTTCACCGTTTTTTGTGTCCGTCTGCGTTAATACGGGCAAACTGTATATTAAAAAATAATAAAAATTGTGTATTTTAATACAGACAAAATCCCTGTATAATGGTAAAAGTCAAGTCAGAAGAGGAGGAATAAGATGAGATCAGACAGGACAATGGCAGTGGCATATACTGCCCTCATGGCGGCCCTGGTGTTCGTGGCCACCTACCTCATAAAGATACCAAACCCCGCAACGGGAGGTTACAGCCACATGGGAGACTGTATGATATTTCTGGCGGTAGTGATGCTGGGACGGCGCAGCGGGAGCATTGCCGCGGCCATAGGCGGAGCTCTGTCAGATCTGCTGGCCGGAGCTGCGGCATGGGTCGCTCCGACCCTGATCATAAAGTTTGCCATGGCTTTCATAATGGGGACCGTGATCGAAAAAGCGCCCATGGCGGGCAGGCGGCAGCTGGCCGGCGCCGCAGCAGGAGGCATTTTCCAGATAGCGGCCTACACGCTGGTGAAGATAGTGATGATAGGAGCAGGCCCTGCGGTACTTTCCATACCTAATGTGACCATCCAGACTGTCGTAGGGATAGTGCTGTTTGCGGCGCTGGTCAATGTGCTGATGAGGCACGCTCCTGCCCTGTTCAGGATAAGAGGTGAAGTGAAATGAAAAAGATAGACGCCCACGCACACATAGGATACATAGGAGGCTGGGCTGATGTGGGAATAACCGAAGAAGGGCTCATCCGCCAGATGAACGAGTTCGATATAGAAAGGACGGCCCTCTGCTGCGAGGATAACGATGTAACACTGGGCGCAATGAGGGATAATCCCGGCAGGCTGATCGGCTGCATTTATGTGAACCCTCTGAACCCTCAGGCCGCAGAAATAATCGAAAAGTATGCAGAAAAAGGCTTTTCAGCCGTCAAGCTCAACCCTCTCAGGCATGCTTACTGCGCTGACGGGGAAATGGTCTTTCCGGTCATGGAAAAGGCTGAAAAGCTGGGCCTTCCGGTCTGCATACACAGCGGCCATCCGCCTTATTCCCTGCCGTGGCAGATCGGCCTGCTGGCCGAAAAATACCCCAATGTGAAGATAATGATGATTCACATGGGCCATGGCCACGGGGTATATATCGACGCCGCCCTGAAGATGGCCCGCAAATATTCCAACATATATCTGGAAATGTCCGGCATGCCTATGCCGTCCAAGATACTGGAAGCCTACGAAACTGTGGGGAAAGACAGGATAATGTTCGGCACAGACACGCCTTTTCACCACCCGAGCGTGGAACTTCAGAAAGTCCTCGTCAGCGGCGTCGACGAGCAGGGGCTGCAAAGGATCCTCTACGACAACGCAAAGAGTTTTTTTGATCTGAAATAAAAACCGATCGATAAAATCCGTCGCCTGCACATACAAAATTCCGAAACATTATTGACATATGTCAATAACCGCCGTATAATAAAAACATAAATGACATATGTCATAAATCGGCCGAAGAGCGCAACTCGCCGAAGCACATAGCTTGCAGATCGCACAGAAAGCGCCTTTCGACAGCCGGTCTCAACAGGAGATGATAACATGCCGAGACCTAAAAAATGCCGTAAAGTCTGCTGTATGCCCGCCCATACACAGTTCATGCCGGTCTGCGGTACGGACAGGGAAGCCGGGTGCGGCCCGGGCTGCGGCGCAGGGGAGGCCTCAGAGGAGGCGGCCCGGGAGCCTGTGATAATGACTGTAGACGAGTACGAGACCATCAGGCTTATAGACAAAGAGGGCTTTTCCCAGGAAGACTGCGGCAGGTATATGGGTGTGGCCCGGACCACCGTACAGCAGATATATAACAATGCCCGCAAAAAGATAGCCGAGGTCATAGTCGACGGACGGGCCCTAAGGATAGAAGGCGGAGATTACAGGCTGTGCGACGGCAGCGAAAAGGTATGCATGTGCGGAGGCTGCCGGAGGCACAGGGAATCAAACAGATCACAGAGTATATAATAATGATCGGGAGGTAGATTATGAAGATAGCGGTAACTTACGAAAACGGACAGGTGTTCCAGCATTTCGGACACACAGAGCAGTTCAAGTTGTATGACACTCAGGACGGCGCCGTCACAGGCTCCGAGGTCATAAACACAGGAGACAGCGGGCACGGGGCTCTGGCAGGCTT
Organism: uncultured Eubacteriales bacterium; assembly: GCA_900542565.1. Taxonomy (GTDB): domain Bacteria; phylum Bacillota; class Clostridia; order Peptostreptococcales; family Anaerovoracaceae; genus Fimisoma; species Fimisoma avicola. The sequence continues at coordinate 21,098 of UQOC01000012.1, read as the reverse complement.
CCTGAAGGAAAAGGGAGTTGAGACTCTCATCTGCGGCGGTATCGGTGCAGGCGCCATCAACGCTCTGGCTGAGGCTGGAATACAGTTATACGGAGGCGTCAGCGGGAGCGCCGACGGGGCCGTGGAAGCTTTCCTCAAGGGCGAGCTTCAGTTCAACCCTGATGTAAAATGCGACCATCACAGTCACGGCGAAGGCGGCCACAGCTGCGGAAACCACGGCGGCCACAACTGCAATCACTGAATATGGAATACAGGGCAAAGAGATGTACTTTACAACTCTTTGCCTTTTGTTTTTTGATATATTGTGGTAAAATCATCATATATAGACAGGGAATTTACATTGGATTGAGATTATTTTCAGAAAGGTGGTACTATGAATTTCGACTTTTTAGACGGCATAGAACTGACAGACCTGTTTACTGCCGCCGTCAGATGGGTGTTCGTCCTGCTGGGCATCTACATCATCGTACGGTCCATAAGGTCCCTGCTCAGGACCAAGAACCCGGCGGAAGTCTGGGCTTACATGAACCTGAGGACCATCAAGACCGATGAGAGCGGCAGCCAGGTGAGTGTAGACGAGATCAGCGTGCCTGTGACTCACTGGGAAAATGTCATAGGCAGGGCGAAGAACTGCGATATTACCATAGAGGACCCGACCTTGTCAAGAAATCACGGCATCCTGATGAGAGATACCGGCGGTGAATGGACTTACAGAGATCTGGGCTCTAAAAACGGGACATATCTCAATGACGAAGAGATAGGCAGGGGACGCGGCAGCAGGAGCGCCAAAAAGAATCGCGATAACATAAACATGGGCAAGGCCGTTGCCATAGAGTACGGAGATGTGCTCAGAGCCGGCATGACTGAAATGGTACTGATGCCCATAAGCCTCGAGGAAAAGAATAATAATATCGCCATGAGGCGGTCGGACACCAAGCTCATGTCCGCCGGCCCGTCTCTGGCTGCATTGACATTGCTTCAGCTGCTGACTGCTTTTCAGCTGGGGATCGCTCTTGGGCCGGAGCACATGGCCGGCGTTTACATAGCTATTTTCGGTCTGATGATACTGATGTGGATATATGTAGGCGTTATGAAAAGCCTGGGGAACACTTCATTTGAAATGGAGACCATCGCTTTTTTCCTTTCCACTTTGAGCCTGGCGGTGGTAGGCTCGTCGGCTCCGGAAAGCATGTTCAAACAGTTTATCGCAGTTGTTCTCGGCGTTGTGGCTTTTGTAGTGATATGTCTGATATTGAGGAACCTTGAGAGGACCAAAACATTGAGGTGGGCCCTGCTGGCAGGGGCAGTGGTGCTGCTCCTGGCCAATCTGGCTATCGGTACTTTCAGCTACGGAGCCAAGAACTGGATAGAGATAGGAGGCTTTTCGTTCCAGCCATCGGAACTTGTAAAGGTGGCATTTGTATGGATAGGAGCGGCTACCCTTGATGAGCTGTTCCAGAAGAAAAACCTTACGGTGTTCATATTGTTTTCCGTATACTGTTTTGGATGCCTCGGACTTATGGGAGACTTCGGAACAGCCATAATATTCTTTGTCACATTCCTGATAATATCTTTCCTGCGCAGCGGTGACTTCTCAAAACTTGTACTGATGGTGGGAGCGGCGGCAGCTGGCGGATTTATGATACTCAGGTTCAGGCCCTATATCGCCGACAGGTTTGCATCGTGGGGGCATGTATGGGACCCGGCGATAGTTGACGGCGCAGGGTTTCAGCAGACCAGGACCATGAGCGCAGCGGCAAGCGGCGGCCTGGTAGGAGTAGGGGCAGGCGAAGGATGGCTTGAAAGCGTTCCTGCAGCCGACACAGACATGGTGTTCGGCATGCTCATCGAAGAGTGGGGACTTATCATAGCTGTGCTGGCAGTCCTGTCAATAGTGACATTGTCAGTATATGCCTACAGGTCTATCTTTGCAGGAAGATCGACATTCTATACCATTGCGGCATGCGGAGCCATGTCCATGTTCATCTTCCAGACATGTCTCAATGTCTTTGGATGCGTGGATATACTGCCGTTTACGGGAGTAACCTTCCCGTTCGTGTCCAATGGCGGAACAAGCATGATGGTATCCTGGGCCCTGCTGGCATTCCTTAAAGCTGCAGACACCAGAGAGCGTGCAAGTATTGCAGTGAAGGCAGGTGGCAAGATATGAAAAAAATGGAAGGACGCGCCGTTTTGTGCCTGATACTGGCGGCGGCGCTGATGATAGGGCTGGTGTTTTTTATCGTAAGGCTTGCGGCAGATGGAGACCAGTGGGCTTCCTTTTATGCCAATCAGCATGTTTATTATGAAGGAAAACTGGCAGTAGGTTCAGTGTACGACAGGAACGGTGTGGCGCTGCTCCAAAATGACGGAGAAGGACCCCACTACAATGATGACAGCGGTATAAGGCGGGGAACCGCACATGTTGTGGGCGATGAAAATATGAATGTTTCCACAGCAGTCAATTATGTTTTCAAAAGCCAGATAATAGGATACAATTTTATAACCGGGACCAACGGCTTTCTGCTGGGCGATAACAGGGAGCTGGATCTGACCATAGATGCCGAAATATCCAAAACAGCCTATAATGCCTTAAACGGCAGGGATGGTTTTGTGGGCGTATATAACTGGCGCACAGGGGAGATAATCTGCATGGTAAGCAATCCCGGCTTTGATCCGGCAGATCCGCCGGCATCTTCAGAAGCGGAGTCAGGAACTTTCATCAATAAGGTCATCTCAGGAGCTGCAACTCCGGGATCAACATTCAAGCTTGTGACCACCAAGGCGGCCCTTGAAAATATACCGGATATAGACAACTGGACATTTACCTGCACAGGCAGCTATGTTGTAGATGGAGAAAAAGTAACATGCCAGAGGGCGCATGGCAGCGTTGATCTTGATGAAGCCCTTTCGGACTCCTGCAACTGCGCTTTCGGCGCTCTGACACTGGAGATCGGTGCTGATGCAATGAACCAGGCTGTTGAGGACCTGGGGCTGACAGGATCATATGATATAAACGGCATAAAGACCACGCCGGGATCGTTTAACTTTGACACTTACAATATAAACCTGGCATGGGCAGGCGTCGGGCAGTTTGAAGACCAGGTGAACCCTATGTCAATGATGGTATATATGGGTGCCATAGCAGGGGGCGGCCAGGCTGCTTCCCCTTGCCTGATAATGGGTACTGATGCAGATAATGTCAATCTGCTTGAGGCTGACACAGCGAGAAGGCTTCAGGAAATGATGAGGAACAATGTGCTGACCAACTACGGTGACAGCAATTTCCCTGGATTGGAGCTCCATGCCAAGTCCGGGACTGCCGAAGGAGCGAGAGGAGAACGGCCTGACGCATGGTTCTGCGGATATTCGGGGGATTATGCTTTTGTGGTGTGTGTGGAAAATGGCGGATATGGTTCCAGCGTGGCCGGGCCTATAGCCAACACTGTACTTCAGGCCATTGTCGCCCAGTAGACAGCGGAGGTGAGCGCCGCGGGCCGGACAGCCCTTTCATCTGCCGCCGGACCGGCCGGAGGCTGTCTTCGGTCCAGAGGGCTTCAATTAAGAATTTTGTAAGAATCAGATGGGCCCCTTTGTAAAAAAGGGCCCTTAATATATGGTTGTAAGGCGAAAGGAGAGCATGATAAAATGGAAAACCATAAATTCAATATCTTGGTGTGTGACGACGATAAGGAAATAGCGGGGGCCATCGAGATTTATCTCCGAAACGAAGGATATTGCGTTTTTAAGGCTTTTAATGGGGTAGAAGCCCTCGATATAGCCCGGAAGCAGACGCTGCACCTTATCATAATGGATGTGATGATGCCAAAAATGGACGGCATCCAGGCCACCATGAAGATAAGAGAAGAAAAGAACATTCCTATCATCATGCTTTCCGCCAAGTCGGAGGACTACGATAAGATCACGGGCCTAAATGTAGGAGCCGACGACTATGTGACAAAGCCTTTTAATCCGCTGGAACTGATCGCCAGAGTAAAGGCACAGCTCAGACGGTATGCCAATCTGGGAAGCATGGCGGGACGGCCTACTCAAACGGGTGTCTACAAATCAGGGGGATTGATCGTAGACGACAACGAAAAAAGGGTGACTTTGGACGGAGAACAGGTAGTCGTGACACCCATTGAGTTTGGCATATTAAAACTGCTGACGGAAAACGCGGGCCGTGTATACAGCATAGAACAGATTTATGAATCTGTCTGGAACGAGCCGGCTTACAGCCCGGAAAACACCGTAGCAGTCCATATAAGGAGGATAAGGGAGAAAATTGAGATAGACCCGAAGAATCCTCGATATTTGAAGGTGGTGTGGGGTATTGGATACAAGATTGAAAAACTATAGACGCAGGCCGGTGCTGTTGGGAGCCGGCATGACAGCAGAGTCGCTGCTTGCGGTAGGACTGCTCATAGCAGGGTCTATATTTTCTGCCATGAGCACCATGGTATGGGTTGACGAGGAGACCAGGAGCGGCATTGATGACGGATATTTCTGGTACAAGGGGGTTATTTCGGACCAGGAAAAGTTTGACTGGCTGCAAAATCTTACCGGCATAGGCTTTGTCATAGGTGCAGCCATATTTGCAGCACTGCTGGTATTTCTCATAGTCCTGGCTGGAAGGGGCTGCCGGGACGAAGAGGGAAAACCGCAGCTCACATGGTTCGACAAGATATGGAGCGAGGCTCAGATAGCTGTCGCCGTCCTGAGCATTATATGGATCGCAGACACGGTGAGGGGATGCTACGAAATCTGGATGGGCGGCCAGTGGCTTGGCATATGGGAAAACATGGGGGACCAGCTCTATAATTCCGGGATGCTCACTCCTCAGATCGAGATGACTTACGGCCTGACGGTACTGCTGGTCAACTGTTTTGTAACGCTGGCGTGCTTCTTGTCTCTGGTGAAAAAGATCAAACTCAGCCAGTTTTGGGAAAAATCCCTCTTAGGGGGGGCGTTTCTGGCAATATACAGAAGTATCAAAGGCAGCGACAAGACTTTGGTTAAGGTGCTGGTGGTCCTCATGGCTGGAGCATTTTTATCAGCGGTATGGATATTGCTGCCTGTAGTACTGGTCCTGATACTGGTGTTTGTGCCTAAGATGGTGAAAAAATTTGCTGCCATAAAAACAGGTGTGGAAGAAGTAAAGAACGGAAATCTGACATACAAGATACCTGTAGAAAAAGACGCCAAAGGCGTCATGGGGGAATTTGACAGGCTGGCTGCTGACATCAACGATATATCTCAGGCGTCCAATATCGCCATACAAAATGAGCTGAAAACGCAAAGGATGAAAACGGATCTGATATCAAATGTTTCCCACGATTTAAAGACCCCCCTCACATCCATGATCTCTTACATAGATCTGCTGAAGCAGGAAGGCCTTGACAGCCCCAATGCTCCGGAGTATCTGGAGATCATCGACCAGAAGACTCAAAGGCTCAAGGTCCTGACAGAAAACCTGTTTGAAGCAGCCAAGGCGTCTTCGGGGGCAATACCGGTCAATCTGGAACCCATCGACCTGTCATCGCTGCTGACCCAGACTTTGGCAGAACTGGAAGAAAAACTTTCTGCAAAGGAACTGGACATCCAGATACATTGCGCATGTGATGAAGCGCGGATAATGGCTGATGGCAATCTCATGTGGCGCGTCCTTGAAAACCTTTTTGGCAACATTTCAAAATACGCCATGCCAAAAAGCCGCGTGTATGTTGAAGTGAGAAATGTGGAACCAAAGAACAACGGCGCAGAGCCTATGATCCTGCTGGAAATAAAGAATATTTCCCAGGACCCTCTTAACATACCGGCAGAGGAGCTTATGGAAAGGTTCAAGCGCGGAGATGAATCCCGCAACACTGAGGGCAGCGGACTTGGGCTGGCCATAGCAAAAGATCTGGTAAAACTCATGGAAGGGATATTTGAGATCTCCATAGACGGCGACCTGTTCAAAGCAGCGGTCATGATGAAAAAGGCAGAGAATTGAAGAAGCCCGGATGCTTGCGTCCGGGCTTTTGTATGAAAAAATACGCAAAAAAGACTGGCCTCTGCCGTGCTTGGACTATCTACGGCCGGTACTCAAAACAGTCCATGAACCGCAGCTTAAACTGATTGGCCCTGTGGAGCTTGTCTATCCGTTCTTTTGTGGCCATGTCGTCTATCTGGCCGGTCCTGATGTATCTGTCCAGAACTTCATAGGTAAAGCCCAAGTTTTCTTCATCGGTTTTGGGCTGTAGCCCATCGATAGGTGTCTTGTCAACGAACATGGAAGGCAGTCCCAGCTCCCTTCCTATGGCCTTGACTTCCTGGACAGTCAGGCGGCTCAGAGGGCTGAAATCTCCGGCGCCGTCGCCGTATCGGGTGGCGTAACCCACCCAGTCTTCGCTGAGATTGCAGGTGTTTGCTACCCTGCCGTTACATGACTGGGATACAGCATAAGTGGCTGCCATACGGAGCCGTGGCGGCAGGTTTGTCACCGTCTGTACAGCTATTTCCGGCAGACTTGAACTGAGCTGCCCCATAAGAGCGTCGAAGCAATCAGCTATATTGATCTCATAAGATCTTATGCCCAGATGGGAAACCAGAGACCTGGAAACATCTATGTCAAACTGCTGGCCCTTGGGCAGCAGGACTCCGATAACCCGGTCTTTTCCCAAGGCTTCGGTGCAGAGCGCCGCAACAACAGAGCTGTCCTTTCCTCCGGAAATGGCGACGATGGCATTGCATCCGGGACCGTTAAGGTCAAACCAGTTCCTGATCCAGGCGATCACATCTTCCTTTACTTTTTTTGCATCAAATTCTTTTTTGTATTCCATGGCAAGTCCTCCTGTCATCTGTTATTATATACGATTTCCTGAAGAAAGAAAAGCAGGTCAGCGTCAGAATATGCAGGCATCATCAAAGAACTCAGGGGCATTGTCAAAGAACTTACTTCCCGGCTTGCGGCCGGAGGGTTTTTATTATATAATAGACAATAACTTCACATAAAGGACGGCATCATATAGATGAAAAGCATATACATAAAAGATCTGAAAAAAGACCAGGAACTGACGGAATTTTTCATGGCCAAAACCCTGATGATAAAAGTCGGTTCCAATGGCAAGCAATATCTGGACATCACACTGGGCGACAAGACAGGAGAAATTTCTGCGAAAAAATGGGATGTGAGCGACAGCGAGTATCCAACATTAAAGGCCATACCGGATAAGTCCATAGTAAAGATAAAAGGCCTGGTCACCGAATGGGCAGGGCAGCTGCAGCTGAGGATACAGCGCATAAGGCAGGCTGATGAGGCGGACGGCCAGCAGATGAAAGACTTTGTCAAAGCTGCGCCGGAAGAACCGCAGGCCATGTACGACTACATATATCAGATCGCGCAGTCCATGAAGGACCGGGATCTGAGGGAACTCTGCCTAAAACTCCTGACAGTAAACAAAGACAGGCTCATGTATTACCCGGCCGCACAGAAAAACCACCATGCGGAGCTGGGCGGGCTTTTGTATCATATGAAGAGGATGCTGATGACCGGGGAATGCGTGTGCAGGATCTATACAAACCTCAACCGGGATCTGGTGTGTGCGGGGGTGATCGTACATGATATTGAAAAACTCAACGAGATCATGGCCGGACCTGACGGTATAGCCACCGGATACTCCTTTGAGGGACAGATGCTGGGCCACATAATACAAGGAGTCAAGACCATTGACAGGCTTACTCTGGAACTGGGATTCCCAAGGGAAAAAGCAATTATGCTGGAGCACATGATCTTGGCACATCATTATGAGCCTGAATTCGGAAGCCCCAAGAAGCCGCTGTTTCCGGAGGCGGAAGTTCTCCACTATCTGGATATACTTGATGCGAGGATGTTTGATATGGAGGACGCCCTTGTATCTACGGAACCGGGAACTTTCAGCGAGCGGATCTGGGCTCTGGACAACAGGAGGATCTACAAAACTGCAGATGCGGAGGATGAAAAATAATGTTAGTAAAACTGCCCAAAGAAGTCCGAAAGATCATGACAGAACTGCAAAATGCCGGATTTGAGGTGTACATAGAGGGAGAGTGCATCAGAGAGTCCGTAATGGGACGCAGTCCTTATGGCTGGGACCTTATAACTGATGCGGGAATAGACCAAATGAAGGAGCTGTTTCCGGAAGCGATGGTACTCAGCGAGAAATATCAGGTACTGAGGTTTGAATATATAGAGGAGATGCCGGGGAAAGACGGAGAGACCGAAGAAAGCGGCATTATAATAGATCTGGGCAGATACAGGACAACGATGCCTGCAGGCGGGGCGCAGGACCGCACAGATCCGGGGGAGACGGCAATTAAAACCCAGCTGGCAGCAAAAGGATTTACCATTGATGCCATAGCCGAGAACCAGAACGAGATCGTCGATCCATTCGGAGGCAGGGATGATATAAAGAAAAAACTCATCCGGACTATTGGGGATCCGGACAGCTTATTCAAAAAACAGCCTATCCTGATGCTGAAAGCGGCCAGGCTGGCATCCGAGTGCGGGTTTGATCTTGACAGGCCCGTATATGAGGCGATATTGAAAAACAAAGAACTGCTGAAGGGCGCCAATGTGGACAGGATCAGAGAAGAATTTACCATGCTCCTGTCTGCGCCTGGGACAGCGGGAAAAGGCCTTGGAATACTGCTGGAAACAGGAATGGTAGCTGCCGTGATAGGGCAGGATGTGGTTGACCGGCTTTCCAAGCGCGAAGTGAACGACCTTCTTTTGCTCAGCCAGAACATCGACCGCTCCAAACCGGTTGAAGCAAGAAGGCTGGGCCTGTTTTTCACCTGTATTGACAAGAAAAAGATAAGACCTGCCATCGAAAGGCTGAATTTCGATCCGGAAACAGAACAGCACCTGATAGATGCCATTACTGATATGCCAAAGCTGTACTTTGCCGCCACCAAGCCGGCTTTGAAAAAATTCATATATCAGCATGGCATGGACCGCTATGAATATCTGTTAAACATGGAAAAGGCCCAGAGGATAGTGTTTGACTATCACACTGAGACTAAGATAAAGAGCAAGATGTATATGCTTGACGAAATACAAAGATTCAAAGAGCCTATCTTTCCGGAAGATCTGAAAGTTGACGCTGAAGATCTGATCGAAGCAGGCATATGTAAAGCGGAAAACGCAGAAAAAGTGCTGAGGATGATGACTGAAGAACTTCACACCCATCCGCGTAAAAACACCAGGGAAGAGCTTATGAAGCTGGCCAAGCTTTACAGCAAAAATAAAGTGGCCGCCGCCCTTCGCGGGATACACTGGATAAGGTAAAATAATGGATACAAAAGACAACGAAGCAACCATAACAAAAATAAGCCAGGTCACCCCGGAGGTGACCTTATTTTTACGCAAACTGGGACTGTCTGACTATTATATAATCAAGATCTTTGCCCTGGTGGGAGATGCTGCCATAGGCCTGACAGAAGACGATCCTTACTGGCTGCTGGACGAATTTCAGGGCATGAGATTTGATACGGCAGATAAGATCGCAGATACCATGGGGATCGCCAAAAACAGCCCTTTTCGTATAAGAGCTGCCGTACGCCACGGATTGGCCCTTTATGTGAACCGGGGAAATACATTTGTGCCTGCCCGTGAATTTTGCCAGCAGATAAGCGGATTTCTCGATCTGACCAGGGATGAGGTAGAGGATGTGGTTGAGGATATGGCTTTGGTGGGCGATCTTCAGCTTTCTACTCTTGCAGGAACGGAGGTTCTGTATTTTTACGGATACTACAGGACAGAATGCCAGGTGGCCGGAAAGATCGCAAGAATGGCGGAAAACACCCCAAAGCCCGTCGGAGCCAATATCAGCGCAGTCATATCAAAGGCAGAAAGCCAGAGCGGCATAAAACTCACACAGAGCCAGCGCGAGGCTGTTGAAAAGTCACTTGGACACAGCGTTTCCATCATAACAGGAGGACCGGGGACAGGAAAGACAACTATCATAAATACCCTCATAAAGATCATGGAGCAGAGCGGGCTTGATGTGGCCGTAGCGGCGCCAACAGGAAGGGCGGCAAAGAGGATAACACAGACCAGCGGCAAAGGTGCGATGACGGTGCACCGGCTGCTTGAGTATTACTATGATGAGGAAGCCAGACATATGGCTTTCGGCAGGAATCAGGACAATCCCCTTGACTATGGTGCAGTCATCATAGATGAGGCATCGATGATGGATCTCATGCTGATGGGAGCCCTTTGCAGGGCGCTGAGGGATGACTGCCGGCTGATCCTGACAGGAGATGCAGATCAGCTGCCTCCGGTGGGAGCCGGGAATGTCCTTGAGGACCTCATAAACAGCGGATATGTTTATACATCGCGGCTTTCGGAAATCTTCCGCCAGGCTGAGGAAAGCGGGATAGTCCTCAATGCCCACAGGATAAACCAAGGATCGTATCCCAAATACGGAAAGGATTTTCTGCTGGTCGAGGCAGACAAGCAAAAGGATATACTCGGAAAGATAACGGATCTGGCTGCCAAATGGCCACCTGACAAGGTGCAGGTGCTGACTCCCGTAAAAAAAGGGATCTTGGGAAGCGCCAGCATCAATGAACATTTGCAGCAGATTTTCAACCCGCCCCGGCCTGACTGCCCTGAGCTTGCATTTGGGAGCAAGATATACCGGCAGGGAGACCGTGTCATGCAGATAAAAAACAACTACAGGCTGGAGTTTAAAAGAAAAGACGGCAGCACGGGAAAAGGGATCTTTAACGGCGAAACCGGCATAATAGCAGCAGTCCATACAGATGACCGGAAAATAACCGTTTGCTATGACGACGACAGATGGGTGGAATATCCTTATGTACAGATGGACGAGATAGAACTGGCATATGCCGTAACGGTACACAAAAGCCAGGGAAGCGAATTCCCTGTGGTCATAATGCCGGCAAGCTGGTTCCCGCCGGCTCTGGCCACAAGAAATCTGCTGTATACGGCAGTGACAAGGGGACAGCGCCAGGTGATAATAGTAGGGACTGAAAGGTATGTAAATTCCATGGTCGACAACAATCAGACAGGCAGGAGAAATTCAGGACTTAGAGACAGGCTGGCAGGAATGTACGAAAATATATGAGGATGAAGAAAGGATAGGGTATATTGCTGATAACAAAAACAATCTCAGATCTGCTGTTCCCTCCGGATATATATTGCCTCTGCTGCGGTAAATATACAGGTCCGGGGAGCCGATATTCCCTTTGCAGCCATTGCATGGAAAGGATGAACTTCAAGGCGCTTCCTCTCCGTATAGAAGGCTTTGACTGGGCTGCAGCAGCCATGGGGTACGGGACATATGAGAGACGCATGATCTTTTCCCTGAAATATGACGGTAATACATATGTTGCTGTAACAGCAGCAGAACTCATACGGGATGCCATCATCCACATGACCATAGATGACATATCCTGTCCGCTCCTCAGAGCGGACATCATAACAGAAGTGCCGATAAGCTCACAGCGTGCAAGAGAAAGGGGCTTCAACCAGGCTGAGAAGATAGCAGCTCATCTTGGAGCCATGTGCGGTATAAAACATGAAAAGAAAGTCCTTTTGCGCATAAAGGATACGAAGGCCCAAAGGGCTCTGTCCCCTGATGAGAGGCGGGAAAACATGGCGGGCGCCTTTTGTGCTGCGCCTGATAAACGGGCGGCGGTCCAGGGTAAAAGAGTATTGCTGATAGACGATATATTTACCACAGGGGCTACTGCTTCAGAATGCGGCAGGGCGCTCCGGGAAGCAGGCGTGAGCGAGCTGTATTTTGCGGCGCTTCTCAATGCGGCAAACCGCCATCACCAGCAGCCGGACAGCTATGCGTGATCTGGTCGCCCATTAGGCGCCCGTTCATCACCCATTATCCAAAGAAAACATCCATTAGCATATATCATGACTGGTATGTTTTGCGGGATCGCAGGAGAGCAGGCCGGGGCAGACACATGCAGCATCATTTCCGAAATGATCTTAAATACTGGTTTTTGTTGAAATTTCAAACGGGATCAATTTATGCCATAAAGTTATAGGTCAAAAAAAGACTGATCTTTAACTTTATGGCATTTATTTTGCATATTTCTTTTGCGACACATTAAAGAGCTCGTTTCCAGAGCAGTTTGTCTTTGGTACGGACTGTTGGAGATACAGGAGGAAAACAAGTGATCCATTGAAATCAGCTTGCATATTATCCGCCAGATGATAAAATAAGAAGAGCCGCCCGGGTCTGTGGTTGAAAGTCCAGGCCAGGTACGGGCAAAAGGACCCACGTAAGCCGGCCGGAGACAGGCCGGTGATCATGGCGTACCTTAGAAGTAAGTCCTCCGCAAAGCGGGCAAAGGCAGGTGTGGGGTCAAAGACCAGGTCAGTCAAACGGCTTATAAATTCATAAAAAAGAGGCTGTTTCAAATCAGAGACAGCCTCTGTAAGTTTGTCTGCTAGATGATAAATCCGGCAATTATGTATATTACTCCTGCTATAGCGCAGAAAGAAAGGGTGTACGGCAGCTGGCTGTTGATGTGTGCAGGTATTTCGCACTTAGTTGCTGAACATGCCACAACTGTTGTATCGGATATAGGCGACGACTGGTCTCCGAAAAGTCCGCCGCTCCATACAGCGCCTGCCATCAGCGGGATATTTACATCCATGGTGAAAGCCATAGGCATAACCAGAGGAAGCACTACAGCCATAGTTCCCCATGAACTTCCCGTTGAGAAAGCTATTACCATAGCTATAAGGAAGGTAATGAAAGGAAGCAGTGACGGGCTGAGAATGCTGGAGAAAGCATTGGCCAGATATTCGCCTGTACCCAGTGTTGTAACTAAGCCGCCAAGGCCGAGGGCAAATGTAAGTATGATTATAGCAGGGAGCATCCCTACCCAGCCTTCATATAACCAATGGCTGGCTTCTGCAAAAGTGAGATGTTTTTTTACCAGAATCATTACAAACGCTATGGCTATTCCTGAAAGTACACCCCACAGGAATGAGCGCATTCCTGCGCCGTTGAGGATGTTGCCGTCTCCGGTGAAGTACATTCCGACGATAGTGACTACTATCATCGATAATACAGGAAGGATAAGCAGTAAGCAAGAAGCCTTTTTGTCCTCCAGCTGATCTGTATCATATGATTCTGATACGATGGCATTTTCCTTGGCAGTTCTCAGCTCCGCTTTTTTCATAGGACCGAAATCTTTGCCTGCTAATATAAGTATAGGGCACATAAACACGGCTATGATTACGTAAAAAGACAAAGGAATAGATTGAACCATGACACCGGCAGCGTTTTCTACCCCGGAATTTTCAAGGCATGCTATCATGTAAGCGCCCCAGCTGCTGAGAGGTATAAGAGCGCATACAGGAGCAGATACGGTATGCACGATATAACATTGTTTCTCCGGAGAGGTCAGGTATTTGTCATTGAGAGGCTTCATGATAGTACCGGCAATCAGGCTGCTCATGTTGGCAGACACAAATACTATCATACCTATTACCCAAGTTATGAAATTAGCTGCTTTTTTTGATTTGATAAGGGAAGTTCTGACTGTAAGAACATCGATGAAACCGTTGACTCCTCCGGCTTTTTGAATCAATAAAATCATACCGCCCATTAAAGATATGGCAAGCATGGTTGTGATATTGCTTGAATCGGCGAAAACGGTGGTGACGGAAGCTATTACGCCGTCTATGCCGGCAAGTGGGTTACCGCCGGCTATGATGGTGTTTCCGGCTAGAAGGCCAAGCAATAGAGACACATATACGTTTTTTGTTGTCAAAGCTAAGCCTACGGCGATAACAGTAGGAACTAATGATAATATTCCATATTCCATTTTTTTCTCCTTTCATATAACTTAGAGAAGTATCAAAATAGATGAAGCGATAAGAACGATATGTACCAAAAGCGAAAATGTCTTGTGATTCACTTTTTTTAAAGCTAAATTGCCGATTAACATTCCAAGAATGACAGCAGGCAGAAGATATAAGGCACCTTTGGTGGATTCTGAGGGAATTCCGGATGTTACCCATTGGCTGATTAAAAGAAATCCGTTGATGAAAACCCAATATCCGGCCAGCGTGCTGCGAAGCTCATTTTTATCATCTATGGTCTTTGTCAGAAAGGCGACCAGCAAAGGTCCTCCTATGCCGAAAGACGTCTGTAATGCTCCGCTGCCTACAGGAAATATATAATGCCATAATTTCAATCCTTTTTTAACTATACCGGTTCTTATGCGATATATTTCTATGGAAGAATTGATGGCGATGAACAGAGCGAGCCCTAGTTTTACATATGCAGCAGGCAATCTTTCCAGAAACAATACTGATAACAAGGTTCCGGCTGAACATGCTAAAAGCAGTGATAGAATAAGCTGCTTCTTGTTAACGCTTTTTCTTTGCTTTATTAAGATATATATGCTCTGTGCAAAAGTGAAAGCCCAGACTATCGGTGTAAAAATTTCTTTCGGTATGAAAAACAGTGAGAAAGGCAGACAGAACAAAGATGCTCCAAAGCCTGTTATCTGCTGTTCAAAATACCCTAAGAAAAAAATTATAGATAGACAGCATAGGGAAAACAGAGACAATTCGCCGCTCATGTACTAACCTCTCTTCAGGAAGGCGGTGCAGCAGTGCATTCCTCCCCATGCTTTTACCACTTCGTCAAACTGAACAGTGTGGACCTTTACTCCGTTTTTATCTAAAATTTCAGCCGAAATATCGTTTCCGGCAGGCATTACAACTTCATTAGGAGCAATAGCAACAAAGTTTACGCCAAAGCCTTCTTTACATTCTTTAGTATCAGGACATTCCAGTATCTTGAATCCACGCTTCCTAAATACATCCACCACGTTGTATGGGACTTGTGAAGGATACATATATAGAACGTCCGGACCTGCGATATTGAAAACTCCGTCGATATGAGCTTGACCGCAAGGAGTCTGCATATATATAACCTCTTCCACACCTATCCTTCTAAGTTCTGTCTCTACCTGCTCAGCTCCGGCCTTGTTGGTTCTGGCTCCGACAGCTAAAATGACAGTTTTCCTGTCAACCCACATAACATTTGCGCCTTCAAAATAGCCGTCAGCGTTGATGGTTTTGATAATAGGGATATCCATCTTTGAAACTGTACGGGCAACAGCGACTTCTTCACCTCTGCGGGCTGCCATAGCCGGACGACAGATAATGGCGCCTTCCGGAGTCATCAAAAGCAGGTCTCTGCAGAATATTGCATTAGGTCTGTCTGTTCGCTGATTTTCAACGTAACATACAGTGATCCCATGAGAACGGTAAAAATCGGCAAGGGCATCATGTTGTGCTCTGAACCTTTCTGGGTCTACCTGAGTACGAAATCTTACCTCTCTGAAGTCAAAGTCGTCTATTTCGGGACCGGGCCTATGCATAAGTACTACCTTTAATGTGTCGTATTCAGAGGATACTCCCCATTCGCCCCAGTACTCCTGCATATCGTTTTCAAACCAGGTTTCTTTGGGAAACCATTTGTCACCTCCCAACGGATTGAAAGCGAAATTTGTTTTTGTGTTATCCATTTTATTTCTCCTTTCTGGCTTTTAAATTGACCTTTTCCGAGTTTTGAATTTATGGATTAGCAAATGATGTGCCAATAAGGAATAGCCGTATTTCAATGATTTGGGAAAGTGATTTTACAGGAATATTGATTTTTGTAAAATAAATTTTTTCGCCTTGTAAAAATATTGTGCGATGATAATATATTTATATAAAGAGGGAAAGACATGTTATCAAAGTATATTGAAAAAACCAGCAAATTGTATAAGAATATAGACGGCTTGGCAGTAGTAGATAAGAGAGGGATAATATGCCACTATGTTTGCCATCGTCCGGATATTAGTAAGCTTACGGAAGACATCGTACTAAACAAGCACGTAACTGAAGTTTGGCCTGACCTTGATGAAAACACCAGCACTTTGCTTACTGTGCTCAGAACAGGAGAGCCTATAATCAATAATTTCCAGGAGTACACCAACTGTGCCGGCGTAAGGATAAAAGCCATCAATACCACTATGCCCCTTAACAACTCAGAGGGTGATATAATAGGCGCCATAGACGTGTCTGTATATGTGGATAACAAAGAAAAAACCTTGAGCTTAGCCATGAACGATTCTTTTAGACCACAGAAATTGTTTACTATAGACGATATCATTACCCAAGATCCTGTTATGATTGAACTTAAACAGAATATCAGCCATGTAGCCATGACTAATTCTTCCGTGTTGATATATGGCGAGACAGGAACAGGCAAGGAGTTGGTAGCTCAATCTATTCACAGCGCCAGCCGGAGAAGCGGCAAGCCCTTTGTGGTTCAAAACTGCGCAGCCATCCCGAACACTTTGCTGGAGAGCCTTTTGTTTGGAACAGTAAAGGGAAGCTATACCGGCGCGGAAAACAGAAAAGGGTTGTTTGAACTGGCAGATGGGGGTTCCCTGTTTTTAGATGAGATAAATTCTATGGACCCCAACATGCAGAGCAAGATTTTAAGGGCTTTGGAGGAAAAGAAAGCGAAACGAATAGGGGGAGAAACAGAAATATCTTTTGATGTGCGTATAATTTCTGCCGTTAACGAAAAGCCGACAAATCTGTTGTCTAAAAGTCTCATTAGAGCAGATTTGTTTTACAGGCTGTCTCCTGTACAACTGATGTTACCTCCCCTTAGAGAAAGAAAAAATGATATAGCTCTGTTGGCAGATTATTTTATAAGGTATTTCAACAGGACTATGCATAGGAACATTCTGGGCATATCTGATGACGCATTGGAACTTCTTTGCAACTATTCTTGGCCCGGTAATGTTAGAGAACTGAAAAACATAATCGAGGGCTGTTTCAATATCGTCAACGATGGCTTTCTTACAAAGGATGATATACCTCCTTATCTGGTTTCATCAATAAAATATCATAACAGCATATCTATCAAAGATGATGACTCTCGTTCTCTGGATGAAAAGGTCAGAGCTTTTGAAAAGGAATTGATTTTAGATGCTCTAAGGGCAACCCCCTCGATGTCTGCAGCTGCCCGCGCACTGCGCATTACAAGGCAAAATTTAAGATATAAGCTGGAAAAATACGATATAGATTTGTAATAAAGGAAAGACGGAAAATGAATTAGGACGTTAAGAAAATGCCATTGATATCAAAGAGTGTTTTTAGATTGTTAAACTTCATGCAAAATTCGTTTTAATTTCATATAATGTATGCTATAATAAAAGAAAAGCTTAGGAGGTCATCATTATGAAGATCATCGTAACAGGTAAGAACATCAATGTGAGTGATAAGATTCAGGCCGCCATTGAGAAAAAATTCGATAAGTTCGGCAAATATTTTACCGACGATATTAAAGCCAATGTTGTGATACATCCTGAAAAGGCTAAGGTAAAGATGGAGACTACCATTGTAGCCAGGAATACTATTTTCAGGGCAGAGAACGTCTCTCAAGACATCTTTGACTGTATCGACATAGTAGCAGATAAGCTTACCAGGCAGATTTCAAAGTATAAGGACAAGATGATCAAAAGGAACAAATCCAATGAGTCGGTGAGATTTGAAATGATCCCTGAGATGGAAGAAGCAGAAGAGCAAGAGGAGAAAAAAGTTGTCAAAAATAAAAAATTCCATCTTACACCAATGACTGTAGATGAAGCGATTTTACAGATGGATCTGCTCCAGCATGATTTCTTCGTATTTCTCAATGTCGAGACCGACAGTGTAAGCGTGGTTTACACAAGGGCTGACGGTGACTATGGAGTTCTGGATACAACTTATTAATATTATTATAGACGGAGGATGCGCCTCCTGCAGCGGGTTCGCCCGCTGCGGGAGGCTTTTTGCATTTACAGCACGCCAATAAGAAATGAAATTATTACACAGCAAGCGTGATGCGGAGCGCAATTATTGATTGATTTGAGTTGATGATACTTTTTTCGTAAAAGCGTGATACAAAGTATACAAAAAATTGAAAAAAGTATGATGCCGTCATACTTTCTTACGAAAAAGTGATACTTTGTATCACGCTTTTTCTTTATATGTATCATATATGTCTGCAGATGCAATTTGTTTTAGCATCATAGCGTAGGTATGAAAAATTTCGTCAGGTACGGTTGCCAGGCAGAGTTATAAAATCCCCCCCCAGAACAGGCGCGCAAAATTTCTTTACAAAAAAATAAAAAAATCTTTCAAAAGAAAAATTTCTTTACAAAAAAACAAGCAAAAAAGCATGAAAAACGACGAAAAATTAGCGTTTGTATAGAAAAATACATAAATTTTGCAGGTTCTTTTGCTAAAAAAATTATGGCACGGTTATTGCTTTTATAATCTATGTCATAATAAAAAATCATAAACGGGAGGCAAAACAATGCAAAATTTAAAAAACGCTTACGTGTTAGACGCGTGTATTTGGCCTGAAAATGGTAGATTTAAAGGCATGACTGAAGATTACAAAGAGTCTCTTATGGACGCGTGCTTCTTAACATTAGACGGAACGGACTTTAGGACGGGAGTTGAATGTTTGGGAGAAGTATCAAAGCTTACTGACGACCCGACAGAAAAAATTAAGATTGCCAGGACTTATGATGATCTTATGAGAAACAAAGCTGAAGGTTACAAATCACTCATCTTGTATTTCCAAGATCCGGCTCCACTGGAGAATAAGATTCACGTGGCAAAAGCCTTTTATGAAATGGGTGTTAGAGTAATCCAAATGTCGTATAACAAAGGCGGATACATAGGAGGCGGCTGTGTAGAAGGCGGCGATTACGGATTGACGGATTTCGGTAAGAGCCTCGTAAAGGAATTCAATAACATAGGCATGCTTATCGACCTTTCTCATTGCGGACCTAAAGTAGTGTCTGACGTTCTGGAACTGAGCGAAAAACCGGTTACCATCGGACACACCTGCTGCAAAGCAGTAGCTGACAGCCCAAGAAACAAAACTGATGAACAACTGAAGAGATTGAAAGAAAACGGTGGTGTTGTGGGACTGACTCCATGGGCTCCTATCTGCTGGAAGCGCAAAGAGAATGTTCCGCCGACTATCGAAGATTATCTGGATCACGTATGCCATGCCGTAGAAATCGTGGGTATTGATCATGTTGGATTTGCCAGCGACAACAATCTTGACCATGCCTCAGATATTGCAGGCATACAGTGGCAGGGAGCGCTTTTCGACCTGATTGCAGGAGTGTACAACAAAAACGTAGGCACTGATCCTAAAGAAAGACATGCCCTTGGATTTACAGGCGTTTTGGATATCCAGAACCTGGTAGATGGCATGAGAAGAAGAGGCTTTAACAATGAAGAAATTGAGAAATTCCTCGGAGGCAATTTCTTAAGAGTAATAAAAGAAGTTTGGAAATAATCGCTCTATTTAATAAGGAGATTAAAAATGGAAAATACAGAAAAAAAGAACAACATGACAGGAACCAAGGCCCTGATAATCATGATTGCTTCAGCTGCGGCTATCTTCCTGGGCGCGTTGGTCATAAAATCACCTACAGTGGTGAATCTTATAGTAGCAGGCCTTGTGGCCATATTCCTCTCTATGATTTGGGGAGTAAAGTGGGATGACATTCAAAACGATATTTTGGATTTGGCTAGAAGAATGTTCCCGGCCATTTTAGTGCTAATTTTTGTAGGTATGCTTATAGGCGTATGGATAGCCAGTGGAACGGTTCCTATCCTCATATATTGGGGTCTGGAACTTTTAACACCTAGATTCTTCCTCGTTATCGCCTGCCTTACATGTTCTGTAATGTCGCTGATGACAGGTACGTCATGGGGTACGGTTGGAACTATAGGTATCGCTTTTATGGGAATAGCTCAGGGGCTTGGAGTTCCGGAATCATATACAGCCGGCGCAGTGCTGGTTGGAGCTCTCTTCGGAGATAAATTGTCACCTATGTCAGACACTACCGTTCTTGCGCCTGCAGTATCAGGAACAGATGTTATGAGCCATGTAAAATATATGTTGTGGACCACTGTTCCAAGCTATACTATTTCTCTTATCTTCTTCTTCGTAGTCGGACTCCAGTTTGATCACGGCAGCGTAGAGACAGAGGAATATGCTCAGATACTTGCAACCATACAGTCCGAGTTCAATTTAAATCCTATATTGATCCTGCCTCCTATTGTGGTCCTGTTTATGATTTTCAAGCAGAAACCGATAATACCTTCCTTTGCTGTAGGCATAGTTTTAGGCGTTATATTTGCAATGATATTTCAAGACTATAGTCTGGCTGACGTGCTTACGGCATGCAACAGCGGATATGCCAGGACTACAGATATAGAGGTAGTAGATACCATGCTTTGCAGAGGAGGCATAAGCAGCATGTTAAGCTCCGTGGCTATAGTAATCGCGGCAGCAATTTTCGGAGCACCACTTAAGACATCCGGAGTAATAGACTTCGCTGTAGCTAAGATCATGAAGGTTGCCAAGAGCCAGAGAAGCGTTCTGCTTTGCTCCTATTTCTTCCATATGTTCCTGATTTTGACTATAGGCGGATACTATACTACATTCTCAATGGCCGGTCCTGTACTGCAGCCACTGTATGAAAAATACGGACTTGACAAGGTTAACCTTTCAAGATGTCTGGAGGATACAGGAACAACGTTCTCGCCTCTGGTACCATGGTGCAGTAACGGAGTTTACTTTACCAGTACTTTGGGAGTTTCATATAGCGCTTATGCGCTTACCACGCCTATGTGCTGGCTCTGCGTTGTATTTGCTTTAATATACATTATCACCGGATTCAAGATTAAACAGGCTCCTAAGAAAGAAGAAGCTGAAGCCTAGGCTAAAAAATTCGTGAAAAAATTCAAGCTTATTCAAGGCAGTTAATTTATTTTCGATGATTATGGGACTGTCACATTAACGATAATTTATCGTTAATGCGGCGGTCTCGCTCAGACCGTAGACAAACCCCGCATAGATTGTATGAATGTCCGGGGTTTTCTTTTACTTTTTCTTTTCGTACGTTGCAGGCGTGAGAAGAAGCAAATCTTCCTGCGCTGATAAAATTTGTTTATTTTTGAAATTTTGTCAGCGAATTTCCATAAAATG
>UQOC01000011.1 GCA_900542565.1 uncultured Eubacteriales bacterium | reverse complement strand
AACGACAACACAAGGAGTTTGTCAAGCAAAAACTCCACAACAACTTGACACGGCCGGGGATAAGTATAAAATTGACAAATCGCTCGTTATGATTTACACTTAAAGAAAACAAAAAACAAGTTATCGCACACATAGGAGAAAAAAATGCTTATAACTATTCTGTATTGCGCACCGATAGTCCTGTCTGTGGTTGCTCTCATATTCTGTCTGATAAAAGGTTTCAACAAAGTAGCCTTTTTTACTTCGGCAGCGGTGTCCATGGTCATAGAGATGTTTGTGGTAAAATATGTTTCCAATTCGTGGTACATGTTCCTGTTCTCACTTTTCGTGCCTATGGCTGTACTCTATACCGGATTCTCACTGTACATGTCGCTGAAAGAAGGCAAGACCAGCGGTAAGAAAACAAAGGGAGGCAGATAATGGACAATCCTTTATATTCGATGTTCCTGTTCGGAGTTATAATGATCGCACTGACTGTGCAGCTCATAATCGCCGGTCTGATAATCAGGAGAGGCAAGTCCGCATGGCTTACGGACATGCAAAAAAGAAAAGGGGCTGCCCTGCCGCATTATTGCCGGTTATTCGGCAACAAGCTCATACTGCTGGGACTTATC
This sequence comes from uncultured Eubacteriales bacterium, assembly GCA_900542565.1. Taxonomy (GTDB): domain Bacteria; phylum Bacillota; class Clostridia; order Peptostreptococcales; family Anaerovoracaceae; genus Fimisoma; species Fimisoma avicola. The sequence goes on along the minus strand of UQOC01000011.1, from coordinate 54,464 downwards.
GCGGCGGTATGCTCATATATGGCTATGACATCAACTGAGGTGAACCTGAGGCCAATAATAGTTTTCGGCATAGGACTGGTACTCGTGGCTATCCTCATGATAATAGATTACAGGCGCTGCTCAAGGTAAGGAAACAGGAGGGCAATTATGTTGGATATCTTGATCGTTTCAGGAAAATATCCGGATTATGAATCCGGCACATTGGTGGAGGCCAATATCGGCATCACAGGCGAAAAGATCACTTATGTGGGAAAGGAAAGGCCTGAAGCAAAGGAAGTAATTGATGCCAAAGACAGAGTGGTATCGCCCGGCTTTATCGACATCCACATGCACGAAGAAAATATTAAAGAAGGCGACAAGTGGGTCATCTCCAATATGATGGCCAAGCAGGGCGTGACTACGGCAGTAGGAGGCAACTGCGGCAAGATCAAACAGCCTCTCAAAGATTTCAAAGCCATGATAAAAAGGCTGGGAGGCAGTCCTGTCAACTATATCCTCTGTACGGGATACAACTATTACCGTTATGATGTGCTGGGATTCGGCCATTATGACAAGACCGAAAAGGATGTATGGGACAAGATCAGAGAATACATGAAGGAAGACCTTGCTGAGGGAGCGTTCGGCATTACCTTCGGCATAGAATATGATCCCGGCCTGACCATAGAAGAGATCAAATATGCCACAAATGTCAGCGATGATCCCCATCTGCTGATCGCAGCCCATTACAGAGAGGACGGAGCTCTGGCACCTCAGGCTGTACAGGAGATGATAGACATACAGGAATCCATGGATAAAAAATTCCAGGTATCCCACCTGTCATCATGTGCGGCGCTCGGAAAAATGAAAGAATGCCTCGATATGATAAACGAGGAGAATGCAAAGAATCCTAAGTTTAACTTCGATACATATCCGTATAATGCTTTTTCCGCATCCATAGGCTCGACTGTATTTGATGAGGGATGCTTTGAATGGTGGGGAAAAGATTACGGGGACATCATGCTGACCATGGATCCGTATAAGAATGTCCGCTGTACAAAAGAAATCTTTGAGGATGCCAGGAAGAATTATCCGGGTATGTATGCTGTAGCCTTTGTCATGAACGAGGACGAGATAGCTGATGCGGTGGCAAACCCTATCGGAATGGTCGCCTCAGACGGCATACTCAATAACGGTAACGGTCATCCGAGAGCTGCCGGTACTTTCCCAAGGGTACTTGGCAAATATGTCAGAGAAGAAGGACGGTTAGATCTGATAACCGCCCTGAAAAAGATGACTCTTGAACCGGCAAAACGGCTGGAGATAGACCACAGAAAAGGCATCATCAAAGAGGGAGCTGACGCGGATATAACAATATTTGATCCTGACACCATCATCGACGGGCCTGAATTCGGCAACATAGATGTACCTAACAGGGGGATAGACTATGTCATCGTAAACGGAAAGATTGCGGTCAAGGACAATCAGATGCTGACGCAGCAGGCCGGAAAGTTCATTTCTTATTTTGAGAAATAACGGATATCAACAGTGCTCCCATCTTATCAGGGAGCACTGTTTTTATATTACTGTTTTACAGGAGGTATTATGTTAGATCTACTTATTGTTTCCGGAAAGTATCCGGATTTTGAAAGCAACCAGTTAAAAGAAGCAAACATCGGTATCACAGGAGAAAAGATAACCTACATAGGCAGTGATAAGCCTGAGGCAAAGCAGGTCATCGACGCTGCCGGGCAGATAGTTTCTCCAGGGTTTATCGACATCCACATGCATGAAGAAAAAGTCAGCGAAGGAGACAAGTGGGTGATCGCAAAGATGATGGCGAGACAGGGAGTCACCACGGCCATCGGAGGCAACTGCGGCGTTATGAACCAGCCTGTCAGAGAGTTTAAAGCCATGATGGAAAGGCTCGGAGGCTGCCCTGTCAACTATGCGATCATGACAGGATATAACTATTACAGGAACACCGTGCTTGGTTTTGAACACTATGAAAAAACTGACAAGGCTGTGTGGGACAAGATCAGGGAATATATGCGAGAGGACCTTAAAGAAGGAGCCTGCGGGATTTCTTTCGGCATAGAATATGATCCGGGCCTGACTACGGAGGAGATCAAATATGCAGTCGGCGTAAGCGATGACGACGGATTGCTGCTTTCTGCCCACTACAGAGCAGACGGCGACCAGGCTGCCGCAGCCATAAAAGAGATGATAGAAATACAGGAATCCACAGATAAGCCGTTCCAGGTATCTCATCTTTCTTCATGTTCAGCCATGGGGCAGATGCAGGAAGCCCTCGACCTTATCAACGAAGAACATGCAAGGAATCCTAAATTTAACTATGATACATATCCGTACAACGCCTTTTCCACTTATATAGGCTCAACGGTATTTGAGGACGGCTGTTTTGACAGCTGGGGAGGAAAAGACTACAGCGACATCATGCTGACAGAAGAACCATATAAAAATGTACGCTGTACAAAAGAAATCTTTGATGATGCCAGAAAAAACCACCCGCAGATGCTGGCAGTGGCCTTTGTCATGAATGAGGACGAGATAACCCAGGCCATAACCAATCCCATAGGCATGGTAGCTTCAGACGGGATAATAAGCAACGGCATGGGCCATCCGAGAGCTGCCGGCACTTTCCCAAGGGTACTGGGCAAATATGTCAGAGAAGAAGGCAAGCTGGATATGATGACAGCGTTGAGAAAGATCACGCTGGAACCGGCCAGGAGGCTCAGATGGGAAGGCAGAAAAGGCGAGATAAAGCTTGGCGCTGACGCTGATATAACGATCTTCGATCCTGAGACCATAATAGACGGTCCGCAGTTCGGCAACATCGACATCCCTAACAAGGGAATCGGATATGTGATCGTAAACGGCATGGTGACAGTAAAGGATAACGAATTTTTGACAGAAAAGTCGGGAAGGTTTATTTCTTATCTGGAAAAATAGGCACGAGCCTGGGAGAGAGAAATGCTGGACATATTGATAACCGGCGGCAGATATCCTGATTACGGAGAAGGCAAGTTCAAAAGGGCCAATATAGGCATAAGAGACGGAAAGATAGCATATATCGGCGTACGGACACCGGAAGCCGCACAGACCATAGATGCGCGGGGACAGATAGTATCTCCCGGATTTATCGATATCCACATGCATGAGGAAAACCTGTGTGAAGGCGACAGGTGGATAATATCCGAGATGATGGTCAAACAGGGAGTTACGCTGGCAGTGGGAGGCAACTGCGGCAGGATGAAGCAGCCTGTAAGAAAATTCAAGGATCTCATCCGAAGGCTCGGAGGCTGCCCTGTCAATTATGCTCTCCTGTCGGGATATAACTATTACCGTCACAATGTTCTGGGCTTCGGCAGTTATGAGGAGACAGACAGGACGGCCAGAGACAGGATCAGAGAGTACATGCTCATGGATCTTGATGAGGGAGCTTTCGGGATTTCCTTTGGCATTGAGTACGATCCGGGGCTCACCCTTGATGAGATCCTTTATGGAATGGCCCTGAATTACGATGAACACCTTCTTGTGGCGGCCCATTACAGATACGGCGGCCCGCCGGCGGCAGATGATATCAGGGAAATGATCCGGATACAGGAGGGGACAGAGAAAAAATTCCAGCTGTCCCACCTGTCATCATGCGCGGCATGGGGCTGTATGACGGAATGTCTGAGACTCATACATGAGGAACATGCAAAGAACCCCAGGTTTAACTTTGATACCTATCCATATAACGCATTTTCCACTTCAATAGGCTCGGCGGCCTTTGACAATGGAAATCTGCAGTCCTGGGGAAAAGACTATGGCGACCTTATGTTGACGGCGGAACCTTACAAAAATGTCCGCTGTACAAAAGAAATCTTTGACGATGTCAGGAAGAACCATCCTCAGATGCTGGCAGTGGCCTTCGTGATGAACGAAGAGGAGATCATCGGGGCAATGGCCGATGAGATCGGCATGATAGCATCCGACGGCATAATAAATAACGGTCTTGGACATCCGAGGGCCGCAGGTACTTTTCCAAGGGTGCTGGGAAGATATGTCAGAGAGGAAGGAAGGCTGGATCTGCTGACGGCTTTGCAAAAAATGACGCTGGAGCCTGCCAGACGGCTGGAACTTGACCACAGAAAAGGCATCATAAAAGAGGGAGCCGATGGGGATGTGACCATATTTGACCCGGACACCATAACCGACGGCCCGACTTATGATGATATCAGCATACCCAACAGAGGTATAAGCCATGTGATAGTCAACGGAAATGTGGCGGTCAGAGATAATGAGATACTCTGCCTCTCAGCAGGCCGGTTCATTTCTTACAAAGACCGATAGCCGCCATGATGGCGCTCACGCCTACTCCCGCAAAAAGAGGGTCGAAGCTTTCAATGAAGAAATTGCCTGCAAACACGACTGCCGGGCCGGCAATTATGGCTGCAAGCATATAACGGGAGCTTACAGGTTTTTTGATAAAAAGGACGCACATCAGCGGAACGAATAAAACGGCGCCCCTGAGGGCCATGGACATGAAGCTGAAATCAAGGATTATGCCGCCTGCTTCTCCTGCAGAGATAAGGGCTGCTGACAGGAGCAAGAGGATGATGATCCTGCGGATTGAAAACAGCTTTTGAACATGGCGGCTCAGGGCTGTTTTTTTGTCCAGAAGATCACGCCTTATGGTGGTGGCAACTCCAAGAGCAAGACCTGAACCTGTGCCGATCACTGCTATCAGCAGAGCTGCTGTGATGATCCCTCCAAGGGCAGGAGGCAGATATTGGGTGATGAAATATGTAAAAGCATATTTTGCATCGGGAAGATCAGGGAAATTAACCCTCATATAAAGACCGACCAGGATACCGCCGATACCTATGGGCGGCACCAGTACGGCGCTGACCAGCGCACCGCAGCGTGCAGCCCTGTCGGTCCTGCCTGCAAGGCATGCCTGGGCATAGGTCTGAGTAGATACGATCCCCAGTATGAGGGAGGCTCCTGCGCCGAGGTCGGTGCTGATACCCCGTGCAAACAGGCTGAAATATGCGCCTTTATCCAAAACCGGATCATTAACGATGTTTGATATGCCGCCAAACATATATAGGGCATACATGCCTGCACCTATGGAAGCCACATAAAGGAGAACGGTCTTAAGGATGCCCACGCTGCCTATGCCGTCTATGCCTCCGGACAAGGCGTACAGGATCATTAGAAGAGCAGCTGCAATGAGCTCTGCTGCCGGATCTGCGCCGGGCATGAAGAGGGACAGGATCGATGTGGCGGAAAGGAGCTGAGCCATCAGATTGATATATGTACCGGCCGATGACAGGACAGCAGCCAAAGAACCGGCATTTTGTCCATAGCGGGCAGAAATCATGCCCGTCAGAGTATCGCATCCCTGCCGGCGCAAGGGCGATACGAAAAAAACACCCATGAGCAGACATCCTATGCCTCCTCCCAGGGTGAACCACCATGCAGACATGCCAAAGTGATATGCCAGCTGGGCGGTACCTATGGTCGAAGAACCTCCCACAAGAGTGCCTATGATGGTACCCGAAACGACGGCAGCTTTGCATGTCCTGCTGTTTTCAGCAGAGCCTCTGTGCTTTATCCCCATATAAATGCTAAGACCTGCCAGGATTACCATTGTTGCAAGAAATCCCGCCGTAAAACCTGATCCCATTGAAATTATACCGCAGACCTTTCTCTATATTTCTTTCTCATGGTTATCTTTTAGACTGATCTCTTCAGAGACCTTCTGCATGAGGAGATCCATCACATCCTGAGAATTTTCCAGCTTGCCGCTGCTTATGAGCCATGCCGTACCGCTGACCATTGCAGAAACAGAAAAAAGCAGCATAGTTTCGTCGGAGCGGCCGTCCCGTTTGCAGAGAGCCCGTATCTCGTCGGTGATAGAAGGGGTGAAAGACTGTCCGCCCATGCTGTACAGCGGATTGGCCAGTTTGAACCTTACATTGGCGGCACACAGCCGGGGGATCCTTTCACAGGGATCGTCAAAGGAGGCGACTATCTGACGGCTCAACCTGTTCCATTTTTCATCTATATACTGGATGGTAGCCTGGATAAATTCTTCTTTATTCTTAAAATGCTTATAAGGAGCTGCACAGCTTGCTCCACAGGCAGCAGCTACCCGGCGGAGAGAAAAGTCCTCTGCTCCGTGGGCTGCGATCTCATCTATCCCGGCTGAAAGGAGTTTTTCTTTTAATATTTTTGTTCTGTCTGTATCTGTCATTCAGTCCACCTCAATAGTTAATACCGTTAACCGTATTATAATATTTATTTTCATCCATGGCAATATTTTTCGGCAAAATGTTGACTTTACACGCATAAAACGCTATAATCCATTATAGTTAACAGTGATAACTTGCGAGGTGGCAAATGACAGACAACAAATCCGATCAACTGAAAAAAATAAGGAACAAGATAACGGAAACCGACGACAAGATGGCGGAGCTGTTCCGTCAGCGAATGGAACTTGTCAGACAAGTAGGAGAGTATAAAAAAGAAAACGCTCTGCCTGTTTATGATCCGGAAAGAGAAAGACAGGTGCTGATGATGGGGGCAGACCGCATAGAAGACCCCAATATCAGAGCCCATTATATGAATTTTCTGGAAAGCGTCATGGCCATTGCCAGAAGGTACCAGGGAACGATACTTGAAGGGCTGAAAGTTGCTTACAGCGGAACGGAAGGCGCCTTTGCCCACATAGCGGCCTGCAGGATATTCCCCACAGCCCGCAAGATAGCTTATAACGGATTTAAAAAAGCTTATGAAGCCGTTGAAAGCGGAGAGTGTGACTGCGCTGTCCTGCCTGTGGAAAACAGTTTTGCAGGAGATGTGGATCAGGTCAACGACCTGATGTTTTCCGGCACACTTTTCATCAACGGAATGTATGACCTGGCCGTTACCCACGATCTCCTCGGCCTTGAGGGGGCGACGATCAAAGATATAAGGACAGTGGTGAGCCATCCACAGGCCCTTTCCCAGTGCGCAGCTTTCATAGAAGACCACGGGCTCAAACAGGCCGACTATTCCAATACCGCTCTTGCAGCCGAGCATGTGAAGGAGCAGAATGACAAGAGCATTGCCGCCATCGGCAGCGCAGAGTCAGCCAAATTGTTCGGGCTTGATGTCATCGCCAGGAGCATAAACGACGACAGGACCAACACAACAAGATTTGCTGTGTTTTCCAGGGCTGACACCAGAGATGCAAACCATGGGGGCAAACCATATTTTTCACTGCTGTTCACAGTAAGAGATGAAGCAGGTTCACTGGCCCAGGCCCTTAACATCATAGGCAGCCATGGTTTCAACATGAGGACTTTAAGGTCAAGGCCGATGAAAGAACTGCTGTGGCACTATTACTTTTATGTGGAAGCAGGCGGAGACATATATGGCCAGGAAGGCCAGGAATGCTTTAAAGAACTTCAGAGCTGCTGCGACAAGATAAAGATCGTAGGCTCATACACCAACCTTCACGATCAGGAGACAGAAAGATGAAGATACCGGTAAACTTAGGAAAAGACAGCTATGACATAGTTCTTTCAAGGGGGATCCTTGACAGGGCGGCAGAAGTGCTGAGCCTTGACCGCAAAGTCATGATCGTCACCGATGACGGTGTTCCCGGCCAGTATATCCAGAAGATAGCTGGATCCTGCCAGGAGCCGCATATTTTCAAGATACCATCTGGTGAGACATCCAAAAGCCTTTCAAATTTTGAGGCTCTGTGCAGAGCCATGCTCATGGCCGGATTTACACGGGGCGACTGTGTGGCGGCTGTGGGAGGCGGTGTTGCGGGTGATCTTGCGGGATTTGCCGCTGCCTGCTATATGCGGGGCATAGATTTTTACAATATACCCACAACCCTTCTTTCCCAGGTAGATTCGTCCATAGGCGGCAAGACAGCCATAGATTTCTGCGGCATAAAGAATATTATCGGGGCTTTTTATCAGCCAAAGGCTGTGCTGATCGACCCTGATACGCTGGAAACTCTCAGCAAAAGGCAGTTTGCCTGCGGTGCGGCTGAGATCATCAAGATGGCTGTGACAATGGACAGGGATCTGTTTGAGAAAATAGAAAAACAGGAAATATCTGAGGATACAGATCACATAATAGAAAGAGCCCTTAAACTGAAGGCTGCTGTCGTGGAAAGAGACGAGAAAGAATCGGGTCTCAGACGAGTCCTCAATTTCGGCCATACTCTGGGCCATGGCATAGAAGCGGTGACAGACCTTTGCCATGGGGAATGCGTGGCCCTGGGCATGCTTCCCATGGCGTCGCCGGGATTAAGGAGGCGGCTGGAGGAAGTCCTGGCCAGAGAGGGATTGCCGATATCGTGCGATGCTTCCGGCGAAGCTGTAGTTGAAGCTGCTCTCCATGATAAAAAAGCAGGAAAGGATTCCATAATGACAGTACAGTCGGAGGAAGCCGGCACTTATAGATTTGTCAGATGGGGCAGGGAAGAATTATTGAAAGCGTATGATGAGGTGTTCAGATGAGAAATGTCTTTGGTGCGGTCCTGACACTCACTCTCTTTGGAGAAAGCCATGGAAGGTCCATAGGGGCTGTCATTGACGGTATGTCTCCGGGGGTTAGGGTAGATGAAGAATATATAAGAGAGAAGCTGGATCAGCGCCGTCCTTCAGGAAGGATATCAACCCAGAGGAGAGAGGCTGACAGCTTTGAGATACTCAGCGGTGTATTCAGAGGCTATACTACCGGTTCGCCCATATGTATCAAGATAGACAATCAGGATACCAAAAGCGGCGATTATGACGAAATGCGGTCCGTTGCAAGACCATCCCATGCAGATCTGACTGCCTATGAAAAGTACGGCGGTTTTGAAGATTACAGGGGAGGCGGACATTTTTCCGGCAGGGTGACAGCAGCTTTGGTTGCCGCCGGAGCCATCGTTATGAAAGCCCTTGAAGATAAAGGCATAAGGATAGGGACTCATCTGTTCAGGTGCTGTTCCATCAGTGACAGGCAGTTTGCAGACTATGAGCAGGATATTGAAAAACTGTCAGGCCTGACTTTTCCGGTGCTGGATGAGGAGGCCGCAAAAGCTATGACAGAGGCGATAGAAAAGATCGCATCCCAGGGAGACAGCACGGGAGGCATTCTTGAGACAGCTGTCACAGGCCTGCCGGCAGGGGCAGGAGAACCGTGGTTTGATACGGTAGAGAGCGTTATAGCCCACGGCATTTTTTCTGTACCGGCAGTCAAAGGGATCGAGTTTGGGGCAGGTTTTGCCATGGCAGATATGAGAGGTTCTCAGGCCAACGACCCTATCCGTGTTTCAGAAGGAAAGTTTTATACCATTTCTAACAACAACGGAGGCATTAACGGCGGTATAACAAACGGAATGCCGGTGATCTTCCGCACCGTGGTTAAGCCGACATCTTCCATATACAAGGAGCAGCAGACTGTAGATTTCAAAAGAAAGGAGAATACCACCCTCTTGATAAGGGGCAGGCATGATCCTGCCATCGTCCACAGGGCCAGAGCCGTGGTAGACGCAGTTACCGCCATTTGTCTGGGAGATCTGCTCATCACACGGTTCGGGGCAGATTATTTCAGGAGTCAAAAATGAGCAGATACGGATTATTGGGAAAAAAACTGGGCCACAGCTTTTCCAGGGAAATACACAGCGCCATAGGCGGGTATGAATATGAACTGATCCAGCTGGATGAAGGTCAGCTGAAGGAATTTCTGATCAAGAAGGATTTTGATGCCGTAAATGTGACAATACCTTACAAAAAAACGGTCATACCGTATCTTGACAGGATAACAGCCGAGGCAGAGAGCATAGGTTCCGTAAACTGCATAAGGAATGACGGAGGAAGGCTTATCGGGCACAATACAGACTTTGACGGCCTCGCCGGACTGATCCGTCACTGCGGCGCAGAACTTGCCGGCAAAAAGGTGCTGATACTGGGAACCGGAGGTACTGGGGCCACAGCGGATGCAGTATGCAAGGCCATGGGCGCAGATCAGATCATCAAAGTCAGCAGAAAAGAAAGACATGTCTGCAAGGACTCAAAAGACATGCCAGCCGGAGAAAAGACGGTATCATATGAGGAAGCCGTCAAATACCATGGTGATGCGCAGATAATGATAAATGCGACGCCTTGCGGCATGTATCCGGACATATTCAGAAAACCCATAGATCTGAACGCCTTTTGCAGGCTTGAGGCCATGATAGATGTGATATACAATCCGCTCCGGTCCATGGCCGTATCAGAGGCCCTGCATATGGGGATCAAAGCTGAAGGCGGCCTTTACATGCTGGTGGAACAGGCTGTAAAGGCTTCTGAATTTTTCTTTGACACTGCATATGGACCTCACATGACAGAAAGGATCTTTCGCAGCATCTATGACCGTAAAGCAAATATAGTCCTCACAGGCATGCCGGCCAGCGGCAAAACGACCATAGCAGGGATCCTGGCCCAAAAGACAGGCAGGACAGTGTATGACACCGATGAAATGGTGGAAAAAGATCAGGGAATGAAGATTTCCGAAATCTTTGAAAAATATGGCGAAGAGTATTTCAGAGACATAGAGTCAAAGGTCATCAGACAGGCGGCTGCCTATTCTTCGGCCATCATAGCTACCGGAGGGGGAGCGGTCATGAGAGAGGAAAACATAAAGGCGCTGAAGATGAACGGCGAGATTTTTTTCCGTGACAGAGATCCGGAAAAGCTGACGCCGACGGCAGACAGGCCAAAGGCCTATAACATGGATGAAATAAGAAAAAGATATGATGAAAGATATGATACCTATGTTTCTACAGCCGATCATATAATTAAAGAGCAGGACTGCGCAGAAAAAGCAGCCGATGAGATCTTGGAGGTATTATCATGAACTTTGTCATAATAAACGGACCTAACCTCAATATGCTGGGCATAAGGGAGCCGGACAGATACGGAAGAGAAACCTATGACGACCTTCTTGAAAAGATATGGACACATTGCAGAAAACACTGCGTTACCCCGTCTTTTTACCAGTCAAATCATGAGGGGGATCTGGTGGACCGGATACAGCAGGCTTATTACGAGAAGGCGGATGCCATAGTGATAAATCCGGGGGCTTATACCCATACCAGCATAGCTCTGCTGGATGCTGTAAAAAGCGTAGGGATACCTACGGCAGAGGTTCATATCACCGATGTGACAGAGAGGGAAGATTTTCGGCAGATAAGCTACATAAGGCAGGCATGCTGCTTTACGGTCATGGGTAAAGGTACCGATGGCTATCTTGAAGCCATAGATCACCTTATAGAAAAGATCAGGGAGAACAGATGAAAGTAGAGATAAAAAAAGGAAAAGCCAAAGGTTTTGTGGAGGCGCCGCCATCCAAGAGCATGGCCCACCGGCTCTTGATATGTGCAGGCCTTTCTGAAGGGGTGTGTACAGTCCACGGCATATCCGAATCTGAAGATGTGCTGGCGACCCTGGACTGCCTCAGAGCCATAGGCGCAGAGTGGAGCCGGGAAGGAGACAGGATAACCGTCAGGGGCACGGATATGAGATGTGCAGGTCCGGCGGACATACTGCGGTGCAGGGAGAGCGGAAGCACTCTAAGGTTCTTTGTTCCAATATGCCTTGTGTCAGGGGCCAACTATGTCCTTTCCGGCAGCCGGAGCCTGATGGCAAGACCTCTTGGCATTTATAAGATATTGTGCGATGAGCGGGGACTGATCTTTTCCCAGGATGAAAACAGCCTCATGGTCAAAGGACCGCTCAAAGCCGGCAGTTATAAGCTGGCCGGAAATGTTTCGAGCCAGTTTATCAGTGGTCTTTTGTTTGCTCTGCCGCTCCTTGAGGGGGACAGCAGCATCACGATCACGCCGCCCATTGAGAGCAGGTCTTACATAAACATGACCATGGCCGCACTGCAGGCCTTTGGCGTTGAAGCTTCATGGAAAGATGAAAATACCATATATATTCCGGGCGGCCAGCGGTACAAGGCTTCAGAGGCCTATGTGGAAGGAGACTATTCCAATGCGGCATTCTTTGAAGCGCTCAATGTACTGGGAGGAGATGTGGAGATAGGAAATCTCTCTCCGGACAGTATACAGGGAGACCGGGTATATGGAAAGATGTTCAGCCAGCTCAAAGAAGGCACCCCGATCCTCAATGTGTCAGATTGTCCGGATCTGGGGCCCGTACTCTTTGCAGTGGCGGCCGCCGAAAACGGCGGAGTCTTTTCAGGGACAAGCCGTCTGAAGATAAAAGAAAGCGACAGAGGTGCAGTCATGGCAGCAGAACTGCGAAAATTCGGCACTTCTGTAACGGTATACGATGATGAGATCGTGATCTATCCGGCAAAATTCGGGCCTCCCAAGGAGCCTCTCTTTGGCTATAACGATCACAGGATCGTAATGGCAGAGGCGGTGCTGCTGACAGCCACAGGAGGTATCATTGACGGTGCGGAGGCCGTTGCCAAAAGTTTTCCGGAATTTTTTGACAAACTTAAATCTTTGGGAATCGAGGTGAAAAGAGTTGAAAATTGAAAAAGATACTAATATTTTGATCGTCGGGCTTGGACTGATAGGAGGCAGCTATGCCAGAGGACTTACAAAAGAAGGCTATCATGTCAATGCGATCGACTGCGATCAGGAGACAGTAGATTATGCCATAGAAAACAAGATGATCCAGAAGGGCACGGTGCAGGTTGACAGGAAACTGATAGGTGAGGCGGATCTGGTGATCTTTGCTCTTTATCCTCACATTTTCAGAGAATGGATAGGGAAAAACCAGTGGTACTTTAAGAGCGGCGCTCTGATAACAGATGTCACAGGTGTCAAAGGCAGGCTGGTATACGATATACAGGATAAGCTCAGGGATGACTGTGAATATATCGCAGCCCATCCTATGGCCGGATGTGAAAAACTGGGCATATGGCACAGCGATGAGACTATCTTTTATGGTGCCAACTATATAGTGGTCCCTACAGACAAGAATACTGAGGAAGCAGTTGCAGCATGCAGGCAGATCGGACAGATACTGCATTTTGCCAGGATCTCAGAGCTTGACCCTTATGAGCATGATGAGATGATAGGATTTGTTTCGCAGCTTACCCACTGCATAGCCATGTCCCTCATGACATGCGACCATACGGAAAACCTGGAAGATTATACAGCAGACTCTTTCCGGGATCTGACAAGGATAGCCCGAATAGACGAGACCATGTGGAGCGAACTGTTCCTGCTGAACAAAGACGCCCTTCTCCATCAGATGAAGCTGTTTACCATGGAGCTGTCCAAACTGGAGCGAATGCTCATGGAAGGCAACAAAGAAGGCATAAAGGACATGATGAGACGATCGACAGCCAGGAGAAAGCTCTTTGACAAGGAGAGACCGGCTGATACCGGGCGGCAGGATATCCAGACATCTGATGATGAAGGACCCCAGTCAGGCGTATTGCAGTCAGAGCCTGATAAAGACCAAAAGAAAGGCGGTAGCAATATATGAACATGGAATTCCGGCGAAAACTGCCTATACCAAAAGATATAAAAGCAATGTTCCCCATCAGCGAAGAATATGCTGCCAAGCGGGAATACAGAGATAAGGAGATAAAAGACATACTTTCCGGCAGGTCTGACCGTTTTCTGCTCATCATCGGCCCGTGTTCTGCTGATAATGAGGACGCTGTCCTGGATTATCTGACACGGCTCAGGAAAGTCCAGGACAAAGTCCAGGACAAGGTCTGCATTGTTCCCAGAGTGTATACCAACAAACCGAGGACAACGGGAATGGGATATAAAGGCATGCTCCATCAGCCTGATCCGCACATGAATGAAGACATGCTCAAGGGTATAATAACGATCAGGGAGACATATATCCGGGCCATGAACGAGACGGACTTTTTCTGCGCCGATGAAATGCTGTATCCGGAAAACTACAGATATCTGAGCGATCTGCTTTCATATATCGCAGTGGGAGCGCGTTCTGTGGAAAACCAGTTCCACAGGCTGACAGCAAGCGGCCTTGACATACCAGTCGGGATGAAGAACCCAACCAGCGGAGATCTTTCGGTGATGATGAATTCCATCATAGCGGCCCAGAGTTCCCACACATTTATCTACAGGAACTGGGAAGTGGTCAGCCAGGGCAACCCATATGCCCATGCAATACTGCGAGGACATACCAACAAGAGGGGCCAGTCCATACCTAACTATCATTACGAGGATCTAAAGACTGTCAGCGAGATGTACCTGAAGAAGGAACTGGAAAATCCGGCTATCATAGTGGATGCCAACCACGCCAATTCGGGCAAACAGTATCTTGAACAGATAAGGATAACCCGCGAGATCCTCCAGTCCATGCGGCTCAGCGAGGATATAGGACGAATGGTAAAGGGGATAATGATAGAAAGCTACATTGAGGACGGCTCTCAGCCCATCAACGGCAGCACATACGGTCAGTCCATCACAGACCCTTGCCTGGGATGGGATAAATCTGAACAGCTCATATATGAGATAGCAGAATCTATAATCTGAGATAAAAAAGAAAGGGCCCATTGAGGCACCCTCCGTAAGGAAGGTGCCTCAACTTCTTTGTGTTTGACTTCTTTCGGATTGTGGGTGGCACAATCCGATGCTCGTTATCCCTGTGGATATCTCATTCCGTTGTAGCAGGCTTTCGGGCAACAAAAAAGCCGGCACACAAATGCGTACCGACTTCCCGCAAAAGGATAGGCCTATCCCGTGCGGTGGCGGCTTCCCATTCATGGAACCGGCTTTGAAGTTCAAAGTCGAAACCGTTCTTCACGCTTGACCACTGCCGACAGTTCAGAGCAGTTCCGGAAGCGGCGGTATTTTCGTATAGCTCCGCAGGCGTTGTCCGGCTTTCAGCCGTTTTCTCAATAAAATCTGTGAAAATATATTCAGTTGCAGGACAGATAAACTGTCGCTTTATATTACATAGAACAAATGGCTGTATACAAAAATTGTCCTGTGAACCTCTCACAGGACAATTTCATCATGGATTATTTGCTGTTTTTTTCTTTCTGCTGTATGCTGTTGCTCCGAATAGTCCGGCGCCCGACACGAACAGCAGGGCAATCCACAGCATCATATTGCTGTTATCGCCGGTTTGCGGAGACTGGGTATCGTCGGAGACAGGTGCCGCCTTGATAGTAAACTCCGTTGTTGCTGTGCCGGTTTCAGAAACGATTGCCAGCGTATGTTTGCCCACGGACAGGGTTTCAAGATATTCGGCGTTCAGGGTTACGATTGTACCGCCTTCTTTTACGGTGTAGTTGGAAGCGTCAAGCTCTTTCCCGTCTACCTGCACCTTCAGGAAATCTGCAAAAGCGGCGTTGGAAGTAAAGGGGAGCCCGTCCTTCGTTCCTTTCTGCCATTCGCTGTTTGCGCCGGCTGTGATAACAGCCTCAAATGTACTGTCAATCTCGCCACAGACGGTACATTTGCCGTTTTCGTAGTTATGAGCAAGTTTTGGAATTGCTTTGCCTTGCTCTACAACTTCACCGCACACCTTGCAAACTTTATCGCCGATGTAGCCTTCTTCGGTGCAGGTTGCGTTTTTTGTGTTTTTCAATTCAATTTCATGACCGGCTGCCGGAATTTCTGTTACTTCTGTCTTAGAATCACATCGTGTGCAGTGGTGAGACTTACTGCCTTCTTCGGTGCAGGTAGCCTCTGTATCAATTGTCCATTCCTCACTGTAATCATGACCGCCGTATAAGTCTACGCAAATATTTCCCAAAACATCATTAGTTGAACCTGCATCGACTCCGTCTGTTCCTGCTGTTCCCTCACCTGAAGCAGACAGGATCGGGTTTTTTTCTGCATCAAAAGAGCTGTTTTTAATCGTTCCGCTGGTTGCACTGCCTACAAATCCTCCGGCAGGGCCTTCAATGCTTGTTGCGGATACTGTTCCGGCAGCATGACACTGCGAAATATCTGCGCCACCGTTGTCCCCGATGAATCCTCCTGTCTTAGGAGTTAGATCCTTTAAATTTAGTGTACTTGTCACATCTCCGTAAGCGGCACAATTTTTAAAGTCACTTTTCTGGGCAGCACCCACAAATCCACCCAACGCCACCAAGTAACCGGTAATGTCTACATCCGCAGTACAATATATGTATGATGAGGGCGCTCCACTATTAGAAGCAGATACAGAATAACCTGCGAAACCGCCTATTGCTAAACTGCCGCTGATTTTTCCGGAAGCTGAGCAATATTCAAATGAGCTGCTGACAGCATTGCCTACAAATCCGCCACAATTTCCGGCGCCTGTAATCGTCACATCCACAACATGACAGTCAGTGAATTTGCAACGGGTTGCATCACCCACCATACCGCCAACCTTATTCACGTTATTGGTTGACTCTGTAATAATCTTTCCTGACACAGTAATCCCGTCAAAATTGATGCTCAGTCCTGGGTTTGCCATCGCATGTGCAACTAAGATCCCTGCCATATTTACCATCAATCCTTCTTCATTGGAGTAAATAACCGCATCTTCAATCGTCAGGTTTTTCACTCCTACCTCAGCATTTTCATTAGTATTAATGATATAGCCAAATAGACCTGCGGCTTTTAAGGTAATTCGTTCATCCACATATAGTCCGCTTATTGTACAGTAATTGCCGTCAAAATAGCCCCTAAACGCTTTGGAGGTTGAGCTGCCCGAACTTAGCCATATGCGTACCCCTATAGGTGACCATATATGAGCAGACAGATCAATATTTGATTCCAGCCTAAAATACATTCCCTCATACGAAATTCCAGCTGCAACATCCTTTGATAATTTTGCGAGCTGTTCCGCCGTAGCGATCTGATATGGCTCTTCCTTTGTTCCTGCCCCTCCCGCAAAATCTGTTGCCGCATAATCTGACCAGTTTCCGCTGGGAGCGTCATCAATCGCAAATGCGGTCATTGGGATCATTGTAAGAACCATAAGTAAGGTTAACACTACAGGCAATATTTTCCTTTTCATTTTGTTCTATCCTTTCATTTTTAATTTAGTTAATCTTTCATTTCCTGGCACGCATGAACGCCCGCAGGGAAATGCGGATCGCATTCAGCTGTGACTGTAAATATTCCTCGTCCTCAAAAAGTGCGTAATGCACACACGCACGCACAAACAGATAAATCATGCCTTTGATGTAGTCTGCGGGCATCCCCAGCTTTTCTGATAGCTGTTCGGCATATTTCTGGTAGCGTATCTTAACGCCGCTGAAAAATTCCTTGCCGTATTCTCTATATTTCGGGCTTGCATATACCTGATACATAAAGCGGTATTTCGCCCCGTGGAGCTTTGCCGTGAGATATGGCATTTCCCGCAGAAAGCGTTCGATATCGTCAAAGCTCGTCGGCGCTTTCGCCATGAAATCATCTTCCACTTTTGCCATACAGTGGGCGGTGGCGTTTATGATGATATTGTCCTTACTGCCGAAGTAGTAGAGCATGGTGGCGTTTGTAATGCCGCAGGCATCCGCCAGCATTTTCAGGCCGGTGTTTTCCAGCCCATGTTCGCAAAGGGTATCGAAGCAGCGCTCCAGAAGCTCCGTCCTGCGTTCCTGATTATCATTTGGTTTCATCGTTACCACCTCCATAGCAATCAACCGATTGATAGACAACCTCGTGTTAAAAAAGCAGCTCTCCCCAAAAGCCGTTTTTCAGCACGAAAAAAGCACACTACATCCATTCTGAAAATGGGCGCAATGCGCCTTGAAAAAGTATGCAGCTTTGCTCTTGACAGAAAAAAAGGGCAGAGTTATGCTTTGCTTGCTTGCTACCAGTGTGTTTCCTGCCGCCATTTTTGTCAAGTCCCTTTCTAAATATAATTTTACATATATAATTTACCACAAAACCAGCTGGTTTTCAATACTTTTTTGAGAAAAAACAGAATGCACTATGTGAATCCAAAGTTTGCATAGGATTGTTTTCCCTGCAAATCCAAGCATCCGGCTGCCTGCAAAAGCGAAAGGGAGACAACTTCTTTACGAAGTGTCTCCCTTAGACTGGACCCTTTTGTTGTTTTTCTGCAATACAGGGGCCCGGCTGCATGCCCGGTCCCTCTGGCCAGAGCGGCTTCCTCTGATCCTGCATTGGTCAGCGGCCTGCCGGATACTCAGGTCATATGCGTATCCTCTCAACTATGACTTTCTGTACTGCAGGGATAAGCACAAAGACAAGCGCACCGAAGGCTACGCAGTTTGGTATCCTTGAGATGACATAGGCAAAGTAACCCATCCCTTCAGGTCCGCCATAGGTAAGATACAGAAAATATGTAGTGCCGAAAAGTTTGATGGCAAAAGTGGCCAGTGCTGCAATAAACGACTTCAGCCACAATATGCGGGCAGGTATGACGCCGGGATTGGCGCCTGCTGACTGGACCGCATTGTTCTTTCTGTAAAATAAAAGCCCAAAGACAAGGCCGATCAGGAACAAAGTGAATGTGATCCCCGGATTGAAGGGACCCACCGGAAACAGTATCCCGCCTATGGTATCTGCTACCGCATATGTCAGTGCAGACCACAGGGGGCCAAACAGCACAGCGACGATATATACCGGAACAAAGTCGACAGCCAGATGATATACTGGCGTTGCCGGCACGACACGGTTTATTATCAGCGTCATGGCGGTCATCAAAGCTACCAGCACCAGCTTGTAAGCTCTGCCGGATGCAGGATGATTTGACATAAAAAAACAACCTCCTTTCCCTATAAGTGTAACTACACCATAGAGAAGAAAAGGCAGTCTTCGTGTAATAGTGTAGCAGCGGACGCAATATTGCACCGCGGCCATATGCCGAAACCATGGGTAAACGGCTTTAAAACAGGCCTTCGTCTATGAGCAACATCCCATCTCATAGCACTTGACGCGCAATATTTACTCTACTTGAATACCATCATAACATAAGGCGCATATTATGGCAACAGGATGCAGCATTTTTTCTGCGGCCTTTGGTATGGCTTTTGTAAAATATGGAAGATCACAGGGAGCCCCCCTGAAATCTTTTTTTGGGCAGCTTCAGGGGGGACGGATTCCACCCAAACAGATAATTTGTGTGCGATCAGGGGGAAATTTTTTCTGTTGCCGGACATAAAATGACAAGCACAGTTGTCATTTTTCATAGACCTATTGAATTCTCGCCTGATCTGCTCCCCCCTGAAACCAGAAAAAATTAAAAACGGGTGGAACCATCCCCCCCACACAGAAAAAAACTGCCTTTTCAGGTGGAGTCCGTCCCCCTGTCAGGTAAAAAAAGGCAGATCAGGGGGACAGCGGATGGTGAAGAGGACATATATCAGAAAATATTTTCCAGATTTATCTTTTCTCTGGCTACCAGAAAATCAAGCTGTTCAGCAAGGGCGTTCAGTTCGCCGGATGAATTGGAGACATCCTCTGCTTCAATATATTTTATGGCCTTTGCCATGCACTGGTCTATTTCCAGCAGTTCCTCGGAACTTATGAATATCAGTGCGACATCCTGGTAATCCTGCCACCGGTCCCAAAGTTCCACGCTCATCAGGCGGCTCAGGTCCCAGTGTTCAGCTTCCACGGCTGGAATGATCTCATTTCTTATGGTCGCTGAGACAGAAGATACGGCCTTATCCGAGTATGAGTCAAAGAAGAGCCAGCTGACCACAAGGACTGCGACTATGGCAACGGAAACTATCAGATCTCTCATAGGGATACCTCCTCGGCATAAGGCAGGGAAGGCTCACATGATATATAGATGTGGACTTTTTTCTCACTGTCACAGAAAGCAAGGAAAACATCCTTTACCGATGATGCGCCGGCATCGTTTATCTTTGCCTCAAGATCTGCTCTGTCAAGGCCGGCAGAGGCCAGATTGTCTTTGTAGACATTTCCGTCGGATATGAGGATCACCGGCATGGAATTTCCGGAAGAAGGGATCTTCATATCTTTGGGCGTAAGAGGGCGGCTGTCTGGCTTTTGTATGATCGAAAGCTGGCCGTTGGATTCTAATATGGCATACTCCACATCGCTGACAGAAGGGCAGTTTTCTATACGGAGCTGCTCCAGAAGATCCGTGGTGGTAATACGCTGCCTGGTCATTTCCTTCACATTGAGCCGGCCTTTTTCGATGAGCATGGCAGGGCGGCCGGAAATGAACACTTTGAAACCTTCGCTCTTTGTGGTCAGAAAAGATATAAAGACTTGCAGGAACATAAGCATGGCAATGGCTATCACTCCGTTTATCAGTGAAGCATCGGGGGAATCAATGGGTATTGCCGCCAGTTCGGCTATCATAAAGGCTATGACCATCTGAAAGGGCGACATTTTTGAAAGCTCGGACTTTCCCATTATCCTTATGGCAAGGAGGACAGCGAAATACATGATAAAAGTCCTGATAGCTACTATAAGCAAAATTTCCACCTCCAAAATATTTGTATGATTATTGTTTGCAGGAGGCTTGTCTGATATACTGTATATTGCAGTTAAGGAGAAAAAATGGACCGGGATATGCAGCGCGGAAGCGATCTGAACAGATGTATATTGTACTTTTTCATATATTGTCCCCTTGGGAGCTTATGTCCCCTGATCGGGCAATATTTGAGTTTCATAGGATTCAGCGGGACCCAGGTGGGGATCATCACTTCTCTGGGAACAGGAGCAGCCATACTGGCAGGGCTTCTGTGGGGAAAGATCTATGCCAACATTGACAAAAAGCGCTGGCTTATAATATCTATGTGCATGGCGGCGGCGGGTCTTGGCCTGCTGAGTTCCACCACGGCTGTATTTGCGGCTTTTGCACTGATATACAGCATGATGTATGCATTTCAGGGACCAGTATATGGGCTGACAGATTCTTTTGTCATAAGCAAGAGCAACAACTTTCCTGTGATAAGGGCAACCGGAGCGGCGGGATATGCGGTGGCCGCTTTTGCCGTGGGAAAACTTGCCGGTTCCAGCGGCCTGGTCAATATATTCTATATATATGCTGCAGCTTTTATGATAACTGCCATTCTCATGATCAGGGAAAGCGATCCCCCTGTATATCGTGAAAAGACCAAGAAGATAAAGATGGGCCGGTTGATGAGGGATAAGAAATTTGTCAAGCTGCTGATCTGCGCTTTCCTTCTTACAGGTACCAGCGTAGCCAACAATACTTATTTCAGCTATCTGTTCATAGAAGGCGGAGGGACGATAGCCGGAGTAGGAATGGCTTTCCTTTTGATGACCGGCAGTGAAGCGCCGATGATGGCCCTGGCACCATGGCTTTCAAGAAAAATCGGTATAGAAAGACTAATACTGATATGCGGGGTGATCATGGTCGGCAGATTTGCCCTGTACGCCAGCGGACCGGGATATGGCATACTGCTTGGGACATTTTTCCTGCAAGGCATAAGCCAGGGAGTGATACTGGTTGAGATAGTAAGGTATTTCAATAAGATAGTCCCGCCGGAAATGTCAGGTATGGCTATTTCGGTGTATTATGCCCTAGGAAATAACCTGAGCGTGATCGTATGCAGCTTTATGGGAGGTATTGCCCTCGATCTGACAGGCGCCAGAGGAGTATATGTGTTCTTCGCTCTGATAAACGCCGGGGGAGTCATCCTGTACTGGCTGATGGGTATGTACAGGGACGAAGGCAGGGCTGAGGCCTGATACGGATCAGCCGGCGTCAGATAACCCATGTCAGCGGCAAAGCAGGTCATCCCATAAACCCGAACAGCAGCACTCCGCCCATCCCGCAGGAGAGCAGCGTGATGATGGGATTCACCTTCAGCTTCCAGACCATGATAAATGCGATGGCAAATATGCCCACGCTCCACCAGTCGGTTATGGAAGTCTGTCCGACAGAAATACAAGCAGAAGCTATGAGCCCGATGACGGCAGGCCTGATGCCGCAGAGGGCTTTTTTCAGATAGATATTATCCCTGAACCTGGCAAATGAAGCAGATACCATAAGGGAAATGATAAAAGGTATTGCTACTGTACACAAAGAGCAGACTATGCCTCCGGCAATGCCGAACATATTGTAGCCTACAAAGGTGGAAGAATTGACCGCAATGGGTCCGGGCGTCATTTCGGCGATGGCTACTATATCAACAAAGTCCTCAGGAGAAAGCCAGCCGTTGGCCTGGATTATCTCGCTTTCTATCAAAGTGAGCACAGAATAACCTCCCCCGAAAGAAAAGGCTCCTATCTTTAAGAATGCCAGACATACATGCAAAAACAGACTCATGCTCACTTAACCTCCTTGTTTTCAATATTGCTGTCTGTATCACTGTCTTTATCGACATCGTTTCCGCCTGTAACCGCCGCCACTTTTGACGACAGAAAAAGGCCATAGACAGCGGCTGCCAGGATGACGATTATGGGATGGATATCAAAAACGGTAATGGCTGCAAATGACGCAAGAGCTATCAGCCAGTTTAAATGCCGGCTTATCTGTGCGCTTGCCGCCAGTTTTATGACAGAATACAGGATAAGGGCAGCTACTGCCGGAGTTATCCCGCGGAAAAAGTTCCTGACTGCCGGATAGTCGGTCACTTCTGAAAAGATGGCTGCGATCAGCAGTATGATGATTATGCTGGGCGCCATTACACCGATGACAGCGGAAAAGGAACCTCTGACTTTTTTCAGCTTATATCCGACAAATGTTGCCGCATTGGCGGCAAGAGGGCCGGGCAGGCTGTTGGTAAGCGAGATCGCATCGAGGAATTCGCTGTCTGTCATCCAGCCGCGGTTTTCAACCACTTCCTTTTGTATAAGAGGCAGCATGGCATATCCTCCGCCTATGGTGAACAGCCCCATCTTAAAAAAAACAGTAAAGATTTCGAACAGTTGTTTCATATTTACTCCTTATGGCCGGCCCTGTCCGAAAAAGCAGACAGACGGCGTTTCTTTTTCCATTGGATGAAGCCTACAGCCGGATATATGACCACAGCCAGCCATAAGATCGGCGCAAACAGACAATAATCCAAAGATGCATATCCCAATGTGCCTGATACAAATATAGAGGTGGCGCTCCAGGGTACCAGAGGAGAGATACCTGTACCTGTATCCAGCAATATGGCGGAAACATTTTCCCGCGGCAGTCCATGACGGTCGTAGATCTCGTTGAGAGACGGAGCCAGGATGGAATTGATAGCATAGTAATTTCCGGTGACAACAAAGCAAACGGCGTGGACTATTGCCGATGAAGTGATTATGCGGAAAACATTGCCGGAATCTCCGAAGATCTTGCCGAGGAGGCAGTCGATGACGCCAAGTTTTTTGATTATGCCTCCAAAGGCTGCTGCAAACATCAGCATGGTGAGTATCGAAGCCATGCCGTCCATTCCGCCGTAATTAAGCAGCTGGTTTACAACAGGATCATCGGCGAAGTCATATCCTGAAAGAAGCCCCTGAGCCACATCTTCTACCGGATATCCCTGAATGAGCAGCGCTTCGGCGGCGCCTGCAAGAACACCGGCCACAAAGGTAGGGATAGTAGGGACTTTCAGGAGGATGAGGACGATGAGAAGCGCAGGAGGGAGCAGGGTGAGTATATTGATGGTAAACTCTCCGGTCAGGGCGCTGAGCAGTCCTGATGTGTCTGCCGAACCGCTGCCGGCGCTTTCCGTAAAAAATCCTATATATCCGTATATGATAAGAGAAAGCAGGAAGCAGGGCCCGTTGGTCCTGGCCAGAGCCTTCATGTTGTCTATGGGACCGCAGCCAGTCAGCTGGCAGGCCAGCACGACAGAGCTTGAAAGGGGCGACATTTTGTCACCGAGGATAGCGCCGGACACGATGGCGCTCACCGTATATATGGGAGCGGCGCCAAGTCCGTTTGAGATCCCCATAAAAGCTATGCCCAGGGTTGAAATGGTTCCCCAGGATGTGCCGATGAGCATGGATGTCAGAGAGCACATGAGGAAGGTTACTATGAGAAAAATGCTTGGGTCGATGGCCTTGAGCCCTATGTAGATCAGTGTGGGCACCGTGCCGCACATGATCCAGCTTGCTACCAGGCCGCCGATGAGCAGTAATATGAGGATAGGCGATATTATGGCTGAAATGGAGTCAAAGATCGTCTTTTGAAGCTGTTCATAGGGTATTTTCTTGGCGATGGCCACAATGCCCGTAAATACGGCTTCAAGCAGCAGCAATATGGAGATGGGCATGTCCCAGAGGAAAATGCCCCCAAGCATTATGATGGCCACGCCTGCCAGCAGCAGGCAGGATTGTCTGAAATTCAAAGTCATATGCACTCACCTAAAAAATAAGATTTACAACTCCGAAAAAAACTGTCGGGCACATGAGACAGCCCAGCCCGGTCAGAAATATAGCCGTCATGGCGCCATACGGGACCAGTTTGGGATCAGTGGCCGTCAGTCCGGCGGAAACGCCGGATGTGGAACCTACTATTCCGCCGTATATCATGGCAGAACGAAAATTGTCCAGCTTGATCCTTTTGGCAAGCAGAGGAGTTGCTATCATTACTGCAATGGATTTGACAACTCCTATGGCAATGGCCAGGGCGATGACTTCCGAAGAGGCGCCAACTGCGCTTCCGGTGACGGCTCCCGTGATGAAAGTTACGGCGCCGGCTCCTATGGTCGCAATATCGGCAGGAGATGTATAACCGAATACCAGCGCCAGAACAGCTCCTAAAATAAAAGCATATGTGACACCGATAAACAATGAGACTAAACCTACTATACCAGATTTTTTCAGTTCATTCAAGCTGGCTCCGTAGGCAGTGGATATGATGGCAAAGTCACGGAGACTGCTTCCGCCCAGTATGCCTATACCCGTGAACATATCTATATCAGCTATACCCTGGCTGCCGCCTGTTATCTTTCCGCCTACAAAGGCTATGACAAGGCCTGTTACGATGGCTACGGCCGATGTGGGTATCTTTCCTCTGAACATATATTTTGAAATAAGCCCGGAAATGGCTATACCCGCTGCGATCAGCAGGAAAGACATTACAAATGCATTTTCGATAAAAATATCCTTTATGATTTCTGATAGGTTCATGATACTGAAGCTCCTTCCTCATCTGTATCTTTTTCTCCGGGAGATGGACTGCTGTGTCCCGGCAGCAGGCTTGATGCCCAGACGATCACAAATCCGACTGCTACTACGGATACTCCCGCAAGTATGACCAGAAGTCCCGAATCAAGTGCTTCTACCACATTCTGTGTGGCGGTCATGGCTACTACGATGGGAATGTACATGGATTGCCAGAATTTTATACCGCCTGATATGTTGTCATTCATCCTGCCTCTGGATTCCATCCTGTCGGTTATGAGGAGCAGCATTATCATTGCGAATCCTACGCCGCCCACATTGGAATCTATGCCTACCAGGCTTCCTATGATGTTTCCTATGAAAAAGCCGAATAACATACAGCCGGAGATGATGGCTGCCCCGTTTATCATATTTATCCCTCTTTTCTGACATATCTGTTGCCGGCTCAGGCCGGTTGTCTGAAAGTATACTCTTGATTTTTAACCCTTTCCAATATAAAATCAGTTATAAGTTGATTGTCTGAAAGGAATAAAACGATGGAACTGTTACAACTCAGATATTTTTATAAGATCGCCCATTCAAGGACACTGACCCAGGCGGCCGATGAGCTCTGCATCTCCCAGTCATCCCTTTCAAGGATGATAGGACGGCTTGAAGATGAATTTGAAATGGAATTCTTTGACAGGAAAGGCCGCAAGATCGAACTCAATGAAAACGGCCGGATATTCCTGCGGTACTGCACCCAGATACTTAATGCGGTAGACAGCATGAGGGACGAACTGTCAGAGATGAAAAACAGAAGAGATATGGCGGTGAGCGTGGGATTTTATTCCATGTCCAGCCTCATTGTAGATATAATGGGAAAATTCAAAGAAAGATACCCTAATATAAATCTCAGGGTATTGCAGCACTACCACGAGGACAATTCAATTTCATCGCTGGACCTGATAGTCAACTCCGCTGTTCCGGGAGAAGAACCCGAAAACTCAACGGTGCTGCTGGAAGAAGATATCCTGCTGGCCGTACCTAAAAGCTGCGATGTATGTCCGGGGGGGGGTGCTGCGTTTATCAGATCTAGCTGACATCAAGATCGCTTCACTGGTCCGAGGAAGGCCGGTGAGAGATATAACAGAAAAGTATGTGAAGCAGGCAGGCGCCAGGTTAAACATAAGTTTTGAAACGGACAGCCCGGTGACTTTGCGCAGGATAATCAGCCAGGGGATGGCTCCGGCCTTTTTCCCTGAAAAAACATGGGAGCTGGATGACTATTCTGCTGTGGAGTTCCGGCGATTCGACCCGCCGTGCCGCAGGACCATATATGTCAGATGGAACAGGCCCTATTACAAGGGATCTGCTGCCGTGCTGTTTTATGAGTTCCTGAAAGAGTATTTTAAAGAAACATAAGAAAAATGCAGCGGATGCACATGTGAAAAAGAGGATGGGATCCTCTTTTTTATGCTTTTTGTGTCATAAACTCATGCCCTATTTTATATTGGAAAAATCCATTCCTTTCGATTATTTTGTTAGTAAGTTGACATGTCAGATCCGGACAGCCTTTAGGGGAAGGTTTTTCGGAAGGGCCAGCCGGCCCAAAAGATAAGAGCGCTCCTTACAAAATCAATTCAGCAATTATGAAAGGAATGCGATTATGGAAGAAAAGAAAAGAGTCAGCTTTGGACAGGCCGTAATCTTGCTGGTGATAGCCATAGCGGTCATAATAATAGTGAAAGCATGGCTTGCTGCGGATACTTCTGTTTCACTGCTCTGCGCTGCTGCCCCTGTTTGCGCCCTTGCCATGATATGGGGAGTGAAATGGGACGATATTGAAACCGAGATCAAAGAAAACTTCAAATCCATGTGTTCACCGGTCATGATACTCATGTGCGTAGGTATGCTGGTGGGAACATGGACTATTTCAGGCACCATCCCGTCACTGGTATATTACGGAATGCAGTTCATAAGCCCTGGGATATTCCTGGTGGTTACATGCCTCATAGGTGCGCTCATGTCCATAATGACAGGCACCTCATGGGGAACTATTTCCACTGCAGGAGTTGCTCTCATGGGAGTGTCCATAGGACTTGGAATCCCTCCGGCATATACGGCAGGAGCGATCACCACAGGAGCACTGTTTGGAGACAAGCTTTCTCCATTGTCAGATACGACAGTAATGTCATCGGCAGTATGCGATGTAGATATTGTGGATCATATCAAATATCTCCTGTGGACCACGGTGCCGTCGCTGGTGGTATCACTGGTGCTTTATGCGATACTGGGACTGAACCACACCGGTTCTACCATAGAAAGTGCAGAGTATGATATAATATTGTCTACTCTTGACAGCACATTTAATATCAATCCTATAATGCTGATACCTCCGGTAGTGGTCATAGCTCTCATAGTTCTTAAGAAGCCTACCGTGCCTACTTTCTTCTCAGGGATCCTTGTAGCAATGGTACTGGCATGGGTATTCCAGGGCGCTTCATTTATGGATGTCATCAACGCCATGGCCAGCGGATATGCAGAGCCGACCGGAGTTGAGATCGTTGACACCCTTGTTATAAGAGGCGGACTTAACAGCATGCTGGGGACCATCGTAATGGTACTCGCCGCAGGCGTATTCGGAGGTCCTCTGAAAGCTTCCGGAGCTGTACTTGCAATCATAGACAAGCTGAGCAATACCATCAAGAGCGAAAGACAGCTGCTCATTTCAGCCATCTTCCTGCACACCATACTTTTCATGGTAGTGATAAGCTACTATGTATCTTTCATCATCATAGGAAACATGATGAAAGACCTGTACGACAGGTTCGGGCTGGACAAAAAGAACCTGTCAAGGACCATGGAAGATACGGGTACCGCCCTTGCACCTTGTATCCCGTGGAGCTTATCAGGGGCTTTCTATTCAACGACCTTAGGCGTTCCGGTAATGGAATTTGTTATCTTTGCTCCTATGACTTACATGAGCGTTGTATTTGAACTCATATACTCCATAACCGGGTTCAAGATCGCTCATGCAGGCGATAAGCAGAAAAAGCTTAAAAAGGATAAAGATCAAAAGGACAGTAAAGAAGAAACCGCATAAACTAAAGATGGCCGGCTGTCACATGCTATGCAGGGCGCAGCCGGCTTTTTCTCAGGAGAAGAACATGAAAACAGTATATTACAACGGAAACATCATAACCCTTGAGGGTGATAACATACAGGCTTTTGCCGTGGAGGACGGCAGATTCATCAAGACCGGTACGGACAGCCAGGTGAAAGAGGCTGCGGCGGACGGTGAAATGGTAGACCTGGGTGGCAAGACAGTCCTGCCGGCTTTCTTCGAGACCCATATGCACATACTTTCACTGGGAATGCTCCTGAAAGATATTAACCACAACGACTGCGACAGCATAACCGGTCTTATAGAAAAGAGCAGAAAGTACATAGAAGATCATCATGTGCCTGCCGGAAAGTGGGTAAGAGGAAGGGGCTGGAACCAGGATCATTTTAAAGATGAAGCCAGGTTCATCACCAGGTATGACCTTGATAAGATAACCACCGAACATCCTCTCTGCTTTGTGAGGACATGCGGACATGTCATCGTTACCAACAGCAAGGGCCTTGAGATGATAGGCATGGAAAACTCTGCTCCCCATATTGACGGCGGACAGATAGATCTTGACGAGAACGGAGTACCTCTTGGTATTTTCAGGGAAAGGGCCAGAGCGTGCATACTTGACGCTATCCCTGAGCAGGAAGTGGAGGAGATAAAGGAACTGATCCTGCTGGCACAGGACGAAGCGGCAGCTCACGGCATAGTGGAGATACATTCTGACGATTTCAAAGATGTGCCGACCAACTATAAAAAAGTGATCCAGGCATATACTGAACTTATAGAGGAAGGAAAGCTGAAGATCAGAGTTTATGAGCAGTGCAACCTGCCTGCCGTGGAAAAGATCCAGGACTTTCTTGACAACGGTTATCACACCGGATGGAACCTGGGCGAGGGCATGTACACTCTTGGACCTCTTAAACTCCTTTCCGACGGTGCCCTGGGCGCCAGGACCGCTTACCTCAATGCGCCGTATTCTGACGACCCGTCACAGAGGGGAATGCTCCTGTTTACCACCGAAAACCTCAGAGCGATGGTAAAGATGTGCCACGAGGCCGGTATGCAGATAGCCATCCACGCCATAGGAGACGGCGCTGTAGACGAGGTGATGGACGCCATTGAAGAAGCGCAGCAAAACTGGCCCCGTCTTAACGAACGCCATGGCATAATCCATTGCCAGGTTACGACGCCTGCGCAGCTTGAAAGGATGAAAAAGCTGAACCTCATAGCATATATACAGCCCATATTCCTGAACTATGACCTTAAGATACTGGATGACAGGCTCGGACCTGAAAGGGCTGCCACCGCCTATGACTGGAAGAGTTTCTTTGACTTTGGCCTCCATCCGACGGGAAGCTCAGACTGCCCTGTGGAATCACTGAATGTGATGGAAAATATCTATGCTGCAATGGTCAGAAAAGATCTTGACGGCAATCCGGCAGGAGGCTGGAAACCTGAGCAGGATCTGACCCTCGATCAGGCTCTGAGACTGTTTACCATCAACAGCGCTTACGCCTGCTTCTGTGAGGAAAGCAAAGGCAGCATAAAGATAGGAAAGTCGGCTGACTTTGTAGTCATAGACAGGGATATCCAAAAGACAATACCGGATGATATCAAGGATATAAAGGTTGAACAGACATATCTGAGAGGAAAGAAGATATTTGATATAGCAGATCAGCCTGATAGTATCACAGAAAAATAACCCCATAAGGGAAAAAGTCCCGCTGTTCGCCCAAACAGGCAGAAAGTGGGACTTTTTGCTTGAGGAAAGATAAATTCCCGTTTACTTTGCCTTGGTCAGAAGGCCATATTTTTCCGGATGACGATAAGCATTGCCAAACACTTCATTCTTGCGGTAATCCCGCAGCATTGCCAGATCAAGCTCACAGATATGTATGCTTTCTTGTTATCACTTTCCTTACTTGCAAAGGAAAGCAGAACGCCGTTCATGCATTCGGGCATGTGCTGCAGAGGATGCGCAATGGGTCTGACGGATATTTTACACATATTTGATACAAAATTTACGGACTGTTGGTAGAATAATTTCATATTTTATATATACTTTTCTAAAACATTATGAAAAAATAAGCGCGCGACCCCAAAAAACGCGCTTTTTGAGCGTAATCTATTTTAAGGAAGTGTAAGAGTTGACAGACCGTAACCACGAAATAGTAAAAAAAGTGGAAGCAGCCAAAGCAAATACAGACAGGGCAGATTTACTGATAAGGGAATATATGCCGTATATCAGGTCGGAAGCAGCTAAGAATATGAAAAAACAGTCATCAGCCGCCGGTGAAGATGAGATACAGGTGGCCATGTTTGCTTTTCACGAAGCCATCATGGGATATGACAGGACAAAAGGGTCATTTTTGAATTATGCCTCTCTGGTGATAAAAAGCAGGATAACAGACTATCACAGGAAAGAGGCAAGATACAGGCGGGGCATAGCGGAAGTAAACCTGGGCGTTGAAGATGATATGCAGTCTGTCATAGAAAAGCTTGATAAAGGCAGAGAAGATATAAAAGAACGGCACGACAGACTGGCTGCATGCCAGGAGATAGCGGAGTTTTCAGAGACTCTTGCGGCATATGGCCTTTCGCTGGCCGATGTTTCGCAGAACTGCCCAAAACAGGAAAGGACTTTCAGAGCCTGCAAGAGCGTGGTGGAGGTCGCCGCCGGGCGTCCGGAGATGATGGAAAAGCTGACCGAAACAAAAAAACTCCCGGTGGCAGAGCTGACAAAGCTTTCCGGTGTCGAAAGAAAGACCATAGAAAGGCACCGCAAATATATCGTGGCGCTTCTCCTTGCATTTACCAACGGGTTTGAAATAATAAGAGGACATATCAGGCAGGTGGGCAAAAAAACAGTAAAAGGAGGGACCGGAGCATGAGCTATATGGTAATGGAATGTCACAGGGCTTATGCTATAGTCCTGGACAGTGAAGGAAGATTCCTCAAGGTAGCCAACCTTGGCTACAGCGTCGGCCAGAAAACAGACTTTGTAATAGAAAGCGGTACAGACGAAAACTTGGATGACACCGGTGCAGAGGCTGGTAAGCCGGGGTCGGGAAGAAAAAACAGAGCACTGACCTTTGCTCTGACGGCAGCCGCATGTCTGTGCCTGATGATGTTTGGTTCGTACGAATTGGTGCTGAAATCGATCGGAACCATAAACATGGATATAAATCCCCAGGTGGAGATATCGGTAAACAGACTGGACAGAGTGATAAAGGCAGAAGGCATAAACGAGGACGGCCGTGATCTGCTTGAGGGATACAGCGCCTTTGGAAAAACAGCAGATCATGTGGCAGATGAACTGGCAGACAAGGCCATCGAAATGGGATACCTGACAGAAAACGGAAATATCACCATCACCGTAGATTCCGATGATGATGACTGGAAAAACAGAACGCAGCAGTCGATCATCTATGAAGTCCAGATCCATATAGGAGGGCAGTACAATGTCAGAGATGGCTCAAGGGAGGAAAACGCGCATACGGTTACATTGCCGGATGGAAACGGCGGTGACAGCAGTTATGGCGAAAGCGGCTATGGCGACAGCAGTTACAGTTCATCTTCAGGCGATCAGACTGGTTCCGCAGCGGTATCAGGCTCAGGGGCCAACGGACAGTCCTCAGGAAACCAGCCGCCGGCGAGCCAGGATCAGGGGGCTGATACCGGATCGCAGAACTCCGGCGGCTCGTCATCGGGAGGCAGTTGGAGCGGCTCTGGAAGCGCCGGCAGCGGTTCCAGCGGCTATGGAGATCCCTCTGATGATTCCAGCAATTATGGCGACAGTTCCAGCAGTTACGGAGACGATGACGGCGGAGATGATGACGACGACGATGACGATGATGGCGACGGAGACAGCGGTTACGACGAGTGAAAATATTTTTTCAGGCTACCCCGATTTTTGACTTGGGACTTCGTAAACTACATACAAAAGCAAATAAAAGATGACGAAATCTGAATAAGCTGAGAAAAGGAGAGTAAAACCATGAAAAAGAAAACTTTGACAGCCATAACGGCCATGATGCTCGTACTTATAATGTGTGCAGGTCTGATGACCGGCTGCGGTCAGGATCAGTCCGCCTCAGCAGGAGGACAGCTTGAAGCGGATACAGGCGTTATAAGGATCAAGGTCAATCCTGACATTGCGGTAACCTATGATAAGAACGGTGATGTCACCAAGATCGAAGGTGTCAATGATGACGGAAAAAATATCATAGCGGGATACTCCGGATATGAAGGAAAATCTTGCGACCAGGTCATCAGAGAACTGGTAGAGATGATAAACGAGGCAGGATATTTTGCTGAGGAGATTGAAGGAGAAGGCAACAAGATAACTCTGGAAGTAGAAAGCGGCTCCTATCTGCCCAGCGACGATTTTCTGAGCACCATAGTGGAAGATCTCCAGCAATATACGGTGACCAACAGCGTTTCTGCCCTGATAGATGTTCTCGGAGAAAGCAATTACGGCTGGACCAATTATGGAGATACTGACTACGGCCCTGATAACGACGGAGTTACCGACTACAGCGATACCGACTACGGCACAGGCAGCGACGGTGTAACGGACTATAATGATTCAGCATATGGGGCCTCCCAGTCTGCGTCCGGCTCTCAAAATGCTTCCGCATCATCCGGATCTCAGGCCCAATCAGGAAATGGCGCATCATCGGCCCCTGCTCCGTCATCGGGCCAGTCATCTTCCGGCGGGAATTACGGAAACAGCAACTACGGAAATACCAATTATGGTTCGACCAATTATGACGACGGCGGGACCACCAATTACGGTTCGTCCAATTATGACAGCGGTACCAATTATGGTTCGACCAATTATGATGATGGCGGGACCACCAACTACAGCAGCTCAAACTACGGCGATTCCGGATATGAAGATTAAACAGAAATGGGAGAGATCATTTTAGAAAAAGATCCCGTCAGGTTCAGGCACGAACTTAAACAGATGATCAACCGGGGAGACGATCATATATTGGCTTCCCGGCTTCGTCATATTTTCCGCCGGGATGGCAACAGCGGGGCAGACGGGACATATAAGGTGACCAGCCTGTATTTTGATACTCCTGAGGACCTGGCCCTGCGGCAGAAAACAGACGGCACAGACAGGCGGGAAAAATTCCGGCTGAGGTATTACGGCAATGATATGTCATTTATACGGCTGGAAAAAAAGATAAAGATAAACGGTCTGTGTGCAAAGTATGCAGCACGGCTGACCTGCGGGCAGGCGGCCATGATATTGGAGGGCGATCACGGCTTTCTGCTCAGATCCGGCGATCCGCTTATGATGGAATTTTACAGCAAGATAAGAGGACAGCGGTTAAGACCTGCGGCGATGGTGATATATGACCGGGAAGCATTTGTGTTCGGCCCGGCCAATGTGCGGGTGACCCTTGACAGAAATATCAGGGCCGGATACAGCCCGGAAGCATTTCTCAATGGAGGACCGTCGCTGCCGGCAGACGACACGGGCCTTACCGTCCTGGAAATAAAATACGATGAGTTTTTGCCTGACATAGTCAGGATGGCGGTACAGGTTCCCGGCAGGAAAACTCAAAGTTATTCAAAATACGCTGCGTGCCGGAAATACAGGTAATGAAAACGGATCTCACGGCCCGCATCCAGGGCGCAGGCGAGATGGAAACAGGAGACGATATGACTTTTCAGGATATTTTCAAATCGAGTTTTTTAGAAAATGCAGACGCCATATCGGTGCTGGATATGGCCATGACCATGGTGCTGGCTTTTCTGGTGGGGTTGTTCATTTTTTTCATATACAAAAGGACCTACAGCGGTGTGATGTATTCGGCCTCATTTGGGGTGACACTTATTGCACTGACTCTTATCACTGCCTTGCTCATCATGGCTGTGACCAGCAATATCATCCTCTCTCTTGGAATGGTAGGCGCCCTGTCCATCGTCCGTTTCCGGACGGCTATCAAGGATCCTGTGGATATAGCCTTTCTTTTCTGGAGCATTGCGGCGGGCATCGTGCTGGCGGCCGGCTTCCTGCCCCTGGCAGTGTTCGGGAGCCTTTTCATCGGACTGATACTGCTGATATTTTCATCGCAGAGAGGAGAAGGGCGGCCATACATATTGATAGTCACCTGTGCTTGCCGTGAGGCTGAAGAACAGGTGAAAGAGATAGTAAAAAACAGTGTAAAAGCCTTTTCCCTCAAGAGCAAGACCGTTACATCAGGCAGGATAGAGCTCAACTACGAAGTACGGCTCAAGGACGAAGATTCGGATTTTATCAACGCTCTTGCGGGGACAGAAAATGTGACGGACGCCGTGCTGGTGTCATATAACGGCGATTACATGGGATAGACGGAGATCAGGATGTTAAATCGCAAGGCCATCGACAGGATATGTATCATCGCTGCCATAGCCGCCGTGGTCATCACGGCGGTATTTATGAATGGGGAAAAACTGGGGATAAGCAGAGCTTCGGCTCATCCGCCTTATGAGGAAGCTCTTTTTGACGACAGCTATGTACATAATATAAACATAGAGATTGACGATCCGGAAAGCTTTTTTGACTCGGCTTTGGAGGAGGAGTATGTAAGGGGAGACATAACCATCGACGGGGAAAATTTTTCCGCAGCGGGCATAAGGGTCAAGGGCAACAATTCTAAAAACCTGATAAATAAATATGGCCACCACAGATACAGCCTCAAGATCGAGTTCGACCATTTTGATGAAGGCGGCAGCTACTACGGGCTGGACAAGATGTCTCTGGACTGCGCTTTCCAGGACAACAGCTATATGAAAAACTATCTGGCATATGATATGATGCGGTTCATGGGTGTACCGGCTCCGCTGACATCTTATACCTGGGTGACCATAAACGGTCAGGACTATGGCCTCTTCCTGGCAGTTGAAGAACCGGAAGAAGCCTTTATCAAAAGGAACTTCGGCAATTCCGGCGGAAAGATGTACAAACCGGATTATAAGTCCCTTGAGGACGAGAACAGAGATGTGGCTCTGATGTATTCGGGCCAGGATCCGGCCGCCTATGATAATATTTTCCGTACGGCAAAGACGGACATCGACCTGGAGGATCAGCAGAGGCTGATAGAGTCGCTGAGGATACTTGCTGAGGGAGACGATCTTGCGCAGGCGGTAAATATCGACCAGGTCATAAGGTATTTTACGGTGCAGGTTTTTGTGGTCAATCTGGACAGCTATCTGGGGCCGACGGGCCATAATTATTTTCTCTACGAGGAGGACGGGCTTCTTTCCATGATACCGTGGGACTACAATCTGGCCTTTGCCACATATTCTCTTGGTATGCCGGAGCCCATAAATGACGCGGAGCTTTATATAAACTATCCTATAGATACGCCGGCTTCCGGAGATGTGATGCTGAAACGGCCCATGTATCACAATCTGATGCTGCAGGAAGAAAATTTTGATCTTTACCATCAGTATTTCGACCAGTTTATCGCAGAGTATTTTGAGAGCGGACGCTTTGAAGAACTGGTCGGCTCGACCGTTGCCATGATCGGGACATATGTGGAAAAGGATCCCACAGCATTTTGCTCTTATGAGGATTTTTTGACGGGAGCGGAGACCATCAGGCAGTTTTGCCTGCTGAGGGCTCAAAGTGTGCGGGGGCAGCTTGACGGGATCATACCTTCTACCATCAGAGGGCAGGCCGAGGATGACAGTAAGTTTGTCGACGGCTCTTCCGTGTGGCTGCCGGATATGGGAGAGATCGCGGATCTTGAACGGGAGTGACGGCCGTTGGCCGGGCCGCTGCCTGGACAGCCTCTTGCGGGCCTTTTTCCACCGAAAAAGCAAAGAATCCATGATCCAGGGGGATTGGCTCCACCCAAATGGGTTCTTTTTTTCTTTTCAGGGGGAAAGAAAATCGCTTTGGACTCTGATTTTGACAACTATAGTTGTCAAAATTACAGAAAAACCTAAAAAGAAGGCTTTTTCAGTCCCCCTGTTATGAGGATAAATCATGATATGGGTGTAGTTGCTCCCCCTAAATCAGCAAAAAACAATGATATCGGTGTATTCTGCGCATTTTCCGTCAACTTGGCCCGCTCTGTGCACACCTTCGCATACTCCGCAATTCCGTCAACTTGGCCCGCTCTGTGCATACCACAACCCTCGCGTATCGTGACCCTCGACCGCCCCATATGTCCGCACATACAGCCGCCCCCACAACTCCAATGCCCCATCTGACAAAAGTAGTCTGTTCTCGACCTTTTATGTCAAAGACAAGTCCCTTGGCCGGTAGTATAATGTAATTGCAAGAAAAAAAGGAGGGGTCTTCAGTGGAGATAATATTCAGCGTCACGGGGAACATCCTGATCGCCGAACTTTTCGGAGAACTGGACCATCACGGGGCAGAGAGAGTAAGGGAACGGATAGACAAAGCCATGGACAGCCACAGGTCACAAAAGCTGATACTGGATTTCACAAAAGTAACATTTATGGACAGTTCAGGCATAGGGATGATACTAGGCAGATACAGGAGGATGGGACAAAGGGACGGAAACATGGCCATATGCGGCTGCTCAAAGCAGATACGGAATATATTGAACATGGCAGGCGTCTTTTCCATTATCGATTATTACGATACAAAAGACGAAGCAACAGGCAGATTAAACGGAAAGGAAGTTTCATAAATGAACAGGGAGATGAAGGTGCAGATGTCAGGGATATTGGAAAATCAGGCATTGGCAAGGGCCATAGCTTCAGCATATGTTTCTCAGGCAGATCCTACGGTAGAAGAGCTTACAGAAGTAAAGACCGCCGTTTCGGAAGCTTTCAGCAATGCGGCCATACACGGATATCAGAACGAAGGCGGAGAAGTATATATGGAATTCAATTTCATATCAGACGACACCATAATGATAAAAGTAACTGACCATGGCATAGGGATCGAAGATATAGCCAGAGCAATGGAACCGCTTTTTACCACCGATACGGGACAGGACAGGTCAGGTATGGGATTTACGGTAATGGAGAGTTTCATGGATAAGATCAAAGTCGATTCCAGACCCGGCCAGGGTACAACGGTAACTATGATAAAAAAGCTGGATACATATTATGGTTTCTGATAAAGAAAAGAAGTTGGAACAGATAGTCGCAGAAAACACCGGGCTGGTAAAGTCGGTAGCACTGCGGCTTTCCCATATTTATGGGGAAGATGCAGAAGATCTTATACAGATAGGATATATAGGGCTGATCAAAGCAGCCAGACGGTTTGAACCGGAAAGAGGCCTTAAATTTTCCACTTATGCAGTCCCGCTGATAACCGGCGAGATCAAATCACAGATCAGGGACCATGGAGCCATAAAGGTCAGCCGGAGCTTAAAGGCCGAAGCCGCCGCCGTGCGCAGGGCAGAAAATGATTTCACTGCCGCCAACGGCAGATCGCCCAGGCTGAGCGAACTGGCGGCCGCAGCCGGGCTGACCGAAGATAAAGTCGAACAGGCCCTGAGGGCCGCAGATGCCATGACAAATTTTGAAGAATACGAAAAGATCGACATATCATCCTCCGATGAGGATCTGAATGTGACAAAGATCGATATCGCAGCAGCCATCAGCAGCCTTGCACCGAAGGAAAGGCAGGTTATAGTCATGCGGTATTACAAAGATATGACCCAGACCCAGGTAGCGAAAGCGCTGGGCATATCCCAGGTGCAGGTATGCAGGATAGAAAAAAGGGCGCTGAAATGCATGGCAGTGGCTATAGAATAAGGCTTCCACAAAATACTGCAAAAAAATTCGACTTTTTTCGCAAAATTTCACAAATTTTTGTTGCTCATTTAACAAAAAAGTGGTTTAATAAATATGTATGGCGTGTTTAAAGTCAAGAATACGGATACTGTCCAAATCGGACCCGTTATTAATAATTTAAGGAGGCATTTAAATGAACTTTCAACTAACGAAGGAACAGGAATTCGTAAGAAAAATGGTAAGAGAATTTGCCACTAACGAAGTTGAACCGTTAGCTGCGGACATTGACAAGGAACACAGATTCCCTGTAGAAACCGTTGAAAAAATGGCCAAATACGGAATGTTAGGAGTACCGTTCCCGACTGAATACGGTGGAGCCGGCGGAGATCACATCTCCTACGCTATCACAGTAGAGGAACTGTCAAGAGTATGCGCTTCAACAGGCGTTATCTGCTCTGCTCACACTTCCCTGTGCTGCTGGCCTATCTTCAACTGGGGCAATGAAGAACAGAAGAAAAAATACCTGCCTGACCTGCTGAGCGGCAAGAAATTAGGCGCTTTCGGACTGACCGAGCCAAATGCGGGTACCGACGCGAGCGGACAGCAGACAAGAGCTGAACTGGTAGGAGACAAATGGATCATCAACGGAGCAAAGGTATTCATCACCAACGGTGGATATGCCGATGTATTCGTTGTTATGGCCATGACAGATAAATCAAAAGGAAACCACGGAATTTCCGCTTTCATCGTAGAAAAAGACGACCCTGGATTCTCCATCGGTAAGACAGAAGACAAGATGGGTATCTGCGCATCTTCAACTACTGAGCTTATCTTCCAGAACTGCGAGATCCCTGCTGACAGACTTCTGGGTCAGGTTGGCGAAGGATTCAAAGTTGCCATGTCAACTCTGGACGGCGGCCGTATCGGTATCGCTTCCCAGGCTTTGGGTATCGCTCAGGGAGCTTTCGATGTAACTGTTGAATACATGCAGCAGAGAAAGCAGTTCGGCAAGAAGCTGTCCCAGATGCAGGCCCTGCAGTTCTCCATGGCTGACCTGAAGACCAAGATCGAAGCTGCAAGACTTCTGGTTTACAAAGCTGCCGACATGAAAGACAAGCACATGAACTACGGCGAAGCTGCTGCAATGGCCAAGCTGTTCGCAGCTGAGACTGCTATGGAAGTTACTACCAAGTGTGTTCAGTACCACGGCGGTTACGGATACACCAAGGATTATCCGGTAGAGAGAATGATGAGAGACGCCAAGATCACCGAGATCTACGAAGGAACTTCAGAAGTTCAGAGAATGGTTATCGCTGGTAAGACTTTCAAGAAATAAGATTGTAGGAGGAAATTGAAATGGCATTTAAGATTTTAGTATGCGCAAAGCAGGTTCCTGATACAAATGTTATAAAAATAAACCCTAAAACAGGAACATTGATCAGAGACGGCGTTCCATCAATCCTCAACCACGACGACGCCAACGCTCTGGAAGAAGCACTGAAGATAAAAGATAAATTTGAAGATGTTACAGTTACCGTTATATCTATGGGACCTCCGCAGGCCGCCGATCTGCTGTTTGAATGTATAGCAATGGGAGCTGACGAAGGTATCCTGATCTCTGACAGAGCTGTAGGCGGATCAGACACCTGGGCTACATCCAACACTCTGGAAGCAGCTATCAGAAAATGGGAAAAGGACAACGGACCTGCAGACCTGATCTTTGCCGGCCGTCAGGCTATCGACGGGGACACTGCTCAGGTTGGACCGCAGATTGCTGAAAAATTAAACCTTCCTCAGGTTACATATGTTGAAGAATTCCACATGGACGACAACATGAAAGACATCACTGTTAAGAGACAGATGGAAGACGGTTATGAACTGATCGCCATTCAGACTCCATGCATGCTCACAGCCATCAAGGAACTCAACGAGCCAAGATATATGAGCATGGCCGGAATCTTCGGAAAGAAAGACATCAAAGTATGGAACGCCAAGGATATCGAAGTTGACCTGAACAAAGTAGGTCTGGAAGCTTCCCCGACCAATGTGTTCAGATCATTCACACCTGCTCCTAAGGCTCCTGGTCAGGTCATCGCCGGAGATACTGAAAACGAACAGGCTAAGAATCTGCTGATCCAGCTTAAAGGTAAGCACATCATCTAATTTGAGGGAGGAATAGAAATGGCAATTAAGATTATAAAAGATAATTGTAAAGGCTGCACCCTTTGCGTAAAAGCTTGCCCTTTCGATGCATTATCAATGGCAGACAGAAAAGCTGTTGTTGACGAAGGCAAGTGCACAAACTGTAACGCTTGCGTATCAAAATGTAAGTTCGGCGCTATCGAAGCTGCTCCTGAAGCTGAAAAAGTTGACCTGTCAGCTTATAAGCACATTTGGGTATTTGCTGAACAGAGACAGGGCAAGATCCAGAATGTTGCCCTTGAGCTTCTCGGAGAAGGCAAGAAGCTGGCTAAGGACATCAGCGAAGATACTCAGATCTGCGCAGTACTGATCGGAAACAACATCGATCACCTGGCTCAGGAATGTTTCGAATACGGAGCTGAAAAGGTTTACCTGGTTCAGGATCCGCTTCTGGAAAACTATACTACCGACGGTTACACCAAGGTTATGAAACAGCTCATCGACGAGTACAAGCCTGAGATAGTTCTTTACGGAGCTACTCACATCGGCCGTGACTTCGCACCTCGTATCGCTGCAAGATGCAACACCGGTCTGACTGCTGACTGTACTCACCTGGATGTTAAGGTTTCAAAATACATCGAATTTGCAAAGGCCAATACTACTCTTGATACTTCCACACTGGACCCGAACGATCCTTCAACAGGTATCAAGCAGACTCGTCCTGCTTTCGGCGGAAACCTGATGGCTACCATCATCTGCCCTAAGACAAGACCTCAGATGTCCACCGTTCGTCCTGGCGTAATGCAGAAGCAGGACAGAGTACCTGGAGCAACCGGCGAGATCGTAAATGTTAAGCCAGAGATCTCCAAGGAAGACATCAGGATCGAGATCAAGGATATCGTTAAGTCCATGAAGGAAATGGTATCCCTGACCGACGCCAAGATCATCTGCTCCGGCGGAAGAGGCCTGGGAGATGCGTCCGGATTTGAACTGATCCAGAAGTTCGCTGACAAGGTTGGCGGAGTTGTAGGTTCATCCCGTGCTGCTGTAGACGCCGGCTGGATCGATCACTCACACCAGGTTGGACAGACCGGAACAACCGTTAAGCCTGAAATCTATTTCGCCTGCGGAATTTCCGGAGCTATCCAGCACCTGGCAGGAATGCAGACTTCCAACTGCATCGTTGCCATCAACAAAGACCCTGAAGCTCCTATCATGGAAATCGCTGACTATGCCATCGTTGGCGACCTGTACAAGGTGATCCCTGAGATAATAGCTGAATGGGACAACGCAGAAGCTCTTTACGACGCTTCAACAAAATAAGCCTTCAAACACAGGTTTTTCAGGACCGCTTTAAAAAAAGCGGTCCTTTTTTTGCGTATTTTTTACAGGTGAAAAGGAAGCGCTAAGCATACGAAAAAACATTTTTTAGGGTTGAAATAGAAAAAGCAAAGTTCTATAATGGGAAACTGTGGTGCTAAAATAAAGTAATTTAGGAGGTAACCATTATGGAGTACGGATTTTTGGTCAGTGTCGCTGTAATAATTCTTTCCACAAAGATTCTCGGCGACCTGACCAAAAAAGTGAGCATGCCGCAGGTAGTAGGCGCCTTGCTGGCAGGTGTATTGATAGGGCCTACGGGACTGGGTCTCATAGCTGAGACAGACTTTTTAGATTATACGGCGGAAATCGGCGTTATCATGCTCATGTTTTTGGCTGGACTGGACACCGATATCAACGAGATCAAGAGAAACAGCCTCACCTGCCTTACCGTAGCAGGCATAGGAGTTATCGTCCCGCTGATCGGGGGAACAGTCTGCTATTACTTTTTCTTTGAAGCAGGTGCGACCGGATTTGATGATATACTGAAAGCCGTATTCGTAGGTGTGGTGCTTACGGCCACCTCAGTAAGCATAACTGTGGAAGCCCTGAGAGAAATGGGCAAATTGGACGGCAAAGTAGGAAACACGATCTTGGGAGCAGCGGTACTGGATGATATAATCGGCATTGTGGTGCTCACCATAGTTTCCAGCTTCAAAGACAGCGATGTGTCTGTAAGCGGCGTACTTATAAAAATACTGCTGTACGGCATATGTATGGCGGTTTTGGCGCTGATCCTTTCAAAAGGAAAGAACATTATAGACAGCAATATCAAAAAGCAGCGTGCCAGCACTTATATCCTTGCGGCGTGCCTTTTGATCTCATTTGCTTCAGAACACTTTTTCGGCGTTGCGGATATCACGGGAGCATATCTTCTTGGACTGTTCCTGTCCAGCCACGGGATCAAGCATGAGATCTACAGGAAGATAAATGTTCCTTCCTATATATTCTTTTCACCGATATTCTTTGCCAGCGTAGGACTTAAAGTCAACCTGGAAGGAATGACAGGCACGATAATAGCATTCTCAATAGTACTGCTGATAATAGCCATATTGACCAAGATAATTGGCTGCGGCCTTGGAGCAAAGATATGCGGCTTCAGCGGGAAGGAATCGGTACAGGTCGGTGTTGGCATGGTTTCCAGAGGAGAAGTTGCCCTTATCGTAGCCCAAAAGGGAAGCGAGATGGGACTTCTGAGCCTCACCCTGATGCCTGCTGTAGTCCTGGTTGTAATAGCCACGACCATATTTACGCCGATAATACTGAAAAAGATAATGTAATGTACAAAAAAGAGTTTCACCATCTGCCGGAAATACCTGCAGAGAGTGGAACTTTTTTTATGTCGTCAGACAAATGATGAGTTTGTGTCTTGATTAACAAAATATCATCAGATAATCTGTCAAAAAGTACAAATACTATTGATTTTGTCAAGAAAATGTGATAATATGGAGTGTAAATTTTTTTCGAGGTGAAAAAATGGAACACATTTTGCAGGCCGTTGAAAAGATAATGCCTGAAATAATAGAAATAAGAAGGGAAATACACAGACATCCTGAAATCGGAAGAAAAGAAGTCAGGACGACTGCGCTCATCAAAGAAAAACTGATGGAGTATGGTGTTGACGAGATACAGTCGCCAATGCCGACAGGAGCTGTTGCCCTTATTCACGGAACTGGTCAGGGAAATGCCGGTTTGTGCGCGGCAGTCAGAGCCGATATCGATGCTCTTCCTGTACAGGAGGAAACAGGACTTCCGTTCAGCAGCCAGGTGCCTGGGATGATGCATGCCTGCGGACATGATATGCATGCTTCCATGCTCCTTGGTGCTGCAAAGATATTGTGTGAGAACAGGGACAAGTTTTCCGGAACCATCAAGCTGATCTTCCAGCCAAGCGAAGATACTCTGCCCGGCGGGGCAAAAGAGCTGGTAGAAAAGGGCGTGATGGAGAATCCCCATGTGGATGTGATCTTTGGACTTCATTTGGTGCCTGATGAATCAGTTGTCGGCGAAGTGGAATTTCACAAGGGACCGCTGACAACATCCGTAGACCTGTTTGATGTTACGGTAAAAGGCAAGGGAGGACATGGTTCAACACCACACCTGACCAGGGACCCGATACTGGCAGCATGCCAGATGGTCACCTTGCTCCAGCAGATACAGTCCCGCTATACCGATCCTATGGAGACGGTCATCTTCCCCATATGCAGTTTCCACAGCGGAGATGCTCCCAATGTGATACCTGAGGAGGCCAAGTTCGGGGGAGTTGCCCGTTCCTATATTCCTGAGATCAGAAAACAGGTGACTGAACAGGTTTTCAATATAGCAAAGGGTGTAGAAGCCATATCCGGGACCAAAGTTGATATAAACCATTACGAAGGCTATCCGGCCTGTTACAATGATCCCGAACTGACTGAGGAAACCATGAAGGCCATGGCAGAAGCCATCGGAGCCGAGCATGTTTCAGAAAAGAAAGACCCTTATTCTTTCAGTGAAGATTTCAGCTACTATACTGAGATGACCGGGACTCCGGGAGTATATATGATGGTAAAAGCCGGACACGAAGGCGAGCTGGTCGCTCTCCACAACGCCAAGTGCGCCATGAAAGAGGACGCTATGCCGTATGGCATCGCAGCTCTTGTTACGGCAGCCACAGCCTATCTTAACGGCAGAGAATGATAAAAGTCAAAAAAGATTCAGAAACAAAATCATACAAGAATCTTT
Organism: uncultured Eubacteriales bacterium; assembly: GCA_900542565.1. Classification (GTDB taxonomy): domain Bacteria; phylum Bacillota; class Clostridia; order Peptostreptococcales; family Anaerovoracaceae; genus Fimisoma; species Fimisoma avicola. The sequence goes on along the minus strand of UQOC01000011.1, from coordinate 10,419 downwards.
TTAATAAAAAATACATAGAAAGGAAGACAGGAAATGTATAATTTTATGCTTGCGTTTGTTATCTGCGCCATAGCTTACCTGATAGGTGATTTTGTGGCAAAGATCACAAAAGCCTGGGTTCCGTCCGTATTCGTTACTGCGGTAGTCCTGCTGATCGGATACTGGACAGTACTTCCAAAGGAACTGGTAAGCGATTCATTGCTCATACCTTTCGGAAGCACCCTCGGAATTTATCTTTTGATCACCCATATGGGTACGGTTATAAGCCTTAAGCAACTGGCTCAGCAGTGGAGGACCATAGTGGTCTGCCTTGCAGGCCTTGCAGGAATGTGCGCTCTGGGATATTTTGTAGCGCCGATATTTATTGATAAAGTGCTGGTCATCGCAGGTCTGCCGCCTCTTACAGGTGGTATCGTAGCTGCTACCATGATGCAGGAAGCTGCTGCTAAAGCAGGATTTGAAACAGCTGCCGTATTTGCCATCGCCATGTATTGTGTACAGGGCTTTGCCGGATATCCGCTGACTGCCATCTGCCTCCAGGTTGAGGGCAGAAGGCTCCTCAAGGATTTCCGTTCCGGAAAAGTTGTCCTCACTGAGCAGGACAGAAAAGAAATGGCCAATGTAGGAATGACTGCCGTAGCAGATGACAGCGACAGAAAGACCATCATCCCTAAGATCCCTGACAAGTGGAACTCACCTATACTGATGCTCGGAAAGCTGGGTATCATCGCATATCTGGCCATCAAGCTGGGTGAGTGGACTCCGCTCCACGGGGCAGTATGGGCTCTTCTCCTGGGTGTTCTGTTCACAACCCTGGGATTCCTGGAGACCAATCTGCTCAACAGGGCCAACTCCTATCAGATCATCATGTTCGCCCTGATGATGTATGTATTCGACGGACTCAAGGACTGCACCCCTGAAATGCTGGCTTCCATCATAGTACCTATGATCGTCCTCATCCTCATAGGTGTGTTCGGTATGGCCGTGATGTCATTCATCATCGCTAAGGTGCTCAAGATGTCATTCCCTCTGGCATTTGCCAACGGTCTGACGGCGCTGTACGGCTTCCCGTGCGATGCCATCATCACAGAGTCAACATGCAACGCTCTGGGTAAAACTGAAGAAGAGACCCAGTACCTGATGAGCAAGATGTTCCCGTCCATGATCGTAGGCGGATTCATCACGGTTACCATCACATCAGTAGTAATAGCGGGATGGTTCGCAAATATAATTGCTACGATGTAAATCTTTACATATAGAAGGTGAAAAAAATGAGTATAAAAGATGTTGCTTCAAATTACAATGATTATCAGGTGAAGATGCGCCGTTACTTCCATGAGAATCCGGAAGTGAGCGCCAAGGAGTACAACACCAGCAAAGTCATCAAAGAGGAACTGGACAAGATCGGAGTGCCATGGGTAGCATGCGGTCTGGAGACTGGTGTCCTGGCTACCATCAAGGGAGCAAAGCCGGGAAAGACCATCTTGCTCAGAGGAGATATAGACGCTCTTTCTGTTCAGGAAACCACAGGCCTTGAATATGCCAGCAAGAACGAGGGTGTGATGCACGCCTGCGGCCATGACTGCCATATTTCAATGCTCCTTACTGCAGCTCATATCCTCAATGATATGAAAGACGAGCTGTGCGGTACGGTCAAGCTGGCTTTCCAGCCGGCAGAAGAAGCCGCAATAGGTGCTAAATCCATGATCGAGCAAGGCGCTCTTGAAGGCGTTGATGCTGCTTTCGGCATACACATCTGGTCAGATATACCAGCAGGAAAGATATGCTGTATGGACGGTCCGAGGATGGCTTCTGCAGACCTGTTCAAGATAGATATAAAAGGTAAGGGAACTCATGGTGCTGCCCCTCATCAGGGTGTTGACGCTGCCGTAGTTACAGCTGCCGTTATAAATAACTTGCAGGCCATGACCAGCCGCCAGACTTCTCCTCTGGATCCGCTGGTAGTGACGGTAGGCACTATCGAAACGGGAACACGCTGGAATGTTGTAGCAGAAAATTCCCATATGGAAGGAACGACCCGCTGCTTCAGCCAGGAAGTCTGGGATGCCATACCTGTACTGATGGAGAGGACGGTCAAGAACACAGCCGCAGCATTCGGAGCAGAAGCGACTGTATTCTTTGACAGGTTCATACCTCCTACAGTAAATGATCCTGATATGGCTCAGCTGGCAAGAGAATCTTCCGAGAAGATACTGGGAGAGGGAGCTTGTGTTGAAATGCCTGCTACAATGGGAGGCGAGGATTTCTCCTTCTACGCTCAGAAAGTTCCGGCTGCCATAGCTTTGCTGGGATGCCGCAATGAGGAGCTGGGAGCCATATGGCCGCAGCACTCAGGCAACTACAGAGTAGATGAATCTGTCCTTATAAAAGGAGCGATGATTTACGCTCAGGTTGCCATGGACTATAACGCAAAATAAATATCATTTATTATCAGACCCGGACATCCCCAGCGGATGTCCGGGTTTTCGCATGTTTAAACGGATGTATACAGCGAACGGTCGTACACCCAGATCAGTGAAAATATTGATTTCAGGGGGAGCGACTACACCTGAACAGGCATTTTTTATGGAATCAGGGGGAGAAATTTTTGCAAAAAAGAGAGACACCCGGGAAATTTGACAACTTTAATTGTCAAATTCCCCGGATATTTTAATTTTTCTTCCCCCTAAAATGAAAAATATGTACCCTTTCGGTGTAGTCGCTCCCCCTAAGTGGCAATTATTGTGCGTATTGGGTGTAGCCGCAGTGTCCGGATACTTGCCGTATGCCTCCCGCATTGGCTGTACCCATTACGCCGTCCGCACCGTATACACTCATCCCGCTTTCCGCCCTGTCCACAAACTTGGTCGGTATATCGTTGGCCGGTATATCGTTGACCGGTTTTTTTCCTCTTGACAAAACCGTAAAAAGAAGATATGCTGATTATGTGAATTGAATAAAGGTCATGTGTTCCTCTCGTAAAGGGAGGCTAAGAGGGAAGCAGGTTAGAATCCTGCGCGGTCCCGCCGCTGTAAATGGCGAGTCTTGTCTTTGAGCGTAAGCTGTCCATTGGGAAACCGAGAAGGATAGACAAGATGATGACCCTGAGCCAGAAGACCTGCATATGATCGGTGGATATATTGTTTTGACGGAGGATCGGAACATATAGTTTTTTTAGTTGCAGAAAACGGCTGTGATGTTGGCATCACAGCCGTTTTTTATATGCGCAGAAAGGGATTGGCACATGAGGTCGAAGCTCACAGAGGCTGAAACAGAATTTCTAAAGAAGAGATTGGTGGACATTACTATTGAAAACGCAGGGAAAAAAGAATCGAACGAAGCGTGTCGGGACGATAGGGAGTCTGTCACATGGAGAAATTTTTCTCTGGATTCGCCGGTAGGTTATCAGGTCTATTCGTCTTTTAAAGATGAGGAACTGATCGCGGTGATAAGAAAGATAGCAGTCAAATTGAATCATTCGCCTGCACGAAAAGAAGTCTTCTGGCCTTTCAGGGATTATGCAAAGAGACGGTTCAGACGCTGGCCTTATGTGATGGAAAGAGCCGGAATCAGCAGGAGCGCTGGAAAGGGCGGGCCGCCTGTAAACAAAGACGACAGTATAAAATGATCAGATAAAAGGAGAAGCGTACATGGAAACTAGGATAAGAGAGATAACCGCAGAGATAGGAAAAGTGATCATAGGTAAAGACGAGGTGGTAGAAAAAGTCCTGACAGCTATTTTGGCCGGAGGACATATCCTGCTGGAAGATATGCCGGGGGTCGGCAAGACCACTTTGGCGCTGGCTTTCAGTAAGGTGATGGGAATGAGTTTCAGACGCTTGCAGTTCACTCCCGATGTGGTCCCGTCTGATATAGTAGGTTTTACCATGTATGACGGGCAAAAAAATGAATTTACATACCGCGAGGGTGCGGTCATGTGCAATTTCTTTCTTGCGGACGAAATAAACAGGACTTCCAGCAAGACCCAATCAGCTCTGCTGGAAGTGATGCAGGAGGGAAAGGCCACCGTAGACGGGCATGAGCATATATTGCCTCAGCCCTTTATCGTGATGGCTACCCAGAACCCCATAGGCACTGCAGGCACTCAGACGCTGCCGGAAGCCCAGCTTGACAGGTTTATGATCAAACTGTCCATGGGCTATCCCGATCTGGACGCGCAGGTGGACATACTCAGAGACAGAGGTCAGACAGACCCTCTGGATTCTATAGAACTCAAGGTTACCAGGGAAGAAGTGATGGAAATGAAAGAAAGGGCAAAAAAGATATATGTGGATGACAAGATCTACAGATACATTGCCATGCTGGCGGAAGCCACGAGAGAAAACGAATATGTGAAACTGGGACTGAGCCCGAGAGGGGCCCTGGCTCTGTGCGCCATGGCCAAGGCGACGGCCTTTGTCTCAGGCAGAGATTATGTGATACCTGAAGATGTAAAGGAAAACTTTCTCCCTGTATGCAGGCACAGGCTGATATTGATGCCTAAGGCCAAAATGTCAGATATAGACGAAGACAAACTGTGCCGGATGATATTAAAAGATATAAAAGCCCCTAAGCTTGATGTGGAGAATGAAGAGCAGATATGAGGAAACAGAAAAAGGCAGCATACATATCCCTCCTGCTCATAGAAAGCGCTTTGTACCTGTTCACCGATATCAATTTCATGGGGTACCTGATAATATGTACAGCTGTTTACGGAGCAGCGGGTGCGCTGGCTGTAAGCATGTCGGGAAAAAATCTCAGGGTGCAGATCACAGCCGGGTCCAGCCGGTGCCGGAAAGGCGACGAGATCGAGATGACCGCAGAGGCAGAAACAGGTATGATCGCCCGCCTGCTGTGCGTCAGTATCCGCCTTGAAGCTGAGAACATCTTGACGGGACAGAAACATGAGGCCAAAGCGGAACTTTCCGCCTTTAAAAACGGAAAATGCCGGGTTAAGCTTGGCCTCTGTTCCTCGTATTGCGGGCAGATAGAAATAAGGATAAAAGAGATCACGGTCTCCGACTGCCTTGGGATCTTTTGCAGACAGATGGATGCCTGCGCAGGGGCAGAAATATTGGTCTTTCCCCGCGGAGCGGAGACCTTTCCTGAGATTGAAGAGATCGAGCACTACGATATGGAAAGCTATAAGTATTCATCGTCCCGCAAAGGCGACGATGTGAGCGAAACTTTCAGTATCAGAGCTTACGAACCGGGAGACAGTGCCAGATACATACACTGGAAGCTGTCCGGCAAGACGGGGGAATTGGTGGTAAAAGAGCTGAGCCTGCCGGTGGAAAACAGACTGATGATAATAGCAGACAAGGGCAGCGCGGAGGAACAGTCGGATCCGGAAGCTGCGGACAAGATCACTGAATTATTTGAGGCCTTGTCAAGGGCAGCCGTCAGCCGTGGGATAAAGCACAAGATAGGCTGGTACGACTGCCGGGCCGGGCAGTTCGAGGAATATGAGATAAACAGCGAAGACGATATATTACAGGCCATGCCGGGACTTTTGAGCAGCCCTCACCAAAAAGACAGCCAGACGGCCGCAGAAAGATATCTGCAGCATGGGGCTGATAAGGACACGGCAGTATATCTGTATGTGACAGACAGCCAGACGGCCGAAGAAGACACAGGAGCGCTTGCAGAATATGGAAAAGTTAAGATTTGCGCCATACAGAAGAATAAATAGACGGGATATTTCGGCGGCTGAGATAGTTATAGCGGCCTTTGGAGCAGTCTGCTGGTGTGTTTTGATAAAGGACATGTTCGACCTTTCCTTTGACCTGTCCGGAGAAAATGTCGGAACCTTCGGTGGCAGCCTCATATATATTTGGGACCGCATAGCGGAAACCCTTGGAAACGCCGGCTACACGCTGCTGCCTAAGTTTGAGGGAGCAAGCGGCAGCGGAGCTCTCTTTCTGCCTGTGATCTTTGTAACGGCGGCATTGATACAATATCTCATATTAAAGTCAAAACGCATTTGGCTTGCGGCTGCGCCCGCCGTCTGTATGGGCCTATTATGCGGAGCCTTCGGGCTCAGCGCCGGCGAAAGGGATATATTCCTCCTGCTGGCAGCTGTAGTCCCGGTCCTTGCCTACACGGCGAGGGGCTGTGAAGGCTTTGGAAAAAACATGGTCTTTTTTGCACTGGTGTTCGCGATCTCTGCCGGCCTTTGGAACCTGCCTGCTCTGAGCGATCTGACGGAAAAGACCGGAAAGGTGGGGCAGATAAGCCGGCTGGCCGAAGCGCTGGCGGCGGACAGTTTTTACGGCCAGAATCCTCTTCTCAGTGGAGACCTGACTCAGAGGCAAAGGAGCCGGAAAGAGGGTACAGCCATGGAAGTGACCATGACAGAGCCGGGATCCATGTATCTGAGAGGTTTTGTAGGCGATATATATACGGGAGACAGCTGGGAAACCCTTTCAGCCAGTTCCTATTACAGCAGGACCGACCTGATGTACTGGCTCAGACAGAGAGGTTTTGACCCTCTGGGGCAGTTAGGTCAGGCGGGAGTCATGACAGGAACCATAGGGGACGATGGTTCCGATATGTCCGGAGAAAACCTAGTTGAGATAAACATTAAAAATGCCGACAGGAGATATGCCTATCTGCCATACGAAGTGAAGGGCAGCTCCATAAGCCGGGGCAAGGACTGGGGCGGCAGCTTCGTAACTCCGATAAAAGGTACCCGGCTCAGCTCCTACAGCTACACGGCAGGCCAAAATTCTACAGCCCTGTGGACTGATATTGCGGCCGGTGTCTTTTCCATGGCCGGGAGAACGGGGCAGCTTGATGATTACCTGGAGGAAGAAAGCTATTATAACGAATATATATACAGCAGTTTCACTTATATTTCCGACAGCGACAAGGCTCTGCTCAGCGAATATATAGACGGGGCAGGGGATCAGTCCAAAGGCCACATCGACTACAAAGAAGCGATAAACAGGATAAGGGACTATCTGCAATCTGATTTTATCTATACAGAAAATCTGGGAGAGGTATCGGTGGATGCCGACGGAGCTCTTGAAACCTTCCTCAAGGAGAAAAAGGGATACGATGTCCAGTTTGCAACGGCAGCCGTAATGATGTTCAGATATTACGGTATTCCCGCACGATATGTGGAGGGGTATCTGATAACGCCTCAGGATGCGGCGGGAATGGAAAGCGGCAAGGCCGCAGAAATCCCATTGGAAAGGGCACATGCCTGGCCTGAGATATATATAGACGGCACAGGTTTCGTACCAATAGAGGTCAGCCCGCCATACATGGGAGTCATGGAAGAGGCGGACATGAACACAGGGATTTCAAACAACACTCTGATAAGGCCTTTTGACGGTGCAAGTCAGGGAGCTTCCGGCGGCGGCGATCTGTTAATGGGCGGAGACGACCACAGCCATGCAGGCATCAGCTACATGATATTCATATATGTATTCTTTGCCCTGCTCCTGCTGGCGGCTCTCCTGTGGATAGGGAAAAAAGCTTCCGGCTGGATAAGGATCACAGTGAGGAGACGGCGGCTGTTTGTTGATGAACCGCCTAAAACAGCTGTCAGTGCCATGTTCTCTTATATGGAGAGCCATGAGCTGCCTGTTACCGACAGGGCAAGGGAACTGGGCAACAAGGCCGCTTACAGCCGCAGCCAGATGACCGAAGATGATCGGTCGGAAATGGCAGGACTGATGAAAGAGGCGAAAAAGGAGAAGAGGAAAAATGAGAAGAACAGTAAAATATCTGCTCGCCGCAGCATTTCTGGCGGCCGTAGCCATGGTTTTATCAGGCTGCAGCCAAAGGACACTGGAGAGCAGTATTGACGGACAGGCAGAGAAAACAGCCGCATACATACGAGAAAATGTCTCATCACCTGTCATGGGTTCTGTGGGCGGTGAATGGGCAGTCCTCGGTATCGCTGAAAGCGGAACAGAAACCGACCAAAGCTATTTCGACATATATTACGACAACATAAGGGCCATCGTAAAATCGTCGGAAGGGGTGATCCACGATACATTTTATACCGATTATGCCAGGGTTACGCTCGCATTGTGTGCCATAGACAGGGATCCGTCTGATGTAGAAGGTTATGACCTGACGCAAAACTTTGACCGATATGATGAGATCACATGGCAGGGCGCCAATGCGGTGGCTTATACACTCATAGCTGCTAATGTGTCGGGAACACCGCTCCGATATGAAGATGAATATCTTTCATACCTGATAGATGAGACCGGAAAGTATATAGAGAAAGAAAACCCTCATCAGACAGATTATGTGTCCATGGGACTTGCGGCTCTATCTTTTTATGGCGACAGGGAAGAAGCTGCTGACATGATAGACAGAGCCGTATCATATCTTTCAACCATGCAGGGCGATGACGGCTCCATGGGAAACTGCGAATCCACGGCCGAGGCCATCATGGCTTTGAGCCAGTCGGGAGTGGATGTATTTTCAGACGAGCGCTTTATAAAAAACGGCGTATCTCTAGGCGAGAGTCTGATGATATATTCGTCCGGCGACGGCGGCTTTAGACACGCTGAAGATGATGGAGAAGCTGATCAGATGGCCACAGAAAAGGCTCTCATAGCCCTTGACAGCATGAAACTGTTTAAAGAGGGCGGAACTCTATACGAGAGGAAAATATCATGAACTTCAGGGCTTTTATACATAAATATAAAGTGCCGGCCATACTGGCGGCGGTAGTCCTCATATTTGCTGCTGCGGCCTGCTATCTGATCGCTCAGGTAGAGGATCACGGCCGGGATCCCATAGACGGGATCAACGGAAACCGCTCATATATACCAGTGACGGGACAGGGCTACAGTCTCAATTATGAGCAGGAAAACGCCTATCTGGAAGAAGAACAGCAACGGGCGGAAGCCATCGAGGAAAAGATACAGCAGCAGCCCGACAGAACAGATTCGCAGGATAACAGTGAACCTCAAGATGAAAACAATCTGTCTGAAGACCAGGGCGGAAATCATAGCGGCGGGCAGGGCAGCGGATCGGCAGATGAAGGTGGCGGCAATGGAACAGGAGGTGGGTCAGGTGCAGGAGAAGGAGAAGATGGCGAAAACACTGGGGGAGATCAGGATATATCAAAACTGCCAGTTATCGTATGCAGCCTTACCGAAGGCCAAATAGTGGAGGGAAACTTTCTCAGTTTTACGGTAAGGGCCACAAGTTATAAAAATGTGCAGCTGGGAGCTTTCGATATTACGGTCACGGTCAACGGCAGCAAGATATACAGTTCCGGCAATCAGAACGGGACCATAAGTTACAGGACATCCCAGAGCCTGAGAGACGGACAGAATGAAGTGACCATCCAGGCCACCGATGATGAAGGCTATACGGCGACCAAGACATATACCGTGATCGTCAATTCAGACCAGCAGCAAAAGGAAGGCGGGACCATGAGAGTGACCCTCAGAGCCGATGTACTTAGCCTTGGAGTCATTTTTGATGAAACAGTGGTCTTCTATGAGGGGGAAAACCTGCCTTATGTGGTCGACAGGGCATTTAAGCAGGCGGGGATAGTTTATTCCTATAGCGGCACTTTTGATTACGGGTTTTATCTGCAGCGCATATACAAGACAGGTGTGACAGACGGACATGTCATCCCCGGACCAATACTGGACAAGCTGGAAGAAGAAAACGCTTCCTGGGTTGGATATGAAAAAGATTCTCTTGGAGAGAAAGATTTCTATTACTGGTCAGGATGGGTGTACAGGCTGAATGGATATTTTCCGGACGGATTCTCCGCCATACCGGCAGAAGACGGTTCGGAAATAGAGATACTCTTCACATTGAACAACGGGAACGAATATGACGGGACATGGTTCAACGGGGATTGGAAGACATGAGGAAAGGAGGGAAAATCAGATGAACATCATTGTGATAAGAAACAACAGCCCATGACAAATAACATTCAGGGATGTAGTTTTTTAGAAAGGAGATAAGCAATGAAACAAAAATTAAGACGGTATCTGTATCTGACCTTGATCCTGATCCTGACGCTGACTGCAATGCCTGCCAGCGCTTTTGCAGATACAGACAGCTACGGCGTTGATGCAGAGTGGTATAATTTCCGCAATAATCCGGAAAACAACGGTAAAACAGACAGCGCCACCCCGGTGACAGCCGAAGAAACAGCTCTCAAGTGGGGTGTGAAATACGGCACAGGATGGTCGGCTGCACCTACGCCTCCGCTCATCTTGAACGGAAAGCTCTACATAGGAGTCGGAAATCAGATCCTTGAGCTGGACAGAGAGACGGGAGAGGAACTCAGACGGAGCGATGAGATGATCGGCAATGTGGGATATGCCATGAACCCTCTGACATATGCCGATGGCAAGCTCTTTGTACAGGTGGGCAACGGATGTATCCAGGCTGTTGATCTTGAAACTCTGCAATGCTTATGGTATA
>UQOC01000010.1 GCA_900542565.1 uncultured Eubacteriales bacterium | reverse complement strand
CTGGATGGCAGTAATCCGGCGGATCCAGCCAACGCCGGCCGTCAGCTGTACAGCGGCGATAACAAACCGGTCATAACCGAAAACTGCACCCTCAAAGCGGTGGCAGTCCTCGGAGGGACTTTCAGCGCAATGCAGCGGGTGGAATACACTGTTGATAAAGCCGGAACTCTTGTAAATGAACTTCAGGACGGCGATCAAGTAGTGATATACCTGCCGTCGGCTGAAAAAGTCATTTCCACGGAGGCTGACGGAAGCAGGCTTGCAGGAGCCGATGCAAAAGTCGAGGACGGAAAGCTCACGACCGATGCGGACAATGTGGTGTTCACCGTTGAAGAAGCAGGATCTTCCACAAGAGCAGCAGGAGATGTATATCATATCAAAGCTGACGGAAAATACCTGACCAGCGGAGCTACAGGCAACGCTCTGACCCTTGAAGCAGAGGCCGGGCAGTACAGCCAGTGGACCCTGGAAGAGACCAGCGGCGGCTGGTTCATCAAGAACACAGAAGCTCAGTACAACGGAAATCCGCAGTATGTCGAATACTACAGCAATGCCTTTACCACATATGGAATGAACTCAAATAGCGATGAAGCTATCTATACTTTCCAGTTCTATTATGCACCGGAGACGGCTCCGCTACAGGACGGAGACAGAGTAGTCATCTACAATCCGGCATATGGAAAGGCTTTGTCCGGAGAATACAGCGGTTATTACAACAAGGGCACGGATGTGACTGTTGGAACTGACGGTACCCTTTCCGGATATACTGATAAAGATATCTGGACTGTCATTGACAACGGGGACGGAACCTACAGCTTCTCCTACGGCGGCCAGAACATAGCCATGGGAGACAGCCATACCAGCATGCCTCTTGGAGAAAAGAACGATGAGTGGGAGCTTGTAGATGCCGGAAACGGACTGTATTACATAAAGAACACTGTCCGTAATTCCTATATGGAATGGTATGACCAAAAGAACAATTGGAGCGCTTATCATAGCATAGCCTCCGGCAGCGAAGACCTGTTCGCTCTGGAATTTTATGTAGTTGAGGACGAACCTCCGGCCACAGAATACCCTATAAAAGACGGTGACCAGATAGTCATCTACAATCCGGCATATGGAAAGGCTCTGTCCGGAGAATACAGCGATTATTACAACAAGGGCACAGATGTGACAGTTGGAACTGACGGCATCCTTTCCGGATATACCGATAAAGATATCTGGACTGTCATTGACAACGGAGACGGAACTTACAGCTTCTCCTACGGCGGCCAGAACATAGCCATGGGAGACAGCTATACCAGCATGCCTCTTGGCGAAAAGAACGACAAGTGGGAACTTGTAGACGCCGGAAACGGACTGTATTATATCAGGAATACTGTCCGCGATGCCTACATGGAATGGAATAAAGGGTACGAAACATGGAGCGCTTACTACGACATAAATGAAGGCAGTGAGGATCTGTTCGCCCTCGGCTTCTATGTGATCAGCGATGATCCGGGAACAGAAGACCCTGATCAGCCGGCCGTAGAGGGACTTGGGGTCGAGGCTGACCCTAAGAGCGGGACTTCCGTTGAAGCAGGCCAGGCCATAACCCTCAATTCAGCCGAAGGTACGGAGATATATTACACTATGTCGACAGACGGCAGTCAGCCTGCCGATCCTCAGGTAACGGATGAACAGAAATATACCGGCCCTCTGACCATCGAGGAAACTCCGGAAAAGGATAAGCCGGTAATAATAAAGGCTGTTGCCTACAAGGCGGCAACTGATGAAGCAGAGGCGCAGACCGGAGAAGTATATACTTTCACCTATAAAGCCCCTGTGAACATAGGCGATTATGAGCTGTATTTCGGACAGCTCCACGCTCACACCAATCTTTCTGACGGAACAGGAACAGTTGCCCAGGCCTTTGATCACGCTTCAAAGGTGGCCAATCTGAACTTCCTGGCGCTGACCGACCACTCCAACTCATTCGACAATGACGGCGGAGTGCATATGGACGATGAAAACGCTGAGGAACTGAGCAGCGAGTGGGCTGAAGGCCGTTCCGGGGCAAGAGAGATAACAGCAAGGGAAAACGGTACTTTCGTAGGACTTTACGGCTTTGAGATGACATGGTCCGGAGGAGCTCCGGGACATATCAACACTTTCAACTCCGACGGATTTGAAAGCCGCAACTATGCTCCTTACAAAAAAGGCGACAACTACGAAGTATTGCAGGCATATTTCGATACCCTCAACGAGAATCCGCATACTATCTCCCAGTTCAACCATCCTGGAGATACATTCGGAGATTTCATGGACTTTGCCCTCTATGACACAGTAATAGATAATCAGATGACCCTCATAGAAGTGGGCAACGGAGAGGGAGCCATCGGAAGCAGCGGATATTTCCCATCATACGAATACTACACCCGTGCTCTTGACAAGGGCTGGCATGTGGCTCCTACCAACAACCAGGATAACCACAAAGGAAACTGGGGCGATTCCAATACTGCCCGCAGTGTCGTACTTGCCGAAGACCTGTCAGAGGAATCGATATATGACGCCATGAAGAACTACAGGGTTTACGCAACGGAAGATAACGACCTGGCTATCCTGTATACCCTCAACGGCAATGCCATGGGCTCGATCCTTGACGATCAGGAGGCTATAGACATTAAAGTATCCATCAATGACCCTACCGATAATGCCGGTCAGACAAAGGTGGAAGTCATAGTAAACGGAGGACAGACTCTGGCAGAACAGACCTTTGACGGCGGCTCTGCCGACCTGACTTTTGAAGATCTGCCGGCTACATACGGATATTACTACATCCGTGTCACCCAGGCAGACAAGAACATCGCCGTAACTGCCCCTGTATGGGTAGGAGAAAGCGTCAACGCAGGCATATCCAAAACTGCCAGCGATGTGGCTCTTCCTATAAAGGGAGACACCATAAACATTTCCAGCCAGATATTCAACAACCTTTCAGAAGATATGACAGTAACTTCACTGACATATACCATGGAAGGCCAGGAAGAACCTTTCCATACTGCTGATGTATCGTCCATAGGCGATGGAGGCGTTGTAGGAGCCAGGACATCCTATGAATACGGTTTCCCGTATAAGGCTGACCAGGCAGGTGGGTTCAACATAAATGTCCGGATGACAGCCGATATAGGCGGGGAAGAATTTACATTTACTGATGTGCTCAAGCTGAGCGTATCCGACCCGGCCATAGCCACCAAGGTGCTCATAGACGGCACCCACTACAATGATTATGTCAACGGCTACTATTCGGGCAATATGACCAACTTCATCAACATGGGAACTGCTGATAATATCCAGGTCAGGATAGCTCAGCCGGGAGAAAAGATCACAGCTGAAACTCTGGAAGACATTTCCCTGTTTGTGATCTCAGCTCCTCTCAAATACACCAGCGACTACACAGGAGATGCGGTACCGAGCGTATTTGAGGATGAGTTTGTACAGCTGGTAGCCGACTATGTGGAAGGCGGAGGTACAGTGATAGTATGCGGATTGGCCGACTATCAGGACGCCAACAGCGGATCTCCGCACACCACTTATGAGCAGGCCAACAAGCTGCTTGAAGCCATCGGCTCCACCATGAGGGTAAACGATGACGAGCTTATAGACCAGGATGAAAACGGCGGACAGCCTTACAGATTGTATTTTGACGATTTCAACACAGAAAGCACCGATCCGGCTGTTCAGCAGGTACTTGAAGGGGTTGTGGAATCAGGTCTTGCCTACAGCTCATACTCCGGCTGCTCCATAAGCGTAGGAGAAGGAGAGGCCATAGTTTACGGTCACGACACCACTTACTCCATCAACAGCAAGGCTCCTACCCAGGGTCACGACAAGCCTGTCCTCAACTACAGCACGCCGTATGACGAAGACACGGCCGTAGTAAAGAAAGGCGATGTAGTTGCCATGGCAACAGAGCAGGTGGGAGAAGGCAGAGTGTTCGTATCAGGAACGGTTTTCTGCTCCAACTTTGAGGTTGCTGCCGAAGATCAGGTCAGCTACTCCAACGGCCTGATCGCCCAGAACATCCTCAATATGGTCAAGAAAGAACCTGTCATCAGCACCATACAGGAAGCAAGAGCCGGAAGCGACGGTGAAGTGTTCACCGTTATCGGCACAGTGGCCAACGGCACTGCCGAGACCGGAAATGCTTTCTTCAATACCATATATATCCAGGATGAAAACGGAAACGGTATCAATGTATTCCCTATAGATGACAACAACATCCGCAGGGGAGACCAGGTGATGGTTACCGGTACCATAAGCGAATATATCGGAGACAAACAGCTTTCCGCCATCAATGTGACTGTACTCGAAGGCACAAAAGATGTGGTCATCACTGATGTTACCACCAAAGAAGCCAACGCCTACGAGACCAACTTCGGAAAACTGGTGAAAGTTGAGGGTCAGGTCAAGGCAGTTGAACTGGCCGGAGGCATCGTTGAGACCATCATCATCCAGGACGAAAGCGGCGAGAGCTGCCGTGTATTCATCGACGGATATATCGGATACTCCGGCGATACAAAGGCGCTGGAAGACTTCGTCAAGGAAGGAGCCTATGTGAGCGCAGTGGGATTTGTTTCCCATGACGCCGAGGGCAACAGGCTCAGGGTAAGAGACCGTTCAGAGATCCTGCCTGCGGAAGCTCCGCAGCCGGGAGACGGCCAGGACCCGGACGAAGAGAAACCAAACGGCGGCCAGACCGGAGATAATGACCAGACCGGCGGTGATCAGCAGGACGGCCAGAACTCAGAGGGACAGAATGGTACAACTCCTAAGACCGGAGACAGCAACGCCATTGCAGCGGCAGTGACTCTGCTGATAATGAGCGGCGGGGCGATAGCTGCCATAGCAGTGAAAAAAAGGCGCCGGGAAGAGGAATAAAGGCTTGATCTGATAGACAGCCAATGGACAAAACCGCAGACTGCTTTTATGCAGCCTGCGGTTTTTTATATGAAGTTTGGAAGCCGAGATACATTGCCCAAGATATTTCCGGCCAGTAAAAGGTTCTCTTTTCATATGAGACTGACTGGGATGAGAACCTAAATGTGCCGGCAGTCCATAAAATGGTTCTTGAACCGGAGAAAACCTCTGTACGGGAGAACCTGAATGGACAAAATGGTTCTCGGCAGGGGTATTTCAGTGTGAAAAAAGAACCTGTTGTTGATAAAAAGTTCTCAGGAAGGCCAAAAATTGAGAAAAGAAGAACTTTTCTGCGGAAAACCACAGATCTTCCCAAATAAAATGCAATTTTATCCTTGACAACCCCGCATAATGGCCGTATAATATGCATATTAATGAATAAATATTAAAAATACAGAGAAAGGAGATGTTGACGCGGCGAACATGTCCGCGCCCAAACAGAACATCATGAGAACTAAAAAAATGTGGGAACTCACCTGGCCCGAAGTAAAAGAGGCTGCGGACAGCGGGATGGGAGTCATGCTCCCGATCGGGGCCATCGAACAGCACGGCTATCATCTGCCGCTGATAACTGACACGATACTTCCGGTAAAACTCTGTCTGGACATAGCAGAACAGACAGACATGATAGTCGCCCCGCCCATCTCATACGGCACTTATTCAAGACCCCAGAGCGGAGGCGGCCAGGCTTTCGTAGGGACTACATCCATAAGCGGCGTGACCCTGGTATATCAGATAGAGGATATTTTAAAAGAATTTATCCGGCATGGATTTAAAAAGATCGTACTTTTCAACTGGCATATGGAGAACTCCAACTTCATATACGAAGCTGCTTTCAGAGCATCAGAAAAAGGAACTCTGCCCGGAGTGAAGTTCATCATAATGGAAACACCTTTTGACAGTTTTGATAAAGACACAATGGATTATCTGTATCCGGATGGCTTTCCGGGCTGGGGCGTAGAGCATGCCGCAATGTTTGAAACATCGATGATGCTGTATATCGCACCTGAACTGGTGCTCATGGATAAAGGCGTTGACAGCGAGATAGAAGACAACACTTTTTACGATGTGCTCCCGATCCAGGCCAGCCACACCACCGAAAGCGGCAACCTCTGGAAGATGTCCGGCGCTTCGGCCCAAAAGGGAGAACGGATCTGGAAAGAACTGCTCAAGACCCTTACGGCGGTCATAGAAAAGGAGGTAGGATGATGCCAACTCCTCTTCAGGTGATAATTTTTACTTCCCCGCTCTGGGGAGGCTTTCTGCTTGCATTTATAAATTTTATTAAAAAATAAGGAGGTTCCATATGGCAGTAAGGATAATCGTACTGGTGCTGTATTTTGCAGTACTGCTGGCCATAGGAGTATATACCTCCAAGATGGCAAAGTCTTATTCGGAATACAATCTGGCGGCCAGGAGCAATAATAAGTGGATAGCCGGGATATCCACCCAGTCATCTTCCACCAGCGGATGGATGCTCCTGGCCATGCCGGGGCTGGCGTTTACATACGGCTTTGGGGTGATCTGGACTCTCATCGGCTGGATGGGCGGCTCTCTGTTCAACTGGCTGGTATTGGCAAAGCGGCTGAGGCTGGCTACCGAGACCTATGACAGCGTATCCATAGTCGAGTATTTTGAAAAGCGTACCGGTGACGAAAAAGGCATAGTCGGGCTCATATCCGGGATATCCATCATAGTCCTGATGATAATCAATTCGTCGGGAGAGCTGATAGGGTGCGGAAAGCTGATACAGTCAGCTTTTGGACTGGACATAAATACGGCTACCACCATAGGCCTTGTGATAGTGGTGATATATACTTTCCTGGGAGGATATATGGCCGTAAGCTGGAGCAACCTGCTCCAGGGAGCCCTGATGTTCATAGCTCTGCTGATCGTGCCTATATATGCCGTCATCAATTACGGCGGATTCCACGATATAGCTGCCGACGCCATACAGTATGATCCTGACATGTTTTCTTTCCTTTCCGATGAGATGACATTGCAGGAAAAGGTAGTGCTGGTGTCCGGCGGAGTGGGCATAGGCTTCATGTATCCTGGCATGGTCCATGCTCTGACCGGCCTTATGGCGATCAAAGACCCAAAAGAAGTAAAGGATTCGGCGCTCATAGCTACCATATGGGGCTGTGCCGCCCTTGGGGGCGCATCCATGATCGGCATAGCCGGAAGGGCCATACTGCCTGATATTGCCGACCCGGAACAGACATTCCTGGTGCTTTCGGAAAAGTATTTCAACAATGCCTTGTTTGCCTTGATGGCTGCTGCAGTAATGGCGGCCATACTTTCCTCGGTCTGTGCTTATCTGATAGTGGCTACAGCGTCCCTTGGGGGCAGCGTGGTAAAGAGATTTTTCCGCATTGAGGATGACCACAAGGTGGTAATGATAGAAAAGATCGCCATGGTGGTGATCGCACTGGTGGCTTATTACCTGGCTTTCAACGGAGGCAGCGTACATACCATTGCCATGTTTGCAGCTTCGGGTCTTGGAGCATCTTTCGGCCCTGTGGTGATCGCAAGCCTCTATGGCAACAGTATCAACTGGAAAGGCGCCGTTGCCAGTATATTTTCCGGTATGATAGTGGTAATAATCTGGTTCTATTCGGGACTGTCAAACTATCTGTTTGAAGTATTTCCGGGATGGATAGTCAGCACTGTGGCGCTGTTTGCCGTAAGCAAGGCCACAGGGGGCCCGGATCAGGAGATCACGGAAAATTACAAAAAGTATCTTAATGTTTTGAAAAATTAAATGCCATAGTAACATAAAAAAAGACGCCGGACGCATATCAAATTGCGGAGGCGCCTTTTTTCGTTGAAAAAATCTGCTTTATATGATTAAATAGTAACATAAAGACCGGGGAGGAAAAGCTAATGCCCTATGGCGATATAAAAAAACAGATCATAGATAATTTTAATGTTCTTCCGAAAAAAGAATTTCTGGTAGCAAGATATATTACTGAAAACTATGATAACATCCTGTGTATGACGCTTAAAGAGCTGTCAGAGGTGATCGGCGTAAGCCAGGCTACCGTGGTCAGATTTGCAAAGTCCATGGGATTTGCCGGATTTTATCCCTTCAGATCTGCGTTAAAGGAAGAGTTTTCTGTGGTCAGAAGCCCTTATATGATGCTTAAAAAAACAAGATCTTCTGATGATTCGCATCTGAAAGCATATTTGGATAATGTTATGACAAATGTAAAAATGCTGGTTGATCTTATCGATCTGAAGCAGATCGATAATGCGGCATGCAAAATACTGGAAGCTGATACAGTCTATCTGGTAGGGGTAGGCTCTGACAGCGCAGTTATAAGGCACATAAGCGAGTATCTGATGCTGACAGGCATAAAATGCATACCTGTGTGTGAGGAAGGAATGATCTTAAAAGAAAAGATACTGCTTGCAGGGGAAAAAGACTGTATTTTCATGTCATCTTTTCCAACGGTCCAGCAGGACGAATATTGGACGGCAGAATATGCCCGGGAACATGGTATACCTTTCATCCTGCTCACTGATTCGGAAGTGACCGCAAAACTGCTGGGGGCAAATGATGTTCTGATAGCGAAAGATTCGACCGGAAGCTTTTTCAATTCAAATATTTCTTCCCTGCTCATATGCAACATGATATTGCTGAAAATGCAGGAGCTTGATTATGACCGCATAGAGAAAGCGCTGCGTCGTTATGACCAGGCAATGGGACAATGATATAACAAGGGCATAGTACCGCAGACGGGATCGCGCATGAAAGATGCCACACTGATAATGAAAATTTTTTTTCTTTTTAATAAAAAAGATTGTTTTATTTCAAACATGTGATATAATCACCTCGTACAGAATATCAGATTTTTTGATCAATGATCCCGAACCGGGAGGCGAAAATATCTGGGCATTGCTGCAGATTAGACGGGCTGTTATTTAAGGACAGCAGGAACTTCAGCTAAACTATGCCAAAATATGAAACTCTTTAAAACGATATGAAACAAATCCAAAAAAACAGATAAAGCAGGGGAGCGTTATTTCATGACAAAATTGCAGAACAGATCAGGATATATGGATATTTTCATCGCCGGATGCATGTGGGGCAGCATAGGTCTGTTTGTCAATATCCTGAGCGGATTTGGGATAGCATCGGGTACGGCTGCGTTCATAAGAATATTTACAGGAGCAGTGCTCCTGATACCAATAATGATATCCAGAGGCGGACTGACGCTGTTTAAGATAGATGTCAGAGGGCTGGCCACATGTTTGATATTAGGCGTGTTCAGCCAGGCGCTTTTTAACTTTTCATATAACATGTCGATAAACGATGTGGGGATGGCGACCGCTTCGGTGCTCCTATATACATCGCCCATATTTGTGTGCATGATGTCGGCGGTTTTCTTTAGGGAACATATTGGTGCGGCAAAGGCTGCGGCCCTTGCAGTGAACATTGCCGGATGCGTTTTGACGGTAACGGGAGGAAATTTTTCTGAGCTTACTTTTTCAGTTGCCGGAGTAGCTGCAGGAGTTGGAGCCGGGTTCTTTTACGGATTAATGACAATAGTCAGCACACCCATAACAGGGAAATATGATTCTCTTACAGTTATCTTCTACAGCTTTTTGTTTGGATCGGCGACTTTGGCATTGATGCTGCAGCCGTGGAAAGATCTTGGAACAGTCACAGGGTCTGTGACAGGCTTTGCAGCGGCAGCCATAGGGTATGGACTGATACCGACAGTTGGCTCGTATATGTTTTACATGAAAGGATTATCTAAGGATCTGGTGACTTCCAAGGTGCCTGTCATCGCATCGGTAGAAACGGTCGTGGCTGCCCTTATCGGGATACTGGTATTTACTGAGGATGTGACATTATATAAACTGATCGGAATACTGTGCGTCATGATCTCCATATTTATCATGAACATGCAGGGAGAGGACAGACATAGCCGCTAAAAGCATTTGAACTGCAATATCCGAGCGGAGATAGGAGCAAGGCTTTCAAAATCCATGAAATCCACCTTTTCGCCATATGTCTGTATTACAGCCCTGTCTTCGGCAGAAAGCCCTTCATAGGGCTTTTTCTTTATGGAATTGTACAGAAGGGACATGATAAACCTGTGGCCCTTTGAAAGACGGGCATAATCAATGCCGCCCCGCAGATGGAAGAATTCGGTCTTTTTCGGCATAAAATCACCGAATTGCCTCGAGACAGATGACATAATGTTGGCTTTGTTCTGCGGGTCTTTCGGATCGGCTAATCCTACGGTAACGATGAAAAAAGGGGGACGGCAGCACTTGGGCAGATGACGGAGAACATTGGAAAGTCCCAAAAGCCCTCCGGCATAAAGGCCTCCCATATATATTATCAGATCCATCGAGGACAGATCTTTGGGGCAATGCTTATGGTCAAAGACTGCGATCCCTGTAATGTCAGAAAGTTTTTCTGCATACGATCTGGTATGACCGTAGTGACTGCCGTATATTATCACGCTCTTCATTTGGACAGCTTCTCTTTTATGTCTGAAAAGACAGTGTATGAACTTCCGCCGAGAAACATCAGGCATATGGCACAGGCAAATCCGGACGATGCCATGGCATGGCCTGACGCTGCTCCTGCATGTGCTGCTCCTGCAACCTCCACCATATGAGCAGCAAAGTAAAACAGGAATGCGGCAGAAACCACTGCGATCAGATAAGGCGCGATCTTAAATATCTTTTTCTTGTTTTCATAAGTATCCATGCTTAAATACTAAGCCTGTCCGGCATATGTTTCTATCAGGGAAATGTAAAGCGAAAGTAAAAAATTGTTCCCATAAATACCATTGAAAAATCCGCCGTAGTGTGATTAAATAATGGGGAAAGCAATAGCTGCAGATCATGGGAGGAAAAAATGATATACACAAAAGAAATTGAAAACATGTGCCCTGTCCATAAAGGGGCTTATCACGGACCTGCCCCGATACCGCAGGAGGGAAAATGGGTGCAGGTGAAAGAAATCTCAGATATTTCCGGCATGACTCACGGAGTCGGCTGGTGCGCTCCTCAGCAGGGAGCCTGCAAGCTGACACTTAATATAAAAGATGGCATAATCGAAGAAGCCCTTGTGGAGACCATAGGGTGTTCAGGAATGACTCATTCGGCGGCAATGGCCGGAGAGATCCTTGTTGGCAAGACCATACTTGAGGCGCTCAACACCGATCTGGTATGCGATGCGATCAACACGGCAATGAGGGAATTATTCCTGCAGATCGCCTATGGCAGGAGCCAGTCTGCATTTTCTGAGGGAGGCCTGGCAATAGGAGCAGGTCTTGAGGATCTTGGCAAAGGTTCAAGGAGCCAGATAGGCACCGTATATTCCACCAAGGCAAAGGGAGCCAGATATCTGGACCTTGCCGAAGGATATATCACCAGGATAGGACTGGATGAAGAAAACAATATAATAGGATACCAGTATGTGAACCTCGGAAAGATGATGGACGGCATCAAGGCAGGCGATGATCCGGCAGAAGCCATGGAAAAAGCCAGCGGTGAGTACGGCAGATTTTCTGAAGCGGTCAAGACCATAGATCCGAGAAGGGAATAGGAGGGACAGAAATGATAACTTTTGAGAATTATGATAGGAAGATCAGCAAGATCATGGCTGTCCTCAACAGATACGGCATCAAAGACCTTGAGGACGCCGCTGACATATGCAGACAGAACGGAATAGACCCTTATGAAACAGCAAAAAGCATTCAGCCCATATGCTTTGAAGATGTACGCTATGCCTATGTGGCCGGCGCTGCAATAGCCATCAAAAAAGGCTGCCGCAAGGCTGCCGATGCTGCAGAGGCCATAGGAGAAGGACTCCAGGCTTTCTGCCTTGACGGATCTGTAGCCGAGGACAGAAAGGTAGGCATAGGCCACGGTAATCTGGCTGCCATGCTCCTGCGGGAGGAGACCAGATGTTTCGCATTCCTTGCGGGACATGAATCTTTTGCCGCAGCGGAAGGAGCTATCGGGATAGCCAAGTCTGCAAACAAGGTCCGCAAGACTCCTCTCAGAGTAATATTAAACGGGCTTGGAAAAGACGCTGCTCAGATAATTTCCAGGATAAACGGGTTCACTTATGTACAGACCAGGTTTGACTACTATACGGGGAAAATACAGGTCGTAAGGGAAATCCCTTATTCCAAAGGGGAAAGAGCCGGGGTACGCTGCTACGGAGTGGACGATGTCCGTGAAGGAGTAGCCGTAATGTGGCTGGAAGATGTGGATGTGTCCATCACAGGCAACTCAACAAATCCTACCAGATTCCAGCATCCGGTAGCAGGCACATACAAAAAAGAATGCTGGGAAAAAGGGAAAAAATATTTTTCGGTAGCTTCCGGCGGTGGTACAGGCAGGACACTTCATCCGGACAATATGGCGGCAGGGCCTGCATCCTACGGTATGACGGATACCATGGGCAGGATGCATTCGGACGCCCAGTTTGCAGGATCCTCATCAGTGCCTGCCCATGTGGCCATGATGGGATATGTGGGAATGGGCAACAACCCTATGGTCGGAGCTACAGTTGCCGTAGCAGTTTCCATTGAGGAAGCGTTAAAATAAAGTTCAGAGTTTTAATCAGGCGTAGCTTTGGGTATAATAAAATATTCAAAGCTACGCGTTTTTATGTTATAATCACTTTATGTGATAATTTAAGCATCATGCTGATAAGGAGGCAGATATGAAAAGCAATAGGCGCACATTTTTAGTGCTGTGGATATGCCTTGCGGCTGCTTTCCTGGCAGGAAGCCTGCTGACCATGCCGTCTTCAGGCGCAGAAGGAGAAACCATCCAGGAAACCATGCGAGATGCTGTGCTCCATGAGACCAATCAGATCGACCTGTTTGGCCTGACCACCGTAAACCCCGGTTATATATCTTCCCTGGCGGTTACGGTGATATTGCTGGTCATAGCGTTGTGCATACGCATATTCGCCATACCCAGGTTCAAATATGTGCCGGGCAGGCTGCAGATGTTCCTTGAACAGGTGGTCGGCCTGTTCGACGGACTGGCCAAGAGCAGCAGCCCGTGGCGCAACAGCTTTCTGGGGGCGTATATATTCGCAGCGGGCGTATATATTTTTTCCAGTACGCTGTTTGAACTGTTCGGCTTTCAGGTGATCGCAACATCGGGACATTCTGTTGCCCTTCCGGCTCCTTTGTCGGACATCAATGCGGCCATCATGCTGGGCGTCCTCTCCTATTTTATCATCGTATCGGGGGCTATAGCGGGCAACGGTATACGGGGAATAGGAAAGGCTCTGACGGAAGTATCGCTGCTGATCTCCATGAGTTTCAGGTTATTCGGAGCACTTCTCAGCGGCATGCTGGTGACGGAGCTGGTGTATTATTATGCGGCTCTCAGTTTCGGCATACCGGTGATCGTTGCCGTTATGTTCACATTGCTCCATGCGCTGATACAGAGTTATGTGCTCACCATGCTGACGGCGCTGTTTTACGGCGAAATGTCAGAGCCATCCCATAAAGAACCGCGCCGCAGGCGCGCAGAGCAGGTGCAGGCTGCTCAAATCCAAAAGAAAGACTGAGGTAAAGACCATGAAAAAGGCAAGGAAACTGCTAATACTTATTTTTATAATCGCAATGATATTGATGACGGCGTCCGTGGCGCTGGCCTCTTCCGATAACACGGCGGCCCCTGACGCTGCGGCTCAGACCCAGACTCAGGAAACACAGTCCGGTGACAGCAACACCATCGGAATGAAATCCATAGCCGTAGGCATTGCCATCGGCCTTGGAGCCGCCGGAGGTGCGATCGGCATGGGTATCGTAGGCGGAAAGTCAGCCGACGGTATATCCCGCCAGCCGGAAGCAGAAGGAAAGATCCGTACCAACCTGATGCTGACGCTGGTGTTCATCGAGACTGCCATCATCTATGCGTTGCTGGTAGTTATCTTGGTAATCTTTGTAATTTAGAAAGCAGGTATAAATATGAACATTCCATTGAACATAGACTGGCAGCAGATCTTATTGCATTTGTTCAACTTTGCAATATTGGTCGGAGGGCTTTATCTGCTCCTCTATAATCCTGTCAAAAAATTCATCAAGAAGAGAGAAGAACACTATGTACAGGTGGATCAGGAAGCTGAAGGCAAAAGGCAGGAAGCAGCGGAGCTGGCTGAACAGCACAGAGTAAGGCTACAGGAGGTAGACAAGGAGATCGCCCTGAAAAAAGCTGAAGCCCAGAAAGAAATCGACAGCATGAGAGAAGAACAGCTTGCCGAGGCCCAGAAACAGGCCGAAGCCATCCTTGGCCAGGCCAAAGCTGCAGCAGAGCAGGAGCGTCAGGAGATAATGGATAAGATGTCAGACCAGCTAAAGGATCTGGTGCTGAACGCTGCGGAGAAGATAATGCTAAAGGATCAAAAGGACCCTTACCAGCAGTTCCTGGATCTGGCGGAAAGGGAGGGTTCCAATGGCAAGGAACAATAAAGACCGGGCCGTGCTGCGGAGCAGCGTAGCCCCCGATCAGGCAACAAAGGAAAGGCTGCAGCATGTGCTGGAAAAAAAGTACGGTCAGCCTGTACAGATAGAATGGGAAAAAGATTCTGACCTGCAGGACGGTTTCATCCTTCAGGTGGGGACTGACATATATGACTGGAGCATAGAAGGCCGGCTCAGGCAGTTCAAAGAACATCTTGAAAAGTTCCACCCTTCGGAAGGAGAGGTGATCCCTCTCATCAAGGAGACCGTAGAGAACTGGGTCCCGGAAGTATCTCCCGAAGAAATAGGCGAAGTGCTTACGGTGGGAGACGGGATCGCTACGGTAGCAGGCCTTGAAAACGCAACATACGGAGAGATACTGCTGTTTTCCTCCGGGATAAAGGGCATGGTGCAGGATCTTCGCCGGGACGGCATAGGATGCATGATCTTCGGTGATGATGAAGAGATCGTTGAAGGCAGCATGGTGCGCAGGAGCGGCAAGACAGCCGGAGTGCCGGTGGGAAACGCATTCCTGGGCAGAGTTGTCAATGCCCTGGGCGAACCTATAGACGGAAGAGGAGAGATAACCGCCGCCGATTATCGTCCCATAGAGGCCAAGGCGCCTGAGATAATAGACAGGCAGCCCGTGGACACACCTCTTGAAACCGGTATACTGACCATAGACTCGATGTTCCCTATAGGAAGGGGGCAGAGAGAACTTATAATCGGAGACCGCCAGACAGGAAAAACTGCCATAGCTCTGGATGCCATACTGAACCAGAAGGGCAAGGATGTGATATGCATATATGTGGCCATCGGCCAGAAAGCCAGTTCCGTTGCCCAGATCGTGGAGACTCTGAAAAAACACGATGCCATGAAGTATTCCATCATCGTCCATGCTTCAGCCAGTGATTCGGCAACATTGCAGTATATAGCGCCATATGCCGGATGCGCCATAGGCGAGTATTTCATGTACAGCGGAAAAGATGTGCTCATAATATATGACGACCTTACGAAGCATGCTATAGCCTACAGGGCACTGAGCCTGCTGCTGGAGCGCTCTCCAGGAAGAGAGGCTTTTCCAGGGGATGTATTCTATCTTCATTCAAGGCTCCTGGAAAGGTCTGCCCGCCTTTCAGATGAAAAAGGAGGCGGCAGCATGACCGCCCTGCCTATAGTTGAGACTCAGGCAGGAGATGTTTCAGCTTATATACCTACCAATATAATCTCCATAACCGACGGTCAGATCTTCCTTGAAAGCGATCTGTTCTTCTCAGGTCAGCGTCCTGCTGTAAATGTGGGACTTTCGGTATCCCGTGTGGGAGGAGATGCTCAGACAAAGGCAATGAAGACAGCAGCCGGAGCCATCCGTCTGGACCTTGCCCAGTACCGCGAAATGGAAGTTTTCACCCAGTTCTCCAGCGACCTCGACGAGACCACAAAGCGTCAGCTCACCTACGGTCAGAGCCTCATGCGGCTGCTGCGCCAGCCGCAGTATCATCCGATGAAGCAGCACCAGCAGGTCATATTGCTGGTGACCGCCCTTGCGCATGTGATGCAGGATATACCGGTGCAGTATATAGACAGTTTCCGGCAGGACCTTATAAAACACATGGAGACCAACGCATCGGCGCTGTGCCGCAAGATCGACGCCACAGGGAAGATGGACAAAGAGGATCAGGAGTCAATAGTCAACATGGCAAAGGCTTTTCTGGACGAGTCGGGTGAAAAATATCTCGGAAAGGATAAGGGGTAAGACATATGCCAAGTGCAGCAGAAGTAAAGGGGCGGATCAAGAGTATTGAAGACACCAGAAAGATCACCAATGCCATGTACCTCATCGCCTCGACCAAACTGCGCAGGGCAAAGAACGATCTGGAAAGGACCAGACCCTATTTTTACGCTCTGCGCAACGAGATAAAGAGGATATTCCGCACAGTGCGAGATGTGGAAAGCCAGTATTATTACCCTCCGGGGGACGAACCCATAACCGAAGGTACTTTTGGATGTCTCGTGATAACCGCCGACAAAGGGCTGGCAGGGTCATACAACCAGAATGTCATAAAAAAGGCCATGAGCCTGCTGGAAAAACATTCCGATACTCAGCTGTTCGTGGTCGGAGAATACGGAAGACATTTTTTTGACCAGCATAATATCCCCATTGAGCATTCATTTCTGTATACAGCGCAGAATCCCACCATGGACAGGGCCAGGGAGATAAGTTCGCTGCTGCTTGAAAAATTCGATCAGGGATTGCTCAAAAAGATATATATAGTATATACGGATATGGAAAACAGCCTTAACTCCGAGGCCATATCCACAAGGATCCTTCCGTTCCACCGGGGACATTTTATGACGCCGGATGATGAGAATGCCAGAGTGGTCCAGTATGAATTTGAACCATCTGTAAGGGCGGTGCTCAACAATGTAATGCCAAGCTATGTATCGGGGTTCATTTACAGCGCTCTGGTCGACAGCTTCTGCAGCGAACAGAACGCAAGAATGAACGCAATGAGTGCAGCCAACGATAATGCGGAAGAACTTCTGGAAGGGCTGTCTACCGAGTATAACAGGATAAGGCAGTCCAAGATAACCCAGGAGATCACCGAGATCACCGCCGGAGCCAAGGCCCAGAAGCGGAAACGAGAACGCAGAAAGGAAGTATAGATACCATGAAAACCGGAACAATCGCTCAAGTATCAGGCCCGGTCATAGATGTGGAATTTGCAGACGGATTTCTTCCCAAGATAAGGGAAGCATTATATATAAATATTGCCGGAGAAAAGAAAGTAATGGAAGTGTCCCAGCATGTTGAAAACAACATGGTGCGCTGCATAATGCTTGCCGGAAGTGAAGGCATAGGCCGTGGCATGCAGGTATATGCGCCGGGACATACCATAACGGTGCCTGTGGGCAACGATACATTGGGCCGGATGTTCAATGTGCTCGGAGATCCCATTGACGGAGGAGCTCCGATAGACAGCGCCGTGGAGCGGCACAGCATATACAGAAAGCCGCCGGCTTTTGAGGAACAGAGGCCTATAGGCGAGATACTTGAGACAGGGATAAAAGTAATAGATCTTTTGGAACCATATCCCAAGGGCGGAAAGATCGGTCTGTTCGGGGGCGCCGGAGTAGGCAAGACGGTGCTGATCCAGGAACTCATCCACAATGTGGCCATGGAGCACAATGGATATTCAGTATTTACAGGTGTAGGCGAACGGAGCCGTGAGGGAAACGACCTGTGGAAAGAAATGCATGGCAGCGGTGTCGCTGACAAAACTGCCCTTGTGTTCGGACAGATGAACGAATCACCGGGGGTCCGCATGCGGGTGGCCCTGTCAGGGCTGACCATGGCCGAATATTTCCGGGATGAGCAGCACAAGGATGTACTTTTGTTCATAGATAATATTTTCCGTTTCGTGCAGGCAGGAAGTGAAGTTTCGACCCTGCTGGGGCGTATGCCTTCAGCCGTTGGATATCAGCCCACCCTTGCCAACGAGATGGGCCAGCTGCAGGAAAGGATAACATCCACAAGAGACGGTTCCGTAACATCGGTGCAGGCCGTGTATGTGCCGGCTGATGACCTGACAGACCCGGCTACGGCAACGACATTTACCCATCTGGACGCAACTACCGTGCTCAGCAGGAAGATAGCCGAGCAGGGAATATATCCTGCCGTGGATCCACTTCAGTCCAGTTCCAGGATACTTGAGCCGGATAAGATAGGAGAGGAGCATTATTTTATCGCAAGACGGGTGCAGGAGATCCTGCAAAAGTACAATGAACTTCAGGATATAATCGCCATCCTGGGTATGGATGAACTGAGCGACGAAGATAAGAAGATAGTCCTCAGAGCCAGAAAGATACAGCGGTTCCTTGCACAGCCCATACATGTGGCAGAAAAATTCACCAACATACCGGGAGTATATGTGCCTCTCAAAGATACCCTCAGAAGCTTCAGAGCCATCATCGACGGAGATATGGATGATTATCCGGAAGCAGCCTTTTTCAATGTAGGGACCATCGACGATGTGGTCAGAAAAGCAGAAACCCTGGAGGTGTAGAGATAATGGAAGTATTTTCTGTTCATATACTGGCAGCCGACAGGACCTTTTTTGAGGGGGAGTGTGTCTCCCTGGTGATCCCGACCATAACGGGAATGTACGGTATATTGGCCCATCACAGCAATATGATCTCTGCGATAGTGCCGGGGACCCTCAGTTACCAGCTGCCGGGACAGCCAAAGCAGATAGCGGCGGTTTCCGCAGGCCTGGTAAAAGTAGAGGACAACGATGTGCTCATACTGGCAGACTCCATTGAAAGGCCCGAAGAAATAGACGAAAACCGTGCCCGCAGGAGTCTTGCTGCCGCCAAGGAAGCCTTGCTCCAGAAGCGGAGCATTCAGGAATACAAGATGGTGCAGGCAAATCTGGCAAGGGCCCTTAACCGTCTGAACACAAAAAATTATGGAAAATAAGAAGAAAGCAAAAAGAAAAGGCTGGCGTTATATCACCGGCCTTTTCAGTCCTTTTTTTAATAGTTTTTTCAAAATATCAGCGGCCATAGATATGCGATAAGAAGCGACATGACCTGGCAGGCTTACAGATAAAATACGACATTTTACATGGATTTTACACCGGCTTGTTTTTTCTCTGCCTTTCAGATGATAAACTAAAAATCAAGGATATTTTTCATATAATGTAAGGAATACTAATACTGTAAAAAAGAAACGAGGTGATTTTCAATGTGGGCAGTCATAGATATAGGATCCAATACCATCCGCCTTGTGATATACAGCATGGAAAACGGCAGGCTCAACCCGATGCTCAATAAAAAATATCCGGCGGGCCTTGCAGGATATATAGACGAAAACAACGAGATCAACGACGAAGGCATAGAACTGCTTGTAGAGATCCTTAACGATATAGAAAAGATATTGCGTTATATCAGGCCGGAAGAAGTGTATCCTTTTGGAACGGCAGCGCTCAGGAACAGCGCCAACTGTGAAAAAGTCATCAGGACCGTAAAAAAAGAATGCGGATTCGATATCCATATCCTTACAGGCAAAGAAGAAGCCATCTTTGATTATTACGGAGCTGCCGAGAGCGGCATAGGGGAAAGCGGGCTGCTGGTAGATGTAGGCGGCGGAAGTACGGAACTTACATTTTTCAAGAATAAAGAAATCATCAAAGCCACTTCCATACCTTTAGGGTCTCTCAACATGTACAGGAAATGGGTGTCGGGACTTCTGCCGAGCCGGGATGAGGCCCATTATATAAAAAAAGAGATAAAGGGCTTTCTTGAAACCATAGATATAGACAGGGACAGGATAATATCCCAGCCTGTATACAGCGTGGGAGGCACAGCCAGAGCCGCTCTGAAACTGATGAAGGAAAAGTTCGACCTGAAAGGATCAAAAGAATATACTCTGGACCAGATGAAATCGGTCCTCAAATATAAGGACGAGAAGAAAAAAGAACTTCTTGCCAGCATTTTAAAGTCCTCTCCTGACCGCGTCCACACAGTTATACCCGGAATGCTGATATTCAGGACCATTGCCGGATATTTCGGTTCAGAAAGCTTTGTGACAGTAGATTACGGCGTAAGGGAAGGATATCTGATGAACAGATTGGTAAGAGGAGGTAAGCTCCATGAGTGAACTGTATAAAAAAGGCTTTACCCAGAACAGGGAGCTTTCATGGCTAAGGTTTAACGACCGGGTCCTGTCGGAAGCCATGGACATCTCAGTGCCTTTACTGGAAAGGCTGAAGTTCCTGTCCATATTCACAAGCAACCTGGACGAATTTTTTATGATAAGGGTGGGAAGTCTTGTTGACATGTCGTCGGTAGAAGAAAAGATGACAGACAACAAATCAGGACTTACACCTCAGGAACAGCTTGAAAGGATATTTGAGGCGGTAAGACCCCTGTATCAGAAACGGGAACAGGTCTTTTTTCAATTAGAGGAACAGCTCAGGGTTCATGATATTTATCAGATGGAATATGACGAACTGGAACAAAATGAAAAAAAGACGGTAAAAAAATATTTTGAAACTTCGGTAGAGCCGCTGCTTTCCCCTCAGATAGTCGATGCCCACCATCCTTTTCCGCATCTGGCAAACAATGTGATACACATAGGCGTCATATTAAAACATAAAAATAAAGAGGTATTTGGAGTCATACCGATGCCGGCTTCGCTGCCGCCTCTGTTTTATCTGCCGGGGACGGAGACCCGCTGCATAAGGACGGAAAACATCGTAAAGCAGTATGCAGAAAGCATATTTGATCCGTACACGGTAAAAGAAAAGGTCATATTCTGCGTTACCAGAAATGCTGATGTGAATCCCGACGATGAGGTCTTTGCCGATGAGACAGACTTTAAAAAGAGGATGAAGAAAGCTTTGAGGCACAGGAAGCGTCTTGCACCGGTACGCCTTGAGCTTTCTCAGGCAATAAGCGACAAGTTTAATGATTATTTCAAGGAAAAGCTGGGGATTTCCGCTCAGCAGATATATACAACAAGGGCGCCGCTGAAGATGGGATATGTATTCGGATTTATATCCAGGATATCCAAGTCAAAGCAGAAGATGCTCACCTATCCTAAGTTTACGCCTGTCTGGCCTGAGGAGATAAGCCGCGGGGAGAGCATCATAAAGCAGCTTGAAAAGAGGGATATCGTTCTTTCTTATCCTTTTGACAGCATGGAACCTTTCCTGAAACTGATAAAAGAAGCAGCCGACGATCCTGATGTGGTATCCGTAAAGATAACGATATACAGGCTGGCAAGTCATACGAGACTGGTGGAATATCTCTGCGATGCGGCAGAAAAGGGCAAGGATGTGACCGTGCTCATGGAGCTCAGAGCCAGATTCGACGAGCAGAATAACATCGACTGGTCTGAACGCCTGGAAGATGCCGGATGCAATGTGACTTACGGTTTTGATTTCTATAAGGTCCATTCCAAAGTATGCCTGATAACCAGGAAAGGAAAGAACGGGGTCGAATATATAACGCAGATCGGCACAGGCAATTACAATGAAAACACGGCAAAGCAGTACACTGACCTTTCCCTTATGACAACGGACCAGAGGATAGGCAACGATGCGGCGGAGTTTTTCAGGAACCTTGCCATAGCCAATCTCAACGGGGAATATGAACATCTGCTGGTTGCTCCTGTTTCACTGAAAAAGACCATACTCAGGCTGATAGACGAGGAGACCGTAAAGGGAAAGGAAGGCCGCATATTTGTCAAGATCAATTCGCTGACCGATGCAGAGATCATTGACCGGCTTTCTGAAGCATCACGGGCCGGCGTCAGGATCGACATGGTCATCAGGGGCATATGCTGCCTGCTTCCGGGCATAGCCGGCAAGACAGACAATATCAGGATATGCAGCATCGTAGGACGGTATCTGGAACATTCGAGGATATACTGCTTCGGAAAAGGAAGCGATGAGAAGATGTACATCTCATCTGCCGACTTTATGACCAGAAACACCCAGAGGCGCGTGGAAGTGGCCTGTCCTGTATATGATGAGAGGATCAGGGAAAAGATACATAAGATAATAGACGCCGTCAGGCATGATAATGTGAAAGGCAGGATGATGATGGCTGACGGGACTTATGTAGAAAAAGGGCCGGACCTGCCTCCTCTGGACAGTCAGCAGTTTCTGATGGATGAAGCTCTAAAGCATGCTGCCCATACAGAAGAGAAGCCGTCAAAAGCCCAAAAGCACAGAGGCGGATTCTTCGGAAGACTTTTTGGCAGATAGGGTACAGACAGCAAAAAGTATACGAAAACACATAAAAAACACAGAACCAACACTTTTAAATTTTACGAAAACTTGATTTTGATGGGTGAGGATGTTAAAATTCAAGAAGCATGGATCTATTTTCTAACACGGAGGAAAAGCATGAAAAAGATCATTTCACTTATTCTTGTCCTCACCCTGATATTGTCTGCCTTTACTTTGGCCGTCTGCTCAGGAGACGGACAGGCCGATGAGAACGCTATCACTGTTTGCGTGGTCGTTTCCTCAGCTTTCGGCGACAAGTCCTTTAACGATTCAGCAAAGGAAGGGGCAGACCAACTGGCCGAAGAATTTGGGGTAAATGTGACCACGATAGAATGTCACGAAGAAAATTTCAAGCAGAGCATGATGCAGGCAGCCGAAGAGTCGGATTTTGTGATCCCTGTAGGCTGGCAGTTCTATGAGATCTCAGAAGTGGCGGGAGAATACCCGGACACCAAGTTCATATGGGTGGACAACCCGGCAGAAAACATCGAAAACCTGCCTAATGTACTGTGCATAACATATGCTCAGAACGAGGGCGCCTTCCTGGCAGGATATATTGCTGCCAACATGACATCCAGCGGAGTTGTAGGCGCTGTGGGAGGCGAAGATAACAATACCATCAATGATTTTCTCGTAGGTTACGAACAGGGCGCCAAATACGCAAATCCTGATGTTACCGTTGTGACCAACTATGCCAACGATTATGAAGATCCTGCAAAAGGTAAGGAATGTGCCCTTGCCCTCCACGATCAGGGAGCGGATGTGATCTTCCAGGTGGCAGGCAATACGGGTAACGGAGTGTTTGAAGCTGCGGCTGAACAGAATTTCTATGTTATAGGAGTGGATCAGGACCAGAAGATCTCGGCTGCCGAGTATGATGACCAGATCATATGCTCCATGAAAAAAGAAGTAGGAAAGTCTATATATGATACCATCGCAGCTTATATAAATGACGGGACATGGGAAGGGGCCAGAGTATGGACCGCCGACATGTCAACGGGTTATGTATCTATAGCATACGGAGACGAATCATCTACTCAGCAGGTCAGCGATGAACTCAAGCAGCAGGTGGAAGATATCGCAGCGCTGATAATCTCAGGCGATATCACAGTTCAGACCACAAGGTCATAGCAGTTTCCGCAGCAACTTTTCTTTGCGCATGAAGGGCGTAGCGTCAAACGCTACCCCTTCTTTTATAATAAGAGGTAAATGTTTTGGCAAAGGATACCATAGTAAGATTTGATGATATTTCAATGGAATTTCCAGAGGTGATCGCCAACGACCATATATCGCTGGAGATAAAACAGGGAGAAGTCTTTGCCCTTGTGGGAGAAAACGGCGCAGGCAAGAGCACTCTCATGAACATCCTGTACGGACTCCACCGGCCCACCGGCGGAAGCGTATATATAAGAGGAGAAAAGATAGAAAGCTTCAAGCCTGTGGAGGCCATAAGAAGAGGGATAGGCATGGTACATCAGCACTTTATGCTCGTACCGTCGTTTACCGTGGCCCAGAATA
The DNA here is from genome assembly GCA_900542565.1 of uncultured Eubacteriales bacterium. Taxonomy (GTDB): domain Bacteria; phylum Bacillota; class Clostridia; order Peptostreptococcales; family Anaerovoracaceae; genus Fimisoma; species Fimisoma avicola. The sequence goes on along the minus strand of UQOC01000010.1, from coordinate 40,896 downwards.
TCGTACTGAGCCGTGAACCAAAAAAAGCCGGGTTCATGTACGATATGAAAAAGGCAATAAAGGAAGTAAGGCAGCTTTCGGAAAATTACGGTCTGCCTGTGGACCCTAAGGCGACCGTAGGCGACATAAGCGTCGGCATGCAGCAGAGGGTTGAGATACTCAAGACCCTTTACCGGGGCGCAGACATCCTCATACTGGATGAACCGACGGCAGTGCTGACTCCTCAGGAGACAGAAGAATTGTTTGCGGTTATAAAGAGGATAGTAAGAGAACAGGATATGACTGTGATCATCATAACCCACAAACTGTACGAAGTGATGACCATTTCAGACAGGGTCGGCGTAATGCGGGGCGGACGGCTTATAGATGTGAAAAACACGGCTGATGTGAACGAAAAGATACTTTCTTCCATGATGGTAGGCAGAGAAGTGATCTTTGATAAGATAGAAAAGACCGGTTCACCGGCAGATGTGATGATAGAAGCAAGAAATCTGTTCGTGACTGACAACAGGGGGCTGATGGCCGTGGAAGGCGTGAACCTCCAGGTCAGGAGCGGAGAGATCCTCGGTATCGCCGCTGTGGAAGGAAACGGACAGAGCGAACTGGTGGAAGCCATTGCAGGCATGAGACAGCCGGAGAAAGGCGATGTGTATATATGCGGCAAGAGAGCCACAGGAATGGACCCGCGCAAAGTCAGGAAGCTGGGACTGGCCCACATACCGGAGGACAGGATCGCCACAGGCGCGGCAATGGATTCTACTGTAGCGGAGAACATGATGATCGGCAAAGAACGGCAAAAGGAATTTGCAGCAGGCGGGATAAGCATAAGGCGGTCAACGGTAGAACGGTATGTGTCAGGGTTGTCTGAAAAGTTCGATGTCAGGGGCGGCGGACTGGACGCACGGGCAGGTGACCTTTCAGGCGGAAATATGCAGAAGATGATCGTTGCAAGAGAATTTTCCCTTGATACTCCCGCCATGGTTATTTCCCAGCCGACCAGAGGTGTCGATGTGGGCGCAATGGAGTTTATACATAAGCAGATAATCGCCAAGAGAAACCATGGATGTGCGATCCTGCTGGTAAGCGCAGACCTTGACGAACTGTTCCGTCTCAGTGACAGGATGATAACCTTATACGAAGGAAAAGTCACAGGAGAGTTTGATCCGGATGGCATCACCAAGACGGATATAGGATATTACATGACGGGAGACCGCAGGTGCAGGCAGGGAGGTGAGCAGGATGGACAGGATCAGATCGTCACTGGCTAAGAACAAAGTCTATCTGCTTTCTCTCATTCTGAGCGTGGCTGCTGCCCTTGTGATAGGGGCTGTGCTTATGGTGGTCACCGGATTTGACCCGGCAGACGGCTACGGAGCCATGATAAAAGGCGCTTTGGGTTCACCGCGGGTTTTCGGCAACACCATTACCAAGATGATAACCCTATGCCTGACGGGACTGGCAATGACCATAGGGGCAAAGGCAGGCATGTTCAATGTAGGAGGAGAAGGACAGCTTTTTCTGGGAGGACTTGCCGCAACCATGACCGGCATAGGACTGCAGGGGGCAAGTCCGCTCATAGCCGTGCCACTGGCATTTTTGTCGGCTGCGGCTGCGGGAGGGATATATGCCCTGATACCTGCCGTGCTCAAGGTGAAGCTCAAGGTAAGCGAAGTGATAACTACCATCATGTTAAACTCTGTGGCCATATATGTATGCTCTTATCTTGTAAACAGCAACGGGCCGCTGGCCACCGACGATTTCGGAGTCCTTGGAGGCAGTGACGCTGTGCCGGACGGATTCATGTTCGCGCAGATCGTGCCCAGGTCCAACCTGAGCACTGCACTGATATACAGTGCCGCCATAGCGTTCCTCTGCTGGTATGTGATGAAAAAAACGACCATAGGGCTGGAGATGAAAGTCACGGGAGATAACGAGCGGTTTGCTTTTTTTGCGGGACTTCCCAAAGATAAGATCATGATCTGGTCAATGGTCATGTCAGGAGTCATATGCGGGCTGGCCGGAATGTTTGAAGTATACGGATATCAGGCCAGATTCCAGAGCAGTATAAGCAATGAATTTTATTACGACGGCATGCTGGTGGCCATGATAATGAACTATAACCCTGTGGGGATCATCATAATGAGCTTTTTCTTTGCCATCATAGACATAGGGGCAACGGCCATGGAATTTTCGACAGGGATATCAGGACATTTGTCTGACATCATATTTGCTGTTATAATATTTATGATGGCGGGGCAGAGAGGCATATCCGCTTACATAACCGAAAGGCTTGCCCGCCGCAGGGCAGCGGCACGGCTGAGAGAGGAGGAAAAATGATGGAACATTTTACTGACATTTTTAACATCGGACTTTTCCAGAATACTCTCAGGACTGCGACCCCTGTTATATTGGCTGCCATGGGAGGCCTGATGACCGAACATGCCGGGATAATGAACATAGGAATGGACGGTATGATACTGATCGGAGCTTTTGCGGCGGTAGCTTTCAGCTATACCATGGCCAGCGCCGCCATGGGAGTTATTGCCGCTGTCCTGTGCGGGATACTTATAGGCTTGTTTTTTGCGCTGTTTGTAGTTAAACTAAAGAGTGATGAATTTATCATCGGCATGGCCCTCAATACTTTTGCAGGAGGCCTGACCATTTATCTCCTGAGGACGATATTCGGAGTGCAGGGGACTTTTGCAAATTCGGGGATACAGCCTCTGCCGACGGTACACATTGATTTTCTGGACAGCATACCGGTCCTGGGACCGCTGCTCAACGACAACTCGGTGTTCATATATATAACATGGGCCATAGTCTTTCTTGCATGGGTTTTTCTGTACCGGACGCCTTACGGCTTCTGGCTCCGGGCAGCAGGCGAGCATCCGCAGTCCCTTGAGACGGCAGGGATAAGCCCGCAGAAAATGAAGCTGACAGCCAGCATATTGTGCGGCATACTTTGCGGATTCGCAGGAGCTCACCTGTCGTTGGGATATCTTACCATGTTCACGGAGGGCATGAGCAACGACAGAGGTTTCATCGCTTTCGCCTGCGTCATATTCGGTATGGCAAATCCTCCTAAGGTATTTCTTGCCGCCCTGCTGTTTGGATTTTTAGACGCCCTGGGACTTAGGCTGCAGGGAGTAGGCATGCCGTCAGACCTGACGGCTACCATACCGTATCTGGCCACGGTCCTCATGCTGGTATATGTTGTGGTAAGCAGCAGACACAGGAAAAAGAAACAGGCTGCCAGAGAACTGGAAATGAGCGGCAACGCTTAATAAATATAAAAAGGGGAAGAATAATGAAAAAAACCATTGCGACTATTTTGATACTTATCATGTGTTTGACTTCTGTCATGCTGATGGCAGGATGCAGCCAAAAGGAACCATATTCGGATTATGACCTGACAGAATATATCACTCTGCCGGACTACGATTCATTTACGACCAGCGTGCCGGAAGTGGTCATAACCGATGACGATATCAGCGAAGAGATGGAAAGCATACTTGAAAGTTATGCTACCAGCGAGGATGTCACCGAAGGGACCGTTGAGGAGGGCGATACTGTAAAGATATCCTTTAAAGGGACCCTTGCAGACGGGACCACGGCAGACGGAATGAGCTCTGACGAGTACAGCCTTACCCTGGGTTCCGGCAGCATGATAGACGGATTTGAGGAAGGCCTGTATGGAGCGGCCATAGGAGATACGGTGACGCTGGATCTGACATTCCCTGATCCTTATCAGAACAATACCGATCTTTCCGGAAAAGATGTGACATTTGAGGTCACCGTGCTCAGCAAGACCGTGGAAAATGTTCCGGAACTCACCGATCAGTTTGTTGCAGAGAACTATGAAGACTATTCTACTGTTGAGGAACTGAGAGCCGCAGTTGCAGATTCTCTTGAGCAGGATGAATATGAGACACGGCTCCGTGAGATCAAACAGGAACTTTATAATCAGATCGTTTCTGAGACAGAAGTGATCAAATATCCTGAAAAAGAACTCAGCGATACCATAGATGAAGTTGATAATTCATATAAGCAGATGGCTGAGTCAAACGGTTCGGACTGGAAAGACTACAGAGACAACACGCTCGGCGTCACACAGGATGAGTATGAGGAAGAGATAGAACTCTATGCCCAGGAGATGGTCAAACAGCAGATGGTCATAAGGCTGATAGGGCAGAATGAGGACATAACAGTCACCGATGAGGAATTTGATGAATATATGAACAACCTGCTCACTTCTTACGGGTTTGAGGATGCGGATGATTTTGAAAATTACACAGGCATGAGCCTGGACGAATATGTAGACGCATACATGCTGGATCTGGATTATCTGCTGACCAAAGAGCTGGACACCATTTATGACAGGCTTGTGGACAACGGCAACATATCATCCGAAGCTGAATGATTGATGTGGAATATTTGTACCTTTCGGGAATATACTTGTCTAAGAAAGGGAGGTACAAAGGATGATCAGCACAGATAAGCTAAAAAACAAGGAAGTCATCAATATAAGCGATGGCAGGAGCCTGGGTTTTGTATATGATATTGAAGTAGATCTGGACAAGGGCGTCATCGACGGCATAGTCATTCCGGGAGCCAGAGGTTTCATGGGACTGTTTTCCAAAAAAGAAGGGGATATGGTCATCAAATGGGACAAGGTAAAGACGGTGGGCGATGATGTGATCCTTGTTGATCTGGAAAGCTTTTAACTAAGGAGTGAAAGAGATGAAATGCCCATATTGTGACAATCCGGACACAAAGGTGATAGATTCCCGCCCCACCGAGGAGGGACATGCCATAAGGCGCAGGCGTGGCTGCGACAAGTGCAACCGCCGGTTTACCACCTATGAAAAGGTAGAAGAAACTATCCTGATGGTCGTCAAAAAAGACGGGCGCAGGGAAGCTTTTGACAGGAGCAAGATGATAAACGGCATGATAAAAGCATGCGAAAAAAGACCTGTGTCAATGGCTCAGATGGAAGATATAGTCAACGACATAGAAAAGACCATAAGCAACTCCATGCAAAAGGAAGTGGAAAGCTACGACATAGGAGAGATGATAATGAACCGGTTAAAAGAAGTGGATGAGGTGGCTTATGTGCGGTTTGCGTCCGTTTACAGACAGTTTACCGATGTGAATACATTCATAAAAGAAATCGAGAAACTCATCGAACCTGTTAAAGGAAGCGCTGATAAAAACAGATCTTAAAGGACGAGGAACATATATGGATGATTTTTTTCAGATAGCAATAGATGGACCCGGCGGGGCCGGCAAATCAACGGTGGCAAAAAAAGTTGCGGCAGAACTTGGAATAGAATACATAGATACAGGCGCCATGTACAGGGCATTTGGACTGAAGCTCCTCAGAGAGAAAATGCCCATTGAGGACAAGCCTGCCCTGCGAAGCCTTCTTGAAAATACACACATAGATTTCAGAAACGGCGCAGTGACCCTTGACGGAGAAGATGTGAGCGGCCTCATAAGGACGCCGGAAGTTTCCATGGCAGCTTCTGCATGCTCTGCCATCGCTTTTGTAAGAGAGAAGATGGTGCAGTCACAGCAGCAGATGGGCAAGAGCAAAAGCGTCATCATGGACGGCAGGGATATATGCGAAGTGGTATTTCCCAATGCCCGATACAAATATTTTATAACCGCATCCCCTGAGGAAAGAGCCCAAAGACGCTATAAGGAGCTCATGGCAAAAGGCCAGGAAACGACATACGAACAGGTCCTTTGCGATATTGAAGAAAGGGACAGAAACGATTCCACCAGAAAAGCCAGCCCTATGAAAAAAGCCGATGATGCCGAACTTCTGGACACTACCGGCATGACCATAGACGAAGTGGTCCTGCACATATGCGACCGGGTCAGACAGGACATGGGCCGATGACGGATAAAGGAACAGCCGGGCATGGCTGAAACCATATGGATCATACAGGCATAATAGCGGCCTCCGGTGCGCAGACTAACAATAGTCGGCCACCGGAGGTTTTTGAATGGAAGAAAGAAACATAAAAAGGATAAGGAGATGCAGGTGGGTATTTTGTTTTTTGATGGTACTGCTGGCTGCCCGGCTGTTTTTCCTGCAGATATCAAGCCACGACGAACTGGCGTCGGCGGCAGTCTCCCAGTATGAGATACCTGTCATAGGATTTGATACGAGAGGAAGGATCCTGGACAGAAATTACATGCCGCTGACGGGTGGCACTTACCAGTATTATTATGTGATAAGCCGGCAGTATGAAAGCGGACAGCTGGACAGCATGATGGAGAGCATCGATGCCAGGCAGATAGCTGCAGACGGATCTGCATATCTGGTATACAGGACGGAAACTTTCGATCATAAATTAAACGACAGGCTCAAGTCAGGATACGAAGCTTATGTGTTCAGGGATCAGGCCAGGTACAGCCGGGAGCAGACAGCCTGCCATCTGATCGGATATATCAACAAAGACCAGGGGACAGGAGTATCGGGCCTTGAACTTATGTATGAAGACAGGCTGAGAGCCGGCTCCGCGCGGCTTACCATATGGGCTGATGCGGCAGGCAACATACTAAGAGGCATTTCTCCTTCGGTCAATGAAGAATATAGGACTCAACAGATCATGGAAGAAAGAAGCCTTGTTACGACAATAGACAGGAGGATACAGCATGTGTGCGAGGAAGCGCTGTCAGAACACACAAGCTCCGGTGCGGCTCTTGTCATGGAATGTGAAACCGGACAGATACTTGCATGGGCCAGCGTTCCTGTGTTTGATCCCAACCATGTTGAAGATTATCTGGAAGAAGAAAGCGACCGCCTGGTAAACAAAGTGAGCCAGGCTGCTTATGCTCCCGGCTCGGTATTCAAGATCGTCACTGCGGCTGCGGCCCTTGAGTCCGGCAAATGTGATGAAACAAAAGAATTTACATGCACGGGTCATGTCACTGTCAACGGGGTGACGATGACATGTATGGCGGCACAGGAAGAAGGCCACGGTACCCTGGATATGAACCGGGCCATGGCCGTATCATGCAACTGTTATTTTGCACAGCTGGGAGGGCTGATAGGAGAAGACGCCATATTGGAGATGGCTGACAGTATGGGTTTTGGCAGCAAAGTGCTGGATGGCTTTCCAGAAGAAAGCGCCGGCAACATTCCCGATGAAACCGGAGCAGGTCCGTGGGATGTGAGCAATATCGCCATCGGACAAGGGCAGATACTTGCTACTCCGCTGCAGGTCGCACAGATGACATCCATAATAGCCGGAAAAGGAATATCGGTCAGCCCGTCTGTGATATCAGAGCAGGAAACCAACATTGCTGATAAAGATGACGGCCAACGGATACTGGACGAAGAAGTTGCCGGGAAACTGGAAAAAATGATGAGCCTCGTCATGACAGAAGGCACGGGAGCAGGGGTCTGGGATATGCCCGTCTGGGGAAAAACAGGCACGGCCCAGGCCGGCAGCGTGGATGGAGAAGTGAACAACTGCTGGTTTACCGGATACTGCCGGATAGGGGACAAAACTTATGTCATAACGGTCATGGCCGAGGACGGGACATCAGGGGCCGGGACCGCCATGCCTGTGTTCGGGGACATCGCAGGCTTCCTGAAAAGATCCCAGGATGCCATAAGCTGATCTCAGATTTCATGTATGTAATCTTTAAGGTATTCTTTAAGCTTGTCAAGGGCTTTCTTTTCTATCCTTGAAACATAGGAACGGCTTATGCCGAGCGCCCTGGCTATCTCACGCTGGGGCTTTGGTTCGCTGCCGTCAAGGCCGTACCGGGCGATCACCACCGTCTGCTCCCGCTCTGTCAGAGCCTCTTTAAGCGCGTTCCTCAGGTTGGATACCTGGATCTTCAGGTCTATGGAATCAATTATCTCATCTGTGTCTGTTCCCAGGATATCGTTGAAGCTTATCTCGTTGCCGTCCTTATCAACGCCTATGGGCAGGCTGAGGGATATTTCCTGCCTGACGCGCCTGGAAGCTCTTATGCTCATGAGTATTTCATTCTCGATGCATTTGGCCGCATATGTGGCAAGCCGGGTGGATTTCTTTCCTGAATATGTACCTACAGCTTTTATCAGGCCTATGGTGCCAATGGATATGAGGTCGTCCTGACTTGCAGCCGGACCCACATATTTTTTGGCGATATGGGCCACCAGCCGCAGATTATGCTCTATGAGAGCTTTCCTGGCAGCCGGGTCGCCCTGCTCCAAAAGCTTTACATAGTGTTGTTCTTCCTTTTCAGTAAGTGGATTTGGAAAAGAACTGCTCATTTATGTAAACCCCCTCTACAGATTAAAACTATATGCCGGGCAAAGATGTCCGGTGCCTGGCAACCTTAAAAAGTGCCAGTACCTATTTGAGGGGGTGTTTCTGATCTGTTATTTCATTCTTTCAAATGACAGGCAGTCGGTACACTGGTCCATGGCAGGATTGGCCTCGTGGGTGCCTACCGTGATGGAATCCAGAGAACAGAAGTTATCTGATTTTTCGTGGTATCTGCACTGGTCTACAGTACATCTGATGGTCTGATTGCATTTACAGCTCATAAAAAACCTCCTTGAATATTTGTATTTGCATGATTATTATGACCGAAAACTTCACAAATTATTACGGGGCTGACACTTGTGCTGGGATAGTAAAAATGATATAATAACAGGCGATAACAAGCCTTTTGGATAACCGGGATAAGGAGCTTGGGAGATTTTCATTTTGCTTTTTTGATGGAACAGAGAGGAGAAAAAATGAAGATCAAATCAATGCCTGAGCTGGAACGACCCGTTGAAAAATGTCTTGCCAACGGAATAGAGAGCCTGTCCAACGACGAGCTCCTTGCGCTGCTCATCAATACAGGAACAAAAGAAAAGTCAGCAAAGGATCTGGCTGCTGAAGTACTGGCAAAAGACAGGGCAGGACTGATGTATCTCAGGGAAAGTTCCGTCGACGAGCTTATGACTGTAAACGGCATAGGGGCAGCCAAGGCAGCCAGGATAATGGCAGCTGTCGAGCTCGGAAAGCGTCTTTCGGCACGGCCTGTCCAAAAAGGCATGACGATAGAAAACGATGAGGACATCGCCGAGCTTTTCATGGAAGAGATGCGCCGTCTCAAAAAAGAGACATTCAAAGCTCTCCTGCTGAGTTCAAAGGGCGGGGTCATCTCCGTGGAGACCATTTCCGTAGGAGAACTCAACAGCACTCTGGTACATCCCAGAGAGGTGTTCAGCGCCGCAGTCAAAAAAAGTGCGGCGGCCATAGTTTTTATCCATAATCATCCCAGCGGAGATCCAAGACCGAGTGCAGAGGACTTTGCAACGACCAAGAGGCTGGCCGACTGCGGTGAACTGCTGGGCATAAGGGTTGTCGACCATCTGGTCATAGGTGACGGACGGTATGTTAGCATGAGAGCTATGGGAAAAATATAAAAAATGAGGTGGCAAATAATGTGGGGTTTTTTCAAAGCAAAAGATATGGGTATTGATCTTGGGACAGCAAACACTTTGATATATGTGAAGGATACGGGCATAGTGCTCAACGAGCCGTCCGTCATAGCGGTGGACGCCGATTCGTCCAAGATACTGGCTGTAGGTATAGAAGCAAAGGCCATGCTGGGCAAATCACCGAGAAACATTTCGGTCATCAGGCCGCTGCAGGACGGGGTCATCTCTGATTTTGACAAGACTGCCGACATGTTGAGGACTTTCATAGAAAGGGCCATGGGGCAGAAAAAGATGAGAAACTACAGGGTGGCTGTCGGCGTGCCTACAGGAGTCACCGAAGTGGAGAAGCGTGCCGTAGAAGAGGTGGTACGCCAGATGGGGGCAACAGAGGTATATATCCTGGAGGAACCTATGGCGGCTGCCATAGGAGCAGGACTGCCCGTTGACGGCACTACAGGCTGCATGATAGCAGATATCGGCGGCGGTACTACAGATGTGGCGATAATCGCCCTGGGAGGTGTTGTCGCCAGCACATCCATCAGGCACGCCGGAGACAAGTTCAATGAAGCTATCATACAATATATCAGAAAACGCCATGCACTGCTCATAGGTGACAGGACTGCCGAAGAACTGAAGATCAATATAGGATGCGCCTGTATGGACGAGGACGAGTTCGGCAACGAGATAATAAAGACCATGAACGCCAGGGGAAGGGATATCATCTCAGGGCTTCCAAAGACCCTTGAGATAACCAACAAGGATATGATGATAGCCCTGCAGGAATCCATGGATATAGTGGTGGATGCCATCAAGACCACCATCGAAAAGGCGCCGCCTGAGATATCTGCAGATATAGCAGAGAACGGAATGATGCTTTCCGGAGGCGGAGCGAACATATATAACCTTGACAGGCTTATAAAGAAAAAGACGGACATGGAGGTCACGATAGCCGAAAACTCATTTGAGGCGGTGGCCCTTGGAACCGGCAAAGCTCTGGAAGATGTTGAAAAATTAAAGATCTATACCAGAAAATCAAAGCGGAGAGGAACCGAAAGTTAAAATATGAAATGGATGAGAGATCACAAACTTATAGCCGCCTTGCTCATATTGCTCGTAGTCCTGGCGCTGCTGTTCACACTGTCTGTAACGACAGGATTCGGCGAGGGCTCTTTTGCATCGTTCCTTAACAACGGTGTTTCAAAGATAACCGGCTTTTTTTCATCGGCCGGCAGCAATATAAGAGACGGAGTAGGCGGTATTTTTTCAGGGGGCCAGCTCAGGGAAAGGATAGATGAGCTGGAAGAAGAAAACGCTGCGCTTGAACGGGAACTGGCACAGTCAAGGCTCACATCCCAGCAGCTTGAGCAGCTGCAAAATCTGGCGCAGATACTGAACTATGACTATACTGACCAGACATTTAATGTTGTCACTGCCGATGTGACTCTGGAGGACGGTTCAAACTGGAACGGGATATTTACCATAGACAGGGGGAGCGAGTCAGGGATCGAGGCAGGTGATACCGTTATAGACGGAGATGGTCTGGTAGGCTTTGTTACCGACGCAGGCGAAGGATGGGCAAAGGTAATGCCTGCGATCTCTACCGACGAGACCTTGAGCTTCAAGCTTGCCAGGGACGGAAGCCAGCTGGGGATCGTGTCCGGAAATTCCGACGGAACCCTTTCCGGATATATGCTGGATGACCAGTCTACAGTCGTTGAGGGCGATATAATCGTCAGCTCCGGCATGGGATCGTGTCCTGAGGGCATAGAGATAGGGAGCGTCAGATCCGTATCATACAACAGCAACAGGCTCATCCGCGAAGTTACCGTTGACCCTGCGGTGGACTTCAGGAGCCTGAGGAAAGTAGCGGTGATCGTATGAGATACTGGAAAGCCGGAGTGATTTTCCTGATAGCTTTTCTGATACAGCCTTCTTTTCTGAACCTGATAAATATCGCAGGCTATACACCCAATCTTTTGCTCTGCCTGACGGTGATATTCACATTTCTCTACGACGGGGAATATTATGGGCCGGTTTTCGGCACGGTCTTGGGCCTGGCTTATGACATATGTTACAGCTATGTCATAGGTCCGACGGCTATCGCTCTGCTGATCGTATCCGCCCTCGTCCTGCTGCTGAGATCCTTTGCCAATGTGGAAAACATCATCAGCATGTGGGTGGTATCAGTTTTGGCTTTTTTATCCTATTATCTGATCAACTGGGGCCTTTTCAAAATTGCCGGCAGTCCCGCAGGGCTTCTGTATGTTCTATCTTATTCGATCTGGGTCATCTGCTATTCCATGGTCGTGATAACGATCATGTATCTGTTTATGATCAAAAAGACCGAAAGGTATCACAAAGACAGGTATTTTAAATGAACAATAAACTGCTTAATTCAAGATTTCACCAGATACTCATCTTAGCGATAGTACTTGTGCTCGTATTGTGCGTAAGGCTTTTTGTGCTGACCGTGATACAGAAAGATTCCTGGGAAGCCGCTGCGGACAGCCAGAATACCAAAGAGATCACAACCCTTGCGCCGCGGGGCAAGATCCTTGACAGGTACGGACGGGAGATAGCCACCAACAGACAGGTGTTCACACTCACATTCAATGCCAGCGGCCTGTCAACGGAAGAGATAAACCAGACATGCTACAGCCTTGTCCAGATACTCGAAGCCAACGGAGATGAGTATGTGGACAACTTTCCGATAATCATAGAAGACGGCGCTTTCAGGTACACATATGATGACCAGAAAGCCCAGTGGCTGAGCAACAGGGGTTTCTCGACAGATCTTACTGCAGAGCAGGCATTCAATGCTCTCAGGACTCAGTACGAGATAGATCCCCAGCTGGACAGATATGAGGCTGCTGAAATATTACAGGACACATATAGCGTATACCCTCCGATAAATATCAGGAGCATGACTTACACATACGATACGCAGAAGGAACAGTTCCTTGAAAAATACGGACTTGACACTGACCTGAGCGCCGAGGAGGCTTTTTCACAGCTCAGGGAGACATATAAGATCGACGAGACCCTTTCGGATACGGAGGCAAGGAAGCTCTTCCGCATAAGAGAGGAAATACAGACACTGGGATATAACCGTTACCTTTCAGCTACCATCGCCAGCGATATATCGGATGAGACTCTGATATATGTGGAGGAAAGCTCATCTGCCCTCAAAGGTGTGGAGATCTCTTCGGAGACTGTGAGATATTATCCTAACGGATCAGCCCTTGCCCATGTCATCGGATACATGGGGAGCATCTCCGATTCACAGTATGAGGAATATGTTACAGAAAAAGGCTATAATGCCGATGATCTTATCGGTAAGGACGGGATAGAAGCGTCCATGGAGGAATATCTCAAGGGCACAGACGGCATTACCCAGGTCCGTGTCAACAGCACAGGCGATTATATTGACACCATAAGTGAAACAGAACCTGTGGCAGGTCAGAATGTGTACCTGACCATAGACCTTGACCTGCAAAAAGTAGCCGAGGACGCCCTCGAAAGGGCCATCAATGCCGTTGCCAACGGAACCACTTTCCAGAGCGAGTACGGTAATGTCCGCATGAGCCGTTACGAAAACTGCGCTTCCGGCGCCGCCGTAGCCATAGATGTGGAGACCGGCGATGTGCTTGCCATGGCCAGCTATCCGGATTACGATCCGAACATCTTTGCGGAAGGTATTTCAACCGAGGACTGGGAATCGGTACAGAGCACCAATCCGAGGGATTATCTGGCGCCTACCCCTTTGTACAATATCGCCACCAAGGCATCTGTACAGCCGGGATCCACTTTCAAACCGGTGACCGCAGTAGCAGCTCTTCAGGCAGGCCTGGACCCTGACCTGAACATAAGGGACAGAGGTCATATAGACATAGGAGGCAGGAGCTTCGGGTGCAGCGCATGGAACATGTACGGCGGTACCCACGGGACCCTTAATCTGGTCAGCGGTATCCAGAATTCCTGTAACTATTATTTCTATTGTATCGCCACAGGAACCGACTGGGGAACCGGGGCTTCTCTGGGATATGACGAGGATATAAACATAGAAAAGATAATGGAAGTAGCTCAGGAGTTCGGGCTGGGTCAGGAAACAGGCATAGAGCTGGATGAAGCGACGACTCCGCTGGCTTCTGCCGAGAGAAAAATGGAGAGCACCAAGAATTCTCTCTGGAGCTATCTGTACAGCAATGCCATAAATTATTGGCCTGAATCCGTAGTTAATGATGATGAGGCCCTGAGAACAGATATAGATACCATAGTAAGCTGGACAGAGGAAAATCCGTCCAGAGGAGAGATCATAAGCAGGATAGGCGAGCAGACGCAGGTGGAAGAAAGTCAGATAGAGGCAGTTGCAGATCTCTGCAAATATTCATATTTCAACCAGGCCCAGTGGACCGTGGGAGATGAGTTCAACATTTCCATCGGTCAGGGAGACAACGCCTATACGCCGCTGCAGATGGCCCAGTATGTGGCCACTTTGGGCAACTACGGAGTAAGGAACCAGGTCAGCATAGTAAAGGGGATAGAGGGTGAAGGAGAGACCCAAAAGGACGATCCTTATACCATCTCCGTTGACAAGGATGACATCAGCAAGGTTATCGAAGGCATGAAGAGGGTAGTCACAAACGGTACCCTGGCAGGCATGTTCAGCAGGCTGGATGTTGAAGTGGCAGGCAAGACCGGTACGGCAGAAAGATCCGGATATATCAATCCTGTGGATGAAGTTTCCTATGTCAGGGAACATCTTTCATCTATCGCACCTGGCGTATCCTGGAGCGAAGTAGAGGAGATACTGGAGGATCTGATGCTTGAAGATCCGGAAAGCTATCCTACGGAAAATGATACGGTAGACGATGCCGTGATCCAGGCCAGCGGCCGTACTGTGACCCAGTCTGACATTGACCAGTTCAAAGACACATATGATGAATTCGCATGGGTAGTTACCATGGCGCCGGCTGATGATCCTAAGATCGCAGTAGTGGTAATGCTGGTACAGGGAGGAACATCTTATAATGCCGGACCTGTGGCAAGAGAGATAATAGGGGAGTATCTCAAGCTGTCTGATGAAAACGAAGCGGCGGATTTTGGAACAAAGATGCAGTAATAAAAATTCGGGAGGAATTTCATGGGAAAGGCAATAGTAATTGCCTCCGGCAAAGGAGGAACCGGTAAGACCATGTTCGCCGCCAACTTGGGAGTCACATTGGCGCGTCAAGGCCACAAGACCGTTCTGATAGATCTGGATAACGGTCTGAGGAATCTTGACCTATATCTGGGCATGGAAAACAATATAGTCTATGATGTAAACGATGTGCTCACAGGAGTATGCAGGATAAGGCAGGCGCTCATAAAGGTCAAAGCCTTTACCGGTCTGTCATTCATGGCGGCTTCTCCTCAGAAATCAGACGGAGAGATAACCCCTCTCCATATCAAGGTACTGTGCGAAAAGCTGAAAAAGAAATATGATTATATAATCATAGATGCACCTGCCGGTATAGATGACGGAATGGTACTGGCTACGGGAGGCTGCGATATGGCCATAATTGTCGTTACGCCAGAATATGCTTCTCTAAGGAATGCAGACATAGTGAAAAAGACCATAGAAGCCCAAGGCATAAAGAATATAGCATATGTGGTGAACCGGATCGACCTGAAGCTGATAGAATCGGGCAAAGCACCGACTTTTGATGAAGTTATCCGGGATATACGGGACAAGGTCGTTGGCATCATACAAGAAGATGAGAACATACATGTATCCACCAACCTGGGAGTGCCAATCGTCTCGGTGGGGGACACATATATTTCCAAGAGCTTTCTGGCCATGGCCATAAGGATAAAGAGACTTCTGGCGAAAGAAGGATAAGCTGTATAACACAAGATAAGATGACCTGCTTTATGCATGAACTGCAAAAAGTCTCACTGCATGCCCGGTTTAAGGCAAACAGTGAGACTCTTTTGGTATATTTGGACCGTTTGGATAAGATATTCCTTTGTTTACTTTATTTACACAACTCTGTTGAGGCGCAGGCCTGCGGCAAATGCTCTCAGATTGTCTGCGCAGGTGCGGCAGATGGTCTGGCGGGCTTCTCTGGTGGTCCATGCCATGTGGGAAGTGATGATGATATTTTCCACTCCCAGCAGCGGATTGGCCGGGTCTATAGGTTCGCCCCAGACCACATCGACTGCGGCTCCGGAAAGCTTTCCGCTCTTGACGGCTTCTGCAAGATCGGCCTCGTTTATGAGTGCACCTCTGGCGGTGTTGATGAGGAAAGCGCCGTCCTTCATGCGGCTGATGAAATCACTGTTGACAAATCCCAGATTTTCAGGAGTTGCAGGGCAGTGAAGGGAAATAACATCTGACTTTATGGCTTTTTCGGGATCTCTGCTGTACGGACAGACTGTCATGCCCATAGCTTCCGCGATCTGGCCTACACGCTTTCCGATGGTACCGTAGCCTACTATACCCATGGTTTTGCCGCTGAGCTGGAAAAGCGGAGATACGGTCATGGTGAAATCAGGACATTCGCTCCACTTTCCCGCCTGGACAGCTTCATTGCATTTTCCGGTATGATTGCAGAGTTCAAGCAAAAGAGCAAAAGTATGCTGGGCTACGCTTTCTGTGGAATAGGCAGGCACATTGCATACAGCGATACCTCGTTTTGAAGCTTCATCTATGTCGATATTGTCGTAACCTGTAGCAAGCACGCCTATAAATCTGATGGATGGACATGAGTCCATGACCTGCCTGGTGATCTTGCATTTGCTGGTAAACACCGCCTCGCAGTCGCCGATCCTTTGGATGACCTGATCCTGGCCGGTCCTGTCGTAAACGGTCAGGGAAGCGGTCTCTTCTATACCTTCCCAGGAAAGGTCTCCCGGATTTACCGTATATCCGTCTAAAATAACAGCTTTCATGTTATCTGTACCTCCTTTAAAATCATGCTCTGATTATATATGTTTTACAGATTTATTACAAGCCGTAATCCTTTTAGGTGCTTTAAAAAAATAAAGTGTTGTGATACAATAAACCCAGACAGAAATAATTCAAGGGAACAAAGGGAAGATATGAGAACAGATAAGAGAACCAGCGATCAGCTCAGGCCTGTAAAAATAACAGATCATTATCTTATGAGCCCCCAGGGATCAGTGCTCATCGAGATGGGCAATACTAAGGTCATATGCACCGCAACAGTGGAAGAGGCTACCGCAAAACATCTGACAGGCACAGGCAGAGGATGGATAACGGCAGAATATTCCATGCTGCCGGGCTCTACTGCCACACGCAAAAAAAGAGACAGAGGCAAGACAGACGGCAGGAGTGTTGAGATACAGAGACTCATCGGCAGGAGCCTCCGATCGGTAGCAGATATGGATGCCCTCGGAGAAAGGACCATATGGATAGACTGCGATGTGATACAGGCTGACGGCGGGACAAGGACAGCCTCCATAACAGGAGCCTTTGTTGCAATGGTGGAGGCCATGAAATGGATGAAAGATAAGGGCATGATAGATAGGATACCGGTAAAAGCATATGTTTCAGCCGTAAGCGTCGGGGTGATAGACCAGGAGCCATGCCTGGACCTGTGCTATAAGGAAGATTCAAAGGCAATAGTAGATATGAATGTGGTAATGACCGACAGGGAAGAATATATTGAGGTACAGGGAACCGGAGAAGGCAGGCCTTTCAGCAGGGAGGAACTGGATCGCATGCTGGAGCTGGCGGCAGAAGGGTGCAGGCAGCTGCACGAGATACAAAAACAGGTAACAGGAGAGATTTAGATATATGGAAACAATAATAGCGGCGTCTTCCAACGCCCATAAGATCAAAGAGATACAGGCGATAATGGATAAGTTCGGGATAAAAGTGATATCCAGAGATGAAGCAGGCGTGCCTGAGTTTGAGATAACTGAGGACGGAGAAACATTTGAAGAAAATTCATACAAGAAGGCGTATGAGATAATGAAAGCCACCGGAAAGACTACCATAGCCGATGACTCAGGGCTCATGGTGGATTATCTGGGAGGTGCACCGGGAGTATATTCGGCAAGATTTGCAGGAGAAGAACATAACGATGCAAAAAACAACGAAAAGCTTTTGAAGCTTTTAAAAAATGTAACAGGTGACGACAGAAAAGCAAAATTTGTTTCTGTCATCACCCTTGTATATCCCGATGGTAAAACACTTGTGGCCAGAGGAGAATGCCAGGGAAGGATAATAGGGGCACCGACGGGAGAAAACGGATTCGGATACGATCCACTTTTCGTCCCCGACGGCTGCAACAAGACTTTCGCCCAACTCACAGAGGAGGAGAAAAACGCCATAAGCCACAGGGCCAGAGCACTTGAAAAACTGGAGGGATTATTATCAGACAGATAGACAGAGAGGTAAGCCAATGAAAAAAACCGTAAAGAAAGCGGGAAAGCGGGTTCAAAAGATGATACTCCTGATGCTGGCCCAATTTCAGGACCCATATTATCAGGGGGTGGCGGCACAGATAGCCTTTTCGCTGTTTTTGTCCATCATTCCCATCTTTATATTGCTTTCTCAGCTTCTCGGATTGTTTTCTCTCTCCCTCTATGAGATACAGCTGTGGGTCCAGAACAATGTGACCATCGAAGGAGCCTCTCAGCTCCTTTCGTTCCTGGATTACTCACCTTCCGGCGTAAATAATATCTTTCTGGCGATCATAGCCCTCTGGGCGGCTTCGAGAGTCCAGTTCGCCATGATGAGAGTCACAAACTATACGCTTACTGATGGCGAGATGGTAGGAAAGGGTTATGTCCGTGACAGGCTCCGGTCTGTCAGGACCATCCTGATGACTCTCTTTACCATAGCCTTTTCCCTGGTGGCCCTGGTATATGGGGAGCTGCTGCTGAACATAGTTTTCGGCGCAGTGGTGGGAGAGGACATATCCAAACTTCTGTGGATGCTCCTGAGATGGCCCCTTGCCATAGCCCTTTACTTTCTGATGATCTCTTATAATTATTATATACTTCCCGTAAACAAAGTGCGGTTCAGGGATATAGTACCCGGAAGCATCTTTGCCGCCATAGGGTTTGTGGTGGTAACTTATGTCTACACGATCTACACAAGTATATCGACTAATTACGATATACTATATGGTTCATTTTCAAATATTGTTGCCCTCATGTTCTGGTTCTGGTTCCTGGCATGGGTAATGTGCCTTGGAGTCAGCTTCAACAGGGTGTGGTGGGCCACCAGAAAGACCAACAACATCCCAATGTCTGAGGACAACCGGGAAAGAAGAAAGCCTCTAAATATTTTTTGATTTATGTGAAAACATGGAGATGGATATTAAAGATAAAAAACTGTTCCTTCTGGACATGGACGGGACCATATATCTGGATGACCGGCTGTTTGACGGTGTCGGTGATTTCCTGGAAAAGGTGCGGGAAAATGGGGGAAGATATATTTTCATGACCAACAATTCCTCCAAAAGTGCATCAGACTATATAGCCAAGCTGGCAACTATGGGGATCAAAGCCGGCGAAAGAGATTTTGTCACTTCGGCAGATGCTGTCACGGACGGACTTACCGAAATATACGGTTCACCCTCCTCTGCAGGCAAGATATATCTTATCGGTACAGGCTCATTTGCGGCCCAGCTTGTGAAGGACGGATTCACCATAACAGATCAGCCGGAGGAAGATGTGGACATTTTGCTCTGCGGCTTTGACAGAGAACTGACCTACAAGAAACTTGAAGATGGCTGCAGGCTCCTTTTGGGTAAACGAGGCCGCAGCATCGGGTTCTTTGCGTCCAATCCGGATCTGGTCTGTCCCGTGGAGTTCGGTTATGTCCCCGACTGCGGGAGCATATGCGGTATGATAGAAACGGCCACAGGCAGAAAGCCGTTATACTTTGGGAAGCCTGCACCGAGGATGGCTGAGATGGCCATGCAGCGGACGGGTTTTTCAAGGGAGGAGACTCTCCTGATCGGAGACAGGCTGTATACGGATATTGCCTGCGGTGTAAACGCAAAGATAGACAGCTGTTTTGTACTTTCAGGGGAAGGGACTCTGAAAGACCTGGAAACTTCCAGGTGGCAGCCGGCCATAGTGGCTGAAGATATCAGGGCCCTGCTGAGCAGGATGTAGTTATCACAACTTTAGCAGACAGGAGAAAAAAAGATGAAACTTGACAACAAAAGGACCATACTCGTCGGCTTTGCCTTTCTTGCCATAAGTGCCTTCTGGCAGGTCTACGACAATATCATCCCGCTGATACTCAAATATTTCTTTGGGATAGGCGATACACTTTCAGGTGCCATAATGGCCCTTGACAATATTTTCGCCCTTATAATGCTGCCGATCTTCGGCGCATGGTCCGACAGGATAAGCCACAGAAGGGGGAAGCGCACACCGTTCATTTTTATAGGGACCATACTTGCGGTAATATTCATGCTGATGCTGCCGGAAGCTGCAAACAGCAGAAATGTCATCTGGTTTGTCGGGGCGCTGTTCATGACCCTGATCTCAATGAGCATATTCCGCTCTCCAGCCGTCTCTCTCATGCCGGATGTTACTCCAAAGCCGCTCAGATCAAAGGGGAACGCCATAATAAACCTGATGGGGGCTGTCGGTATCATAATGGCTCTGGGATTGATAATGGTGCTGGTAGGCGATGGAAATACGCCGGATTATGAACCTCTTTTTATTTCCATAGCGGTGATAATGGTGGCCGCTCTCCTGATAATATTATTTAAAGTGGACGAAAACAAGATGGTCGCCCAGAGGATAGCCCAGGAAAAGGCATGGGGTATCTCCGATGAAGACGATGGGGAAGAAGATGAGCAAAAGGCAGCCGGAAAGGAACCCGGATCCGGAAATAACGCCGGAAGCCAGCCGGGATCAGGGAACGCAAAGCTGCCCGGCCCTGTAAAGAAAAGCCTGATCTTCCTGCTCCTTTCGGTGGCCTTCTGGTATATGGCATACAATGCCGTTACCACGGCATTTTCAAAATACGCCACGGAAATGTGGGGAATGGAGGGCGGAGATTTTGCCGGAGCCCTGATGGTGGCCTCCGTTGGCGCACTGGTATCATTTATACCTGTTGGCGTTGTTTCCAGCAGGCTTGGCAGAAAAAAGGTTATACTTTTCGGAGTAGCCCTGCTTGCCGCCAGCTTTTTCACAGGGTTCTTGTTCAAGACGCCTAATTTTGCCGTCAATATAGTTTTCTTCCTTGTGGGAGTAGCCTGGGCATCCATAAATGTAAATTCTTATCCCATGGTGGTCGAAATGTGCAAGGGAGATGATATAGGAAAATTCACAGGTATGTACTATACTTTTTCCATGGCGGCGCAGGTGCTGACACCGGTCCTGTCAGGAGCCTTCCTGGAGCATATAGGATACTGGACGCTTTTCCCTTATGCCACCGCTTTTTCTGTGATCGCTTTTCTGACCATGCTGATGGTAAAACATGGAGACAGCAAACCAATACCTGCCGGGAATAAACTGGAAGCCTTCGACATAGATGATTAAGGGAGGCAAAATGAGAAAAGAACAGCTTGTTAGAGAACTTTTAAACTGCAGATATGCACACAGAGGCTTGCATGATAAGCCCAGGATCGCGGAAAATTCCATGACCGCCTTTGAGCGTGCCGCTGCCGGAGGGTTTGGGATAGAGCTTGATGTCCATCTGACAGGAGACGGCAGGCTGGCGGTCATCCATGATAAAAGCCTTGCAAGGACATGCGGAAAGGATGTAGATATTGACCGGATCAGTTTTGCAGAGGCAGGCAGATATACACTGGAGGAAAGCGGAGAAACCATACCGGAATTCAGATCGGTACTGGGGGCGGTAGATGGCCGCGTCCCTATCATAGTGGAACTTAAAGTGGATGCCGGAGCAAGCCGTGAGGAACTTTGCCGCAAGGTGGCCAGGGAACTGGACGGATATGAGGGACGGTTCTGTATAGAGTCTTTTGATCCCATTGCCGTACGATGGTTCAAAAAGAACAGGCCGTTCATGGTAAGAGGCCAGCTGGCAGGCAGTCTGAAAAAGCAGGGGACAAAGATAAATATCCTGTCAGAATTCCTGCTGAAAAATCTGTGGGTCAACACCATAAACGCCCCTGACTTTGTGGCATACAGATTTGAGGACAGGGAAGAAAAGGCTTTTCGCCGGTACAAAGGCGTAAAGTTCCTGTGGACCATCAGGAAGTACGAAGATCTGCTGACGGCTGAAGCCATGGGAGCCGCCGGGATCTTTGAACAGTTTGATCCGAGAGAATATGACGGCTGAAGCCTGCAGGCGGCACCGGGGCCGGAGATGCCGTGCCAGGGCGACATATCACGCTGCCTTGCGCCATCTTCCGCCCCAGGAACCTACAGCTTATCTATGGCCGGCCGGACATGATAGAAATCGCACAGGTCATGGTACTGTTTCTCGGCTTCCAGCCTCTTGTACCTGTCGGCTGTGCCGCGCTTTACGGCCCTTATCAATATATTTCTGGATGTATGTTCAAGACTGGTGAACTCAACCATTGAGACATCATATCCGCGGCTTTCGAGTTTAAGACCGCGAAGGCCGTCTGTAAGATATTCTGTGAACCGGTCTTTTAGTATGCCGTGCTTCAATATAGGCTTATGGAGATCATTGCTGATCTGGCGGAAAAGCTCATGCTGGCAGCATGGTACGCTCAGTATGACTTTGGCGTTCCAAGATACGGCATTGATGAGGGCGTAGTCGGTTGCTGTGTCGCAGGCATGCAGTGTGACCACCATGTCAGCCGTCTCTTGAGGACTGCCGTAATCCGCAATATCGCCGTGGAGGAAATGAAGGCCGTCATATCCCAGATCCTGTGCAACTTCATTGCAAAAGCTGATCACATCCTGTTTAAGGTCAAGCCCGACGATCTCCACATCTTTACCCTTGAGGACTTTCATATAATAGTAGATCGCAAATGTCAGATAGGCTTTTCCGCAGCCGAAATCTATGATCCGCGCCGGTCTGCCGTCATCTTTAGCCACATAAGGGAACACATCGTCAATGATCTCAAGATATCTGTTTATCTGGCGGAATTTACTGTACCGTCTGGGAAAAACATTTCCGTCCTTGTCCATCACACCAAGGCGTATCAGAAAATCGCACGGGATGCCTTCAGGTATGATATATTTTTTCTCTCTGTTGTGGGAAAGATCCTGGGGCTTCAGGGTGGGCGCCTTGCGGAGCACTTTTGGATCATCGGCTCTGGACGCCATGATCTGGATGTCAGCTTTCTCAGTAAAAATATTTACCTGTTTAAATTCATCTTCAACTGTTTTCAGGCAGAACTCTGCCGCCTGATCCGGCTCTATATTGGTATGCGTGACCTTTTTCTCAAAAAAATACGAGGCCTGATAGCGCAGGCTGCCTCCCGACATGACCGGGCGCAAAGAAATCTTCTCGTAAGGAAGGGCCTTCGACCTTTTCCTGGAAAATATCATTTTTATGAGCCTGTCGCTTTCAAACACGGCCCTGAAAGTCTTGTTTAACTTGTCCATTTTGTCACCTCAAAGGTATTGTAACACAAAGAGAGCGATATGGACAGACAAAATCGCTCTCTGCAGCGGCGCCGGCCGGCGGGCCGGCGGTCAGGATTCGAGGGGAAGCTATGGAGCCACAAAAACAACGCCCAGATAATCTGCCACAGATAAGGCCAGATTTGCTCCTATGGCTTCTATGTTGTTTATTATCCACTGTGCATCATCGTAATTATCATGGTAGGCAAGCTCCAGCAGCACAGCAGGTGCTTTTGTCCGTTTCAGCTCTGCAAGTGTGGTGTTTGGCACCAGAGTCACCTGATCCGGATATGGATAGACCAGTTTCAGGTTGTTTGCAAAGATCTCAGCGGCCCGTCTGCCGCGGCTGCTGTCCCTGTAGTAATATACATCGCTTCCCCTCAGCATGCCTGACAGATGTTCAGGAGCAGCATTTGAGTGTATGGCCAGGTGCAGGTCGTAGCTTCCTGCGTTGGACATGGCTATGGAAGTGGATACCGTTCCATCCGGGTCATTGCGGCCGTAATATATGCCGCTTGCTTCAAGGTAAGGGATCATAGCGTCTGTTATAAGGTTTGTATAATATTCTTCACTGTTGCCCGTAACATACAGATTATAGTGCTGAGTCGATGGGCTCAAAAAAACTGAAGCCATAAAAACACCTCCGAAAAGATTCATATATCCATTATATGCCGGGGCGGAGCGGCAGGTTATGACTGATCGGAGAAAATACTTTTTTCACAAGGGACTGCTCCCTTGTGTTAAGCCCTTTATTATGGTAAAATAATTTATTAAGATAGGAAAGAAGGACCTTTTTTTTGCGAAAGCAAAGAAAACGAGGAGAAAATGAAGGAAAAACAAAAAATAATCAACATTGCAGTCATCGCCCATGTAGATGCGGGCAAATCCACCTTGGTAGACGCTTTTCTCAACCAGAGCGGGGTTTTCAGAGCCAATGAGGAAGTGGTCGATTGCGTCATGGACAGCGATGATATAGAAAGAGAAAGAGGCATAACCATATATTCAAAGAACTGTTCCGTAATGCATGGTGATGTGAAGATCAACATAGTCGATACGCCCGGACATGCGGACTTTTCTTCAGAAGTAGAGAGGATAATGAAGACTGTTGATACGGTCATACTGCTGGTGGATTCCAGTGAGGGGCCTATGCCGCAGACAAGGTTCGTGCTGCAGAAGTCCCTTGAACAGGGGTTAAACCCTATCCTGTTCATAAACAAGCTCGACAAGAAAGACGCCAGAGTAGACGAAGTAGTGGATGAAGTTTATGAACTTTTCATGGATCTTAATGCCAATGACAGACAGCTTGATTTTCCCATATTGTACGGCATTGCCAGGCAGGGCATAGCCGTAAGGGATCCTGAGGAGATCAAAGGCATGACCATAGGAGAAGGGGAAGAGAAGATCAAGAAAAGTCCTGCCGGATATGGAGGACTTGACATCACACCTCTTTTTGACACCATAATCCAGCACTGTCAGGCTTATCCGGACCTGAGGGAAGAGCCTCTGCAGTTCCAGGTATCCACCCTCGCCTATGATGATTATATAGGAAGGCTGGGAATAGGCAGGATAACCAGAGGGACCATCAAAGAAGGGCAGCAGGTGGCTGTAGCCAAGGCCGACGGCTCCATAGCACAAAAAAAGATAAATCAGGTATTCGTATACAGGGGCCTCAAGCGGGTAGCCGTACCGGAAGCCCAATGCGGCGACATAGTCGTGATATCGGGTATTTCCGATATCTCCATTGGAGAGACCATCTGCGATCCGGCTGATCCTCAGCCTATGGAAATGATCCACATAGAAGAACCGACCCTGAGCATGAACTTCATGGTCAACAAATCGCCTTTTGCAGGCAAGTCCGGCAAATATGTGACCAGCCGCCACATCAGGGCAAGGCTGGAAAAGGAACTTGAAGTAAATGTGGGGATGACAGTGGAAGAAACCGATTCCACCGACTGTTTCAAAGTATCGGGCAGAGGAGAACTCCATCTTTCCATACTGATAGAGAATATGCGCCGGGAAGGATACGAGCTGGCGGTCTCAAAGCCGGAAGTTATCTTCCGCAAGGGTGACCACGGACAGAGAACAGAGCCTATAGAAGAAGTGGTCATCACGGTGCCTGACCAGTATTCGGGGACAGTCATCAACAAGCTGAACATGCGCAAGGGGCTCATGACCCAGATGACCGGAGAAAACGGCCACTCAAGGCTTGAATATCTGGTGCCGACCAGAGGCCTCCTGGGCTACAGGAGCGAGTTCATCAACGACACCCATGGAGAAGGTACCATGGTAAGGCGGTTTCATGCTTTTGACGATTACAAGGGAGAGATACCGGGCCGTGTCAACGGAGTCGCCATAGCCCAGGAAGAAGGTATCTGTACACCTTATGCCCTCTTTAACATTGGAGAAAGAGTCCAGATGTTCGTAGAACCGGGAACCCATGTGTATGAGGGGATGATAGTGGGGATGAATTCACGCAGCGACGATATGGTCGTAAACCCATGCAAGGCCAAAAAGGTGAGCAATATGCGGGCGGCCGGGTCCGACGAAGCCATCAAGCTTTCTCCGGCAAGAAAATTCACTCTGGAAGAAGCTCTGGAATTCATCGATGATGATGAGCTTGTGGAGATAACCCCTGACGATATAAGGCTGCGCAAGAAGATCCTAAACGAGCTTGAGAGGCGCAGGAGCGGCAGACGGGGCTGAGATAAGGAGGACTTATGCTCAACTTTTCCAAGCTGAAAGATATGGAGATACTGTATGTGATCTTGGGAGCGGCAGCCATCCTTGCTATAGGTCTGCTGCTGATCAAGATGATAACTGCATTGTCCAAAAAAGCCCTCATGCGCACAGGGCTTGACGAGTCCATGCACAAATTCATAATCAATGTGCTCAAGATAGTGCTGTACATCATCATGATAGTAGTGCTGCTGGGACATCTCAGAGTACCGACGGCGCCGCTGGTGACGGTACTGGGCGCAGCGGGAGCGGCCATTGCGCTGGCTCTGAAAGACAGCCTCGGCAATATAGCAGGAGGCGTGCTCATATTGGCTAACAAGCCTTTCAAAAAAGGCGATGTTATAGATGTGGCAGGAACCGAAGGGATTGTGGACAGCATCGACCTGTTTGTAACCACCCTCAAGACCTTTGACAACAAGGTGGTCACGGTGCCCAACGGGACTGTCACAACATCGGTTATCGTCAACTACTCAATGGAAGATATGCGGAGAGTAGATTGCGTTTTCGGTGTGAGCTATGATTCGGACATTTCTGCGGCAAAAGACGTCCTGCTTGCCGTTGCAGAAAGCTGTCCGGACATATTGATGGAGCCTGCCCCGATCATCGGAGTAGCCGAATATCAGGAAAGCTCCATAGCGCTGGATCTGAAAGTCTGGTGCGAAACATCCAGATATTACGATGTGAAGTATTATCTGGAGGAAGAAGTTAAAGCTGCATTTGATAAAGCAAAAATAACAATACCTTATCCGCGGATGGATGTACGCGTGAGAGAGTAATTTTTTAGGGAGAGTAAATATGGGAGAAATTAAAAAATTCAAAAGAGTATTGGTTGCCAACAGAGGTGAGATCGCCATAAGGGTTTTCCGCGCCTGCCGGGAGCTGGGCATCAGGACAGTGGCCATCTATTCGGAAGAAGACAAAAACGCCCTGTTCAGGACAAAGGCCGACGAGGCTTACCAGATAGGCAAGGGAAAAACTCCGGTAGGCGTATATCTTAGCATAGATGAGATAATCGCGCTGGCCAAGGCCAAAGGCGTAGATGCCATTCATCCGGGCTATGGTTTCCTGGCAGAAAATGTTGAATTCGCCAAAGCCTGTGAAGATAACGGCATTGAATTCATCGGCCCAACAGCCGAAATGATGGACAGACTGGGAGACAAGATCAAGTCCAAGATAGTGGCCAATTCTGTAGGCGTTCCTATCA
Source organism: uncultured Eubacteriales bacterium (assembly GCA_900542565.1). Taxonomy (GTDB): domain Bacteria; phylum Bacillota; class Clostridia; order Peptostreptococcales; family Anaerovoracaceae; genus Fimisoma; species Fimisoma avicola. The sequence continues at coordinate 13,969 of UQOC01000010.1, read as the reverse complement.
TACCCGGCGTTGAACAGGCAATAGCCAGCGAAGAAGAAGCAATGGCTTTTGCCGAAGAATGCGGTTATCCTGTAATGCTCAAAGCGGCTGCCGGAGGCGGCGGCAGAGGAATGAGGATCGTGCAGAACAGGGACGAACTGCTGCCTCAGTTCAGGAGCGCCAGGAGCGAAGCAGCCAAAGCTTTCGGTATCGACGACATATTTATTGAGAAATATCTGGAGAATCCTAAGCACATAGAGGTGCAGATCCTTGGTGACAAGTACGGAAACATCGTGCATCTTTTTGAAAGAGACTGTTCTATCCAGAGACGGCATCAGAAAGTGATAGAATTTACTCCGGCCCTCTGCCTGACAGACCAGCAGAGACAGGCCATCTGCCAAGATGCCCTGAAGATCGCCAAGGCAGTAGATTACAGGAGCGCAGGGACGGTAGAATTTCTGGTAGACAAGCATGGACAGCACTATTTCATAGAAATGAACCCAAGGATCCAGGTGGAACATACGGTTTCAGAGATAGTTACCGGAGTGGACATCGTTCAGGATCAGATACTGGTGGCTCAGGGCTATTCCCTTGATTCACCTGAAATAGCAATACCGGATCAGGAATCCATAAAGGTTACTGGCCATGCTATCCAGTGCCGTGTTACTACGGAGGACCCGGCCAACAACTTCATGCCTGACACGGGAGTCATAGAAAACTACAGGAGTCCGGGCGGCTTTGGGATCCGTCTTGACGGAGGCAATGGATTTGAAGGTTCAGAGATCACTCCTTTCTATGACAGCCTGCTTGTGAAAGTGACTGCTTTCGGCAGGACCTTCGACGATACAAGGAGAAAGGCCATCAGAGCTCTTTCTGAGATGGTCGTAAAAGGCGTAAAGACCAACATAGCCTTCATGCTCAATGTGCTCAACCACCCGACTTTTGCAGCAGGAATGTGCGATACAGGGTTCATAGCCAATACGCCTGATCTTATGAATATTGAAAAAGTCAGGGACGAAGAGCTGAGAGTTATCGAATTCCTGGGCAACAAATTCGTCAATGAGACCAAGGGACATAAACCTCAGTTCAATGTTCCGGTTTTCCCTAAGTTCAGAAAAGACGAGTTGCAGAGCCTGAGAGGCACCAAACAGCTCCTTGATGAGCAAGGCCCTGAGGCAGTGGCCCAATGGGTAAAAGACCAGAAAAAGCTGTTGATCACCGATACCACCATGCGTGACGCCCAGCAGTCCCTGATGGCTACAAGGGTAAGGACAGTCGACATGGAAAAGATCGCTCCTGCCGTTGCAGTATACGGTAAAGAGCTGTTCTCCGTAGAGATGTGGGGAGGAGCCACCTTTGACACATCCTACCGTTTCCTCAAGGAATCTCCGTGGGAAAGGCTGGATACCCTCAGGGAAAAGATGCCTAACATACTTTTCCAAATGCTCATCAGAGGCGCCAACGCCGTAGGATACAAGAACTATCCGGACAATGTGATCCGTGAGTTTGTGAAGCAGTCGGCCGTTTCAGGCATAGATGTTTTCAGGATATTTGATCCGCTCAACTGGCTGGACGGCATGACCGTGGCCCTGGACGAGACCCTCAATCAGGAAAAGATCGCCGAGGCCTGCGTATGCTATACAGGCGACATCCTGGACGAATCAAAGAAAAAATACAATCTCGACTATTACATAAGGATAGCCAAGGAGCTGGAAAAGAGAGGTACCCACATTCTTGGGATCAAGGACATGTCCGGTCTGCTCAAGCCGATGGCCGCATACAAGCTGATCTCGGCCCTGAAGCAGGAGATAGGTATTCCTATCCATCTCCATACCCACGACACCTCCGGAAACGGAGTGGCAACAGTGCTCATGGCCGCTCAGGCAGGCGTAGACATAGTGGATGCAGCCTTCAACTCCATGAGCGGGTTGACTTCACAGCCGGCCCTCAACTCCATTGTGGCCGCCCTCCAGAACTCCCAGAGGGATACGGGTATCGATACAGACAAGATACAGAAGATTTCCGAATACTGGAGAGATGTAAGACCGGTTTATGCAGGATTTGAGTCGGAGCTGGTAACATCAACAGCGGAAATTTACAAATATGAAATTCCTGGAGGCCAGTATTCCAACCTGAAACCGCAGGTTGAAAGCTTCGGCCTGGGACATAAGTTTGAAGAAGTCAAGGACATGTACAAGGCTGTCAATGAAATGCTGGGAGACATAGTCAAGGTTACACCGACTTCAAAGGCAGTAGGCGACATGGCCATATTCATGGTACAAAACGACCTGACTCCTGAAAACATCTACGAGAAAGGCAAGGGCATTGACTTCCCTGACTCCATCGTTTCATACTTTGAGGGAATGATGGGACAGCCTGAGGGAGGGTTCCCTGAAGAACTCCAGAAGCTGGTTCTCAAAGGAAAGCCTGCCATCACATGCAGGCCTGGCGAACTCCTGCCGCCGGAAGACTTCGACGCCATCAAGAAGCACCTGAGAGAAGATCTGGAGCTTGAGGGCACCGACAGGGAGGCCATCAGCTATGCCATCTATCCAAAGGTGTTTGAGGATTATGTAAAGACCCTCAAGAAGGAAGGCAACTTCCGCTACATGGGTTCTGACATCTTCTTCCACAGCCTGGAAGTAGGCGAGACCTGCGAAGTCAAGCTGGAAGAAGGCAAGATAATGATGGTAAAACTCCACGAAGTAAGGCCGGTAGACAGCGAAGGCTACAGGGAGGCCATCTTCGAGGTGGACGGAAACCGCAGGAGCGTACACATCAAAGATACGGATGTTACTGTAAATTCAAACAATTCTGTTCTTTATGCAGATGAGGACAATCCGCTTGAAGTGGGCGCCAACATACCGGGCAATATCATCAGGGTACTGGTAAAAGAAGGCGATGAGGTTGAAGAAAAGCAGCCGATAGCTGTTATAGAGGCCATGAAGATGGAGACCAATATCCTGGCAACCGCCAAGGGAACAGTGGAAAAGATCTATATTTCCGAAGGCCAGCAGGTTAAAGCAGGAGAAATGGTAGCAAAACTCAAATAAGCATGCGATAAAGAGCCGCCCGTGCCGGGCGGCTCTTTGAGTCTGTGCCGTTTGGACCATCGGGCGGCTCAGCGTCCCGATGCCAGCTCCCTGATGTATTCATCTATGAGCGCCAAACCCTTTTCCAGCTCTTCCGCATGGGATAGGGAAAGCCTGAATGTGTGAGGCAGGTAGAAACAGTCTCCGTGGCATACGAGAACGCCTTTTTTATCTAACAGATCATCGCAGAATTTTTCTGAATCCACATCCAGATCATAATGGATCAGATATGTAGTTCCGTAAGCGTCTGCATACTGGTGCAGGTAAGGGTGGCCGTCCAGCCACTTGTCGACGACAGCTTTGTTGCGGCTTACGATCTTTCTGCTTCGTTCAAGGATCTTGTCGGCGTGCTCAAGGGCAATGGCAAAGAGCCATTCGTCAAACACACCGCCGCATATGGAATCGTAAGAGCGGCGGTTGAAAAGCTCCCGGCGCAGTTTTTCGTTGCGACAGACTATCCAGCCGCAGCGGAGACCGGCCATGGAAAACATCTTCGAGGAACTGCATGTGACTATGGCTTTGTCGTAAATATCAGCCATGGACGGCATATATTCTTCTTTCAGCCCGCGGTACATTTCATCGCATACTATCCATGCGCCGGCAGACCTGGCAATATCGGCCAGTTCTTCCATTTCCTCCGGTTCCAGGAGCGCTCCCGTAGGATTGTTGGGATTGGTCAGCAATATGGCCTTGGTATTGCTGTCGGTCATGGCCCGTACCTGAGCCATGTCCAGCTTGTAGGCCTTTTCCGGAGTCAGATCCACGGTACGGACTTCTGCTCCGATGGAACGGGGCAGTGAATAATATTGCTGGTAGTTTGGCATTATGGAGACCACATTGTCAGAAGGTTCGATCAGGGTATAGACCACTGTGCTGTTGGCACCTGTGCCGCCGTGTACAAGGATAACATCTTCCGGAGCAACATTGCGGTACAGCCCGGAAATGGCTCTGCGCAGCCGTGGTGTGCCGGAAAAGAACGGGTAGCCCAGGTTCATGGTCTTAAGTTCCTCAAAAAACTTATCCATATCCTCTCCAGTCACTTCAAAGAGCTCTTCAAGCGTCAGCGGCAGGACACAGCTGCCGCCCAGATAAACCTGGTTCTTGGGGCTGTCAGCAGCCGGGTTCAGCCAGTTTTCAAGTATAAATCCATCTAATTTCATGGCGGCCCTCCTATGATATATTTATATTTAATATACATCAAGGCCGCCAAAAAACAATCGTGAATGATTTAGATAAAAATCTAATTTATTTTTCTAATATTTGTGTTATAATACAAGACAAGAACCTTGTACATATCAGGCTGCAAAGGTAAAATATCTAACTGTACGGAGGAAAAAATGAAGCTGACCGTAGAGGATGTCTGCAATTTCCCGGAATTTCCGGATTTGCGGGTGATAGCAGGTAAAGGCGGACTGAACAATGTTATCGACAGATGCGGCATACTTGATTATGAATTTGTCGATGGCATAAAGGAAAAATGGTACAATACCAATTTCCACGAAGAAAACATGATAGTCGTCACGAGTTTCTTGTACGCCAAGGACAATGATTATCTGATATTTGACGCCATCAAGAGCCTTGCCGCAAGAAAATGCAGCGGAATAATAATAAAGAACATTTTCAGGCTGCCCATCAGCGATACGGTGCTCAGGTATGCAGATACAATAAATTTCCCCATAATCCTCATGGAGGGAAAAGATGTGTACTTTGAGGATCTGATAGTACTGATCTCCGAGCGGGCCAAACAGTATGACTCCATAGAATACAGAGAGGGAAAGGCTGGCGAGATCCTCAGGTGTGACGGCAACCACAATGCGGTGGAAAAACTGGCGTATGATATAAACCCTACATTCCGGTCAGATATTCTGGCAATGTTTTTCGAGCCGGACGGATCATCAGGAGGCGGCAGCCCGGAAGGCCAAAAGCTTGTACCGAGAGAGTACAGGCGCATAGAGGAAAAGCTGGCAGCCGGAAACCTGCTGCAGGCTTCTGATTCGATGTTTTACTACCAGGGAGGTTTTTTTATCATCCATACAAGGGATATGTTTGAAGAAACAGACCCTGCAAAACTGAGCCAGCCGTTTCTTTCTGCCTTTGCAGACGGACTTGAGAACTTTCATGTGGGCATAAGCTCCGTACATCATCTGCTGTGGCAGATAAAGGATTGCTTTGAAGAAAGCCTTTATGCCGCAAGGCTGTTCGACGCCAGCAGCACCGTGACCGGGCCTGCCGGAAAAAAGAACCGGTATGTACTTTATGATGATCTTGGGATATACAAGGTGATCCTGCCATATTGCGGCAGCGCTGTCATGAGGGAATTCAGCGACCGATATATGAGGCCCCTTGAGGATTATGACCTTGAGACCAACGGAAACCTGCTGGAAACTGCGATCTGCTATGTGGTCAGCGACGGAGATCTTCAAAGGACAGCGGACGCTTTGGCGCAGCACAAGAACACCATAAGATACAGGCTGAAAAACATAAGCAATGTCACAGGTATAAACGCGCTTGAGACAAGGGATTATGAGATATTGTCGATGGCCGTGAGAATATTCATATGCAATAACGGCATAAGCCGGGAAATGAGGAAAAGGAACAATGAAAATCGAAACTTTTAAAGTTGAACGGTGGATGAACGATTATGAGGATGATGCGATCTATAATCTGGGAGAAACATGTATAGATTCCCTGACCATCGGAGAATTGCTGGAACTTTCGGGAGTGGACCCTGATAAATACCTGACGGGCCTGAAAGATAAAAGGCTCACATACAGCCATATCTTCGGCTCACCGGAATATGTGGGCGGAGTGGCAAGCCTATATAAAGATCTGAAGGGTGAAAATGTCATACCGACCCATGGGGCCATAGGCGCCAACCATATGGTGATAAATGCACTGGTCGAGAGTACAGATAATATGGTATGCGTACTGCCAACATACCAGCAGCATTATTCCATCCCAAGAGCCATAGGAGCCGATGTCAGGATACTTAAGCTCAGGTTGGAAAACGACTATCTGCCTGACCTTGACGAGCTCAGATCTCTTGTGGACAAAAACACCAAGATGATAACAATAAACAATCCTAACAATCCTACAGGTTCATGGATACCGCGAGAGACTCTGGAAGCCATCAGAGACATAGCTGCTGAAGCCGACGCCTATGTGCTTTCAGACGAGGTTTACAGAGGGATTTCAGAGGACGGAAGCTACATGGACTCCATTGTCGACATATATGAGAAGGGGATATCTGTGGGAAGTATGTCCAAGATATTTTCCCTTGCCGGCCTGAGAATGGGATGGATCGCTTCAAAAAGCCAGGAAGCCCTCCACCTGTGCCTTGAAAGAAGGGATTACGATACCATTTCCTGCGGAATGATCGATGACATGCTGGCATCCCTTGCCCTTGCCAACAAGGAAAAGATCTTTGAAAGGAACAGAGCCATCCTCAAAAAGAACCGCCAGATACTGGATGACTGGGTAAACAGCACTCCGCAGGTACACTACCTGAGACCTGTTGCCGGAACGACAGCCCTTGTGTATTACGATCTGGATATGCCGTCTTATGAGCTCTGCAAGAGGCTCATCAAAGAAAAAGGCCTGCTGTTCACACCTGGAGCCGCTTTTGAAATGGAAGGAGCGGTCAGGATAGGCTACGCTTTTGACTCCAAGCTCCTCAAAGAGGGACTTGATAAATTTACTGAATTTCTTGAGGAGGAAAGCAAATGAAGCACCGCTTTTTAGCAAAAAAATACTGGAAAGACGCCTCTACGCCTTTTGGCACCACCAATGAAAAGGCTGCCCAGTTTGACGACTGCATCAACCTGAGCATAGGTGATCCGGATCTTATCACTGACAAGATCATAATAGACGGCGCCTATCAGGACGCCCTCAAAGGCCACACCAGATACACCAACATGTATGGGGACATAGAGCTACGCGATGAGATCCGCAAGTTCTACAAGGACGAGTACGACCTTGATATCGCCCCGGACGAAGTCATAGTGACAACATCCGGGCTGATCGCCATGTATATGGCCCTGCAGGCCATCCTGGACGAAGGGGACGAGGTCATAATCCAGTCGCCGTTCTTCACCCCATATACGGCTCAGGTGGAAATGGCAAGGGGGATCCCCGTTGAACTGGACACCTACGAGGAAGAGGATTTTCAGATCAATATAGACAGGCTCAAATCACTGATCACTCCGAGGACAAGGGCCCTGATCATAAATACACCGTCCAACCCGACCGGTTCATGCCTGTCAGCTGACACCCTGAGCGAGATAGCTAAGATAGCCGAAGAAGAGGATCTGATCGTCATTGCCGATGACATCTATACATCCTACAGCTTTGAGAAAGACTTCATCCCGTTCATGTCCATGCCGGGCATGAGGGAAAGGACCATCACCATCAACTCTTTCTCAAAGAATTTCATAATGACCGGCTGGAGGGTGGGCAACATCATTGCCCCTGCCTTCATCGTAAGGGTGCTCAAGGATATGGGCGAAAACATCGTCTATTCGGCCCCGGCCCCGTCCCAGAGGGCGGCCATCTATGCGCTCAGGAACAGGAAGGTGATCCAGCCGCCCATCATTGCTGAGTACAGGAAAAGGATGGAATACGCCGCCGAAAGGATCAACCGCATCCCGTGGATGAGCGTCATAACTCCGCCGAAAGGAAGCTTTTACCTGTTCATCAACATCAAAAAGAGCGGCCTGTCAAGCCTCGACGCCGCAGACATGATCCTTGAAAAAGCCCATGTCCTGCTGCTTCCGGGCAACGCTTTCGGACGCTGCGGCGAAGGATACCTTCGCCTGGCCTGCACCGTAGGCGTCGACAAACTCGAAGAAGCCTTCGACAGGATAGAGAAGATAGAATTGTAGGTATGTAACAAGCCTCTGAACTGACAACAGTCCAGGGGCTTGTTAATAACTACTTATACTATTAGTCTGACTTCCGACTTTTTTTGATGTTTAGCGAATGGCAGATCCATTGGCTGACATCTGACTTTTTCGTCAATCCTTCCTCTAAAATATGCTGTACCACCCATAAAAAGCCGGGGATTATTGACAGAATCCTGTAAAACCGCAAAACATGTCAACGGACAGGTGAGTGACTGTCTGTACGCTGACACGAAGTCACACAAGCCCGCTGTTCCGCCAACGATCGGTTCTCTTTTCCCCCGGAACAGCCTTTTGCGAGAACCTAAAGGCGGGCAAGGGTTCTCTGCATGCGCAGGAATTCACTTGGCAAGAACCGAAAGGTTCTCATCGGCACAAGAAAAAGGGGAAAAGAGAACCGTACTGACGGTTATGATCGCATATAACGGGTGTTTAGGTTCTCATGGGCACCATCCGCAGCGAGGGTGAGAACTTTTTCCTGGCGGAGCAGCTGAGCGTCCGCTCAGCGAAACCGCAGGGCCATCGCTCAGCGGAACCGCGGGACCACCGATCAGCGGAGCAGAACAGCGGACAGACCGCTGGCTCAAGTATCCCCACCGGCCCTACCAGACGGATTTCCTGTTCACATGGCGCATACTGCAGCCTGCCGCCATACGCGCAGCGGCTCGCATGATCTCAGTCCCGCACCTGACACATCGCTTTGCGCATCCGTTGCATACAGCCGCCGCCGATAGACTTCGCCTTCCCCCCCTCAAAATCCAGACGCAGCTCCTCCTCTGACCACCTCGTCTCGCTGCCAGCGCCGCCCACTCTCGCTCCAGCACCATCCGCCCGCTGCTCCGCTCCTGTCGTCCGGCGTTGCAGTCACCCAAGACACCTCCCAAAAGCAAAAAAACCTGCAAACTTTTTCAAAAAAGCTGTTGACAACTACGCGGGGAAGCGGTATCATATAGCTAAGAATAAGAATCATTCCTATTTTGAAAGAAGGTGTTAATGTGTCAAAGCAAAGAGATCTTGTATTGGATATCATAAAGCAGTCACATACGCACCCTACGGCAGAGGAGATTTTTTTCGAAGCGAGGAAGAAGATGCCTTCTATTGCGCTTGGAACGATATACCGCAATATCAACGCTTTGAATCATGAAGGAGCCATAAGGAGAGTGACCATACCAGAAGCTCCCGACCGGTTTGACACAGTGGACATACCGCACGATCATCTGATATGCCAGCGGTGCGGCAGGCTTAAAGACATCAGTTTGCACGGAGTCAGGGAAGCCATAAGAGAAACTGTGGGAGAAGACATCATTTCTTACGAACTGAACGCCTATTACTTATGTGATGATTGTAAAAAAGAGCAAGAAAAACAGGAGGTACAAAATGAAAGAATTAAAGGGAACTAAGACTGAAGCTAATCTGTGGACTGCGTTTGCCGGTGAATCTCAGGCAAGGAACAAGTATACTTACTTTGCAAGCGTAGCCAAGAAAGAAGGCTATGAGCAGATCGCGGCTATCTTCCAGAAAACTGCCGATAATGAAAAGGAACACGCAAAAATGTGGTTCAAGGCTCTCGGAGAATTAGGCGACACAGCCAAGAACCTGCTTGCTGCTGCCGAGGGAGAAAACTACGAGTGGACCGATATGTACGCTCAGTTTGCAAAAGAGGCCAAGGAAGAAGGATTCGATGTACTTGCAGCTCAGTTTGCCATGGTTGCCGAGATTGAAAAGCACCACGAGGAAAGATACAGAGCACTCCTCAACAATGTTGAGATGAAGGCTGTATTTGAAAAAGCAGGAGAGACCATGTGGGAATGCAGAAACTGCGGACATCTGGTAATGGGCAAGAAGGCTCCGGAAGTTTGCCCGGTTTGCTCACATCCTCAGAGCTTCTTTGAAGTAAGAGCAGAAAATTATTGATCTTTAAGCTCCGGCTGACTTGAACGAAGGAAAGAGCGGGACAGGCGCCGCGCATGGACCGGCCGTATAATATCCTGACCGCTTTGCGGGTGGGCCATTGGAACGGTTCAGAAACCTGCGGCAGCCAATCTGCGTCCGTGCTATGTTTTTCAAGTGTATTCTGAATACAACTTTGTTTTTGACAAATATAACGCTGTTTTGAATTGAAAACGGCGTTATTTTTTTATGCTTTTGAAAGGATTTATCTCTGAGTTAAATTTTTGTTGACAGGGGGGTAGTAGTAGACTGAAAAAAATAAAAATTGTTCAAAAATCAGAACATGCCAGAACGGCCCCAATGTCATGGCTGATGTATGGCAGGGGCATGTAAGGCATATGCCGGCGGCGGGCTGTCTTCGGCAAGTATGGAGCACGGCAGCCAAATGCAGGCAGGCACCACTCGAATAGGGATGAAACCACAAACCTGTATGCAGATACCGGCTACAAAGATGTGGAGATGAACAAAGACAAAGATGATGATTAGAGATTGACTTGTAGGGATCAGACACTGGCTTTCTGTCATCGGGGAGAGAATGGACTCGACATGGGCGGAGCAGGAGCTGATGTTCTGGAAATGCGTGTACCTGTTATTTTTAGTATAGATGCGGACGGCAAGGTCTACAGAATAGAGATCGGATACGAGAGAGCTGTACGAAAAGTAGTATTTGTGAAAGCGGAGCATTTGTAAAGAGGTGCCGGGATGAAAACGAGTATACGCTATCTCAGAAAGCAGCGGGGCATGACGCTTAAAGAACTGAGCGCAGCGACAGGCATAACCGCAGCGCATCTTTCGCTTATAGGAAGGGATAAGCGAGACCCTTCCATTCAGACTTTGAATAAGATATCCAAAGCGCTGGAGGTGGATACGGAAGTTTTATGGTGGAATACAGCAGAGATCTCAGACGGAAAAAATGCAGGATATGATCTTGTCAGGAAAGACAAGCGCAGGATATATCACGGAGTATATAATGACAAGTTGATCTATGAATATGTTACGAGCAGTACTGCCGAGAACTTTCAGGATGGTGAACAGATGGAAGGGTATATAGCTAAGATAGCTCCTGGCAGCAATACCAACCCATCAGCACCGATGTTATACAAGACAGATGAATTTATAATGTACGGTATCATCTACAGCACAGGCATCCTTTGACACCGGATCAGTATAGCTATATAATGAAAGTATGCTTATGAATAGAGAGGTGCTACGATGGAACAACGAGACATGGACCGTATCCAGACATTGGTCAAAGAACTGACCCCGGAACTCAAAAAACTGGCGCTGGATATTCACGAAAATCCCGAAATGGGCAATCAGGAATTCAAAGCCTGCCGTTGGCAGATCGATCTGCTGAACAAATATGGATTTGAAACTTGTACGGGATTCTGCGGTATCGATACAGCCTATAAAGCATCATATACAGGAAACAGGCCCGGCCCGAAGATAGCGATGCTTGCTGAATATGATGCGCTTCCGGAACTTGGACATGCATGCGGACATAATCTTATTGCAATGATGTCTGTTGGATCAGGGATCGTTATAAAGGAGTTTGTAGATAAATATGGCGGTGAGATCCATGTGATCGGCACCCCGGCAGAAGAAACCCAGGGGGCAAAGGTTGAAATGTCCGCCAGAGGAGCCTTTAAAGGATACGATGTGGTTATGATGGCCCATCCGTTTGAAACCAACGGGAGCTCCCGCAACACCATAGCAATGATAGCCCGCCAGTTTGAGTTTTTTGGAAAATCCGCCCATGCAGCTTCAGAACCATATGAAGGCATAAACGCCCTTGATGCCATGATTAACTTTTTCAATATGATAAATGCGTTACGCCAGCAGACAAAGCCTGACGCCAGGATACACGGAATAATCGAAAAAGGCGGCGATGCTCCTAACATCATCCCTGAATATACGAGAGCTCGGTTTTATATACGGGCAAATAAGATGGCTTATGTAGAAGAACTGCTGGAAAAAGTGACTGCCTGTGCACGGGGTGCGGCAGCCGGAGCCGGTGCGGAAATGAAGTGTACAAAAGTAGAAGCCGATTTCAAGGATACCGACAGCAATATGTATCTTTCCGAGCTGGCCTGCCGCCAGTATGAAAAGCTAGGCCACGAGATCAAACGCTATGGCAAGGAAATATTATCCGGTTCGTCAGATCTGGGAGATGTAAGCTATGACTGTCCGTCAATACAGCTTATGGCCGGCATGGGAGCTATGACGGATGGAAGTCACTACGGGCCGCATACGGTGGAATTTGCCCGCAAAACATGTTCTGAGGAAGCCATTGGAAACTGTCTGGAATTTGTAAAAGCATTTGCCATGACTGCTGTGGAGCTGATGACTGATCCATCGCATCTGGAGGCGATCAGAAAAGAGTTTTCAGAAAAATAAGAAAAAAGAAACGATACCGGGTTCCGGATCTAAGCATGTTATACAGAAGCAGCGGTTACGGCCCGGATAATGCCGGTAAAAAAATGTTTATTTCAAAAGGAACGCATCCGCCTGCCAATGAAAAAGTTTAAGCAGCTGCGGATGCGTCCCTCTGGTTTTTAACTCACTTGTCTTTTCAGCCGTTATGAGATGGACCTGCCTTGACCATGAGCATGTCCATTACTGCCAGCATAGCTTTTTCAGATAAGCTTTGAGGACTTCAAGCCCGGCTGCCAGATCTTCAGGCCTGGTGTATTCTTTGCTGTTATGACTGATGCCGTCTACACTGGGAACGAATATCATATTGGTCGGGTATGATCTTGACATGTTCTGAGAATCATGTCCCGCTCCGCTGTCCATGATCTTATAAGGAAAGCCCAGTTCCTGCACTATCTCTTCAAGTTCCTTGACACCTTCCATATCCAGCCTGGCAGGAGTGTCAGACCAGGCAGGGATAATTTCCACCTTTATCGCACCGTTGTATTTATCACGCAGAGCATATATCTTTTTTACAGTGTCCTGGCCCAGTTCCAGATCAGATGATCTGGCATCATATGTAAAGGCCACTTTCTGTGGGATAACATTGGGACTGCCTGGAGATACGGTTATCTTGCCGATGGTAAGGACCATTTCCTCCGACCGCATGTCGACCCAATCAAACAGGTCATTGATAAAAGAAGCCATGACAGGTACAGGATCATGGCGCAGGGACATGGGAGTAGTGCCTGCGTGGTTCTGCTTCCCCTCAAAGCTTACGGTGCCGCCCCACTGACCGACTATGGAACGGATGATCCCGATCTGCTTGTTTTCACTTTCAAGCACACCGCCCTGTTCGATATGCAGCTCAACAAAGTGCTTTATGTCAGGACGCCTGCTGTCAGCAGGGGAACCTTTGTATCCGGCAGCAACGGCAGCCTCCTGGATAGTCACCCCGTGATCATCTGTCAGGGAAAATGCTGATTCCGGCATGATGCCTGCTATGTTGCAGCTACCTATGTAATCAGATGCAGTAAAACGGCTGCTTTCTTCTTCGACCATGGCAACAACCTCGATGGAACTGCGTGGACTGCCCAGTTCCTCATATAGGCTGCCGGCTGCCCTTATGCTGCACAGGACGCCGAGGATGCCGTCATATTTTCCGCCGTTGCGCACAGTATCCCGGTGTGAGCCGGTCATTACCGTGTCGCCTTCGGAACCGCGGATAACGCCGTGGAGGTTACCTACTGCATCGAAAAAAGTCTCCATTCCCATGGACTCCATATAACCCTTGAGCAGATCGACTACAGCCTTATCCTCTCTGGTGTATGAAGCCCTCCAGTATGTACCGTCCTCTTTTATTGCAGTTTTTCCGGCATTTTCTATGGCTTCAAGAAGCCACTTTATATCTTCCATTTCAACCTTCTCCTTTGAACGATAATAAAAATAGTTTAGCACAAGCTTGGCAAGCTTGGCAAGCATAACTATTATATGCGGATGTTGCTGCCGGATACTGCCAGAAAGCGGATGTTGCTGCCGGATACTGCCAGAAAGCGGATGTTGCTGCCGGATACTGCCAGAAAGCGGATGTTGCTGCCGGATACTGCCAGAAAGCGGATGTTGCTGCCGGATACTGCC
>UQOC01000009.1 GCA_900542565.1 uncultured Eubacteriales bacterium | reverse complement strand
CAGCGTGATTATGGAGTTCAGCGGAAAAGAATTGATTAAAGGCGAGCCGGACGCTTCCAGTTTTCCATCGGGAGGTCTGCGTTCAACTTTTGAGGCAAGAGGATATACCGCGTGGGATCCAACATCAAACGCCTTTATTAAAGACGGTATACTGTGTATTCCAACTGTATTCTGTTCTTATACAGGCGAAGCGCTTGATAAAAAGACGCCGCTTATGCGTTCAATGGAAGCTCTCAGTAACTCGGCTGTCAGGGTTCTTCACCTGATAGGGGAAACTGACGTAAACAGAGTTATAACGACAGTCGGTCCTGAACAGGAGTATTTTTTAATAGACCGAAAGGTAGCTTTAAAGAGAAAAGATATTACATATACGGGCAGAACTTTGTTCGGAACTCCGGCTCCAAAAGGACAGGAGCTTGACGACCATTATTTTGGAGTGGTTAAGAGAAGAGTTTCAGAGTATATGAAGGATTTGGACGAGGAACTCTGGAAACTGGGTATACTTGCAAAGACAAAACATAATGAAGTGGCGCCGGCACAGCATGAACTCGCTCCTATTTTTACACAAGCTAATATAGCCACTGACCATAATCAGCTTACTATGGAGATAATGAAAAAGGTTGCTGAAAGACATGGTATGAAATGCCTGCTCTACGAAAAGCCCTTTGAAGGAATAAACGGAAGCGGCAAGCATAACAACTGGTCGATTTCGACAGACAAGGGCGAAAACTTGCTGAAACCCGGCAAGACCCCTCATGACAATCCTAGATTTTTATTGTTCCTGTCCGCTGTGATAGCGGCTGTGGACGAATATCAGGATCTTTTAAGATCGTCTGTGGCAACGGCAGGAAACGACCACAGACTTGGCGCAAATGAGGCTCCGCCTGCTATTATCTCTGTATTTATTGGAGATGATCTCAAAGAAGTGCTGGATTCTATTGAAGAGGACAGTGATTTTGAGAACAGATGTAATGAGGTGATGAACTCCGGTATCGACGCTGTGCCTGATTTTGCGAAGGATACAACCGACAGAAATAGAACGTCGCCGTTTGCATTCACAGGGAATAAGTTTGAGTTTAGAATGCCCGGCTCGGCTCTTTCAATTTCAGGACCGAACTTTATTATAAACACAGCTGTTGCCGAGATACTTGACCAGTTTGCTGTCAGACTTGAGAAATCGTCAAACCCTAAATGCGAGATTTATAACATAGTAAGAGATACTATGAAAGAACATAAAAGGATTATTTTTAACGGTAATAACTATTCAGACGAATGGGTTGCCGAAGCTGAACGCAGGGGTCTTTGCAATTTAAAGAGCACGCCTGAAGCATTGCCGGCTTTTGTTACTGAAAAGAGTATAGACTTATTTGTTAAGCACGGTATACTCACTCGTGATGAAATGCTGTCAAGATACGAAATAAATCTTGAGAATTACAGCAAGGCTATCAATATTGAGGCAAAAACGATGCTTGAAATGGCAAGACGTGATATTTCGCCTGCTGTCGCGAAATATGTTAAAGAACTCAGCGATACTGTTGTTTCTAAGAGACAAATGGGCGGTTCGGTTTCTTGCGTGTTTGAAGAAAAGATGATTAGATTGCTTTCTGAGTTAGAACTTAGACTGTTTGAAACGGTTGAAGCTCTTGATTCAAGCGTTCAGGAAGCCCTTGCTATGGAAGAAGGTTTGGAGCAGGCTGTATTTTATAATGAAAAAGTGTTGAAAGATATGGCTGAGGTTCGGGAAGTAGCAGACCAAATGGAGATTTATACTCCTGAAGAATACTGGCCGTTCCCAACCTATGGAGATTTGCTGTTCTCTATCCAGGAGTAATATAGCATTCCGGCAAAATATTTCTAAGTTATAGGTTTTAAAAAGTAAATAATAAGATAATAGACAATGGGGTCTGAGAGTAATTTTCTCAGGCCCCATTTTCTTTTATATATATACGGCGAAACAGCCGGAATTAAAAATAAGGAGGAAAAAGTTATGAACAATGAGATTGAAAATGAAAAATTCATATTATTTGAGTGTAACGGCAAAAAGCATTGTTCAAATAGTGAAGGATGTTATAAGAATGGTGGTGAGTGCCATTTAACATCTGATATAAATTATGCAGCAAAATAGAATTAGCGTATTCAAATAAATGACGAAAAATAAAACTAACAACACATTTATAAGGAGGTCCCAGCATGGAACTAAAAGACACTATCGAAATGATGAACAGCGAAGATTACAAGGAAAGATTCAAGGCCGAATACTATCAGACTAAGATTCGCTATGATAAGCTTCATTCGATGTTGGTAAAGAATGAAGCCGGAACTCTCGATTTTAAACCGACTTGCCCGGTCTCAGTTTTAGCAACTCAGAAAAGATATATGGGAGAGTATCTTAGACAGCTTGAGATCAGAGCTGAGATTGAGGGTATTGAGCTTTAAAATAGGAGGAAAAATTCAAAATGGATTATTCAATAAGCACCAGGTTCAAAAATGCCTGGAATGCTTTTCGTAACAAAGACCCATCTTCGTTTAATAACGGGATGGGTTTTTCTGTTAGGCCTGATAGGGCGAGACTAACAAGAGGAAACGAGAAATCTATAACTACATCAATATATAACCGGATAGCCCTTGATGTATCTTCTATTAATATCCAACATGTGAGACTTGATGATAATGGTAGATATAGAGAGATTATAGATTCAAAATTAAATTCTTGTCTTACTCTTGAAGCAAACATAGGTCAAACTAATAGAGCTTTTATACAGGATGTTGTTATATCTATGTTTGATGAAGGAGCTGTTGCAGTTGTTCCGGTAGACACCACTATTGATCCAAAGATTACGGATTCTTATGACATTATAACAATGCGTACAGGAAAGATTCTTGAATGGTACCCAGAGAAAGTAAAAGTAAGGGTTTACAACGACAGAACTGGATTAAAAGAGGACCTCATAATGCTAAAGAAAAATGTAGCTATTATTGAAAATCCTCTTTATGCGGTTATCAATGAACCGAATTCTACCATGCAGCGGCTTATCAGAAAACTAAATTTGCTTGATGTCATAGACGAAAAGTCAGCCTCTAATAAGTTGGATCTTATTTTCCAATTACCGTATACAGTCAGAACGGAGACAAAGAGATCTCAAGCTGAGAAACGAAGAGGCGATCTCGAACAGCAGCTTGCCGAATCGAAATATGGAATAGGATACATAGATAGTACAGAACGAGTTATTCAGCTTAACCGTCCGGTAGAAAACAATCTGATGTCTCAGATTGAATATTTAACGAGCATGCTATATAGCCAGTTAGGTATAAATCAGGGAGTATTGGAAGGAACTGCCGACAGTAAAGCTATGAGTAATTACTATGACCGTACGATTGAGCCAATAGTTTCTGCGATCGTAGATGAGATGAAAAGAAAATTCATCAGCAAGACAGCAAGAACACAGGGACAGTCAATCATGTATTTCAGAGACCCATTCAAGCTTGTTCCGATTCTTGATCTGGCAGAAATGGTAGATAAGTTCACTCGAAATGAGGTCATGACATCTAACGAGTTTAGGCAGGTCATCGGCATGAAACCGTCGAATGATCCAAACGCCGATAAACTTCTTAATAAAAATCTGAAACAGACCAACAGTGGGGCCATCCCTACTACAAGTTCAGAAATCAATAATGAAGAGGAGGAAATTCAAAATGAAGTATGACTTTAGTGGATGGGCCACTAAAAACAATCTTAAATGCTCAGATGGCCGTACCATCATGAAGGATGCATTTAAAGAAAATGATGGACAAGTTGTACCTCTTGTATGGAACCATCAGCATAATGATGTGTTTAATGTTCTTGGCCATGCGTTGCTCAAGAACAAGGATGAGGGTACATATGCGTACTGCTCTTTTAATGGAACAGAATCAGGCCAGCAGGCTAAAGCCTTAGTTGATAGTGGAGATGTGGTAAGCCTCTCGATTTATGCTAATCAGCTTAAAGAAAGAAATGGCCAGGTATTCCATGGAAACATAAAAGAGGTAAGTCTTGTTCTTGCCGGAGCTAATCCTGGAGCTGTTATTACGAATGTTATCAAGCACGGAGAAGATGTGGAAGATGAAGCATTTATAGTAACCGGCGAAAATATAGAACTGTCCCATTCCGATGATAAAAAAGATGATGAAGGTACGAAAGAGGATCAGGATAGCGTAAAGACAATTAAAGATGTTTTCGATTCAATGACGGAAGAACAGAGAACAGCGGCTTATTATGTTATAACACAAGCTATAAATAATGACGCCGATGATGACAATGACAACGATAATGATCAAAAGGAGGATAAAGAAGATATGAAGCATAATGTATTCGACAGAGATGATACCGATAAGATGGAAGGCGTAATCATGCACTCTGACGGAACACCAGTTACTGTTGAAGAGGTGTCAACGATATTTGCCGATGCAAAGAGATACGGCAGCCTTAAAGATAGCGTATTACAGCATGGTATAGAGGATATTGAATATCTCTTCCCTGATGCCAAGAATGTAACACAGACTCCTCAGTTTATCAAAAGAGATACTGGTTGGGTATCAGAAGTAATGGGGGCAGTTCATCATACGCCTTTCAGCAGAATCAAATCATTGTTTGCTGATATAACCGAAGACGATGCCAGGGCTAAAGGTTACATAAAGGGAAAACTTAAAAAGGAAGAATTCTTTAGCCTTATCAAGAGAACCACGACACCTACAACTGTTTACAAGAAGCAGAAGCTGGATAGGGACGATGTTATCGATATTACAGACTTCGATGTAGTGAGCTGGATAAAGTCAGAGATGAGAGGCATGCTTGACGAGGAAATTGCAAGAGCAGTCCTTGTAGGAGATGGAAGGATTTCATCCAGCGATGATAAGATCAACGAAACAAATATTCGCCCTATCTGGAAAGATGAAGATCTTTATACGATCAAGGCTCGGTTTACTGTAAGTGATTCAGCCACCGATGATGATAAAGCACAGGCATTTATCAGGGCTGCTATCAAGGCGAGAAAAGAGTATAAGGGTTCCGGGAATCCTGTTCTTTATACAACGGAAGATGTTCTTACCGATTGCCTGCTTTTGACAGATAAGATGGGAAGGGATCTTTATGATTCCGTAGAAAAACTTGCCAAGAAACTCAGAGTAAGTAAGATAGTAACAGTTCCTGTAATGGAAGGACTTACTAATAAGGTATCTGCGGAAACATATGCTCTATATGGAATAATCGCAAACCTTAGCGATTACAATATCGGGGCTGATAAAGGAGGGGCAATAAATATGTTCGATGATTTCGACATCGATTACAATGCTCAGAAGTACCTGATCGAAACCAGATGCTCCGGTGCTCTTATTAAACCGTATTCAGCAATAGCGATTGAACTGAAGACAAACCCCTCCTAAACCTCTCCGTTAAACCAGAAGACGGGGAGGCTGTTTTATTTGGGAAGAATGTCAGCGATTTGCAGGAAGGAATCGTTATAATTGATGATGCCATTTCTGGTACGCTGAAACATGTAACTGGTTACACCGAGTTCAGCAGTACGGCAGAAGAGCAAACAGGAAATTACTTGGCTCTGAAAATCGATGGCGTTCCTGAAGGAGCAACAACTACTGTAGAAGTTGTTGGCGGAACAAAGGGTCCTGTTACTTTGGACGAAGACATGAATATCGTACTTCTTATTAAGAATAAAGACACTCAGAGTATAAAAGTTGTGTCAAAGCTTGGTAAGAATAGCCAGACAAAGACCTACAGCTTGACTGGACTGACATTAAATCAAGAATAGAGAGAGGAAAAAATCAAAATGGGTAAGTTCTATGGAACAATCGGATTTTCCAAGACAGAAGAAACAGCTCCGGGTGTTTGGGGAGAAAAAATAACAGAGAAAAAGTATTATATTGAACTTTTAAGAAATATTCGCAAGTTTCAGTCATCTGAATCTATTAACGATAATATCAGCATCAGCAATCAGATGAGTATCATAGCTGACCCATTTGCAATCGAAAACTTCTCTTTTATGAAATATGTTGTCTTTAGAGGCGCTAAATGGAAAGTAGATAATGTAGAAGTTCAGTACCCTAGACTTATATTGACTGTTGGAGGTGTTTATAATGGGGACGAGACTTGAGTTGCATGAGCAATTATGCAAGATACTTGATACGAGATACGCCTATTTTCAGCCTCCTGAAACAGTAAAGATGAAATATCCCGCCATCGTGTATGAACTTGACGATATTAGAAACGAGTTCGCCGATGACGGGGTTTATTTATTTAGGAAAAGATATTTGATAACTTTAATTGATAAAAATCCGGACAGTTTATTTGTTGATAAATTGGCAATATTTCCTACATCGGAATTTGTCAGACATTACACAGCAGACAACTTACACCATTGGGTTTTTAGAATTTTTTATTAAGGAGGATAATTAATGAGCAGACTTGTTTGGGATAAAACCGGTGAAAGATTTTATGAAACCGGTGTTAAAAATGCGGTTCTGTATCCTATCCAGACCGGAGGAAACTACACAAAAGGTGTTGCGTGGAATGGTCTCAGCGCCGTTACTGAAAGTCCGAGTGGAGCTGAAGCAACTGCCATCTATGCTGATGATATAAAATATCTGAATCTTCTCAGCGCCGAAGAGTTCGGAGCAACCATTGAAGCTTATACATACCCTGAAGAATTCAAGGCCTGCGATGGTTCAGCGGAGATAGCAGACGGTGTAACTATTGGACAGCAGGGGCGACAGGTTTTTGGCCTGTGCTATAGAACCGTTTTCGGTAATGATGTTGATGGAAACGAGCACGGTTACAAACTTCATCTTATTTATGGCGCAATGGCATCACCTTCTGAAAAGGCTTATGCAACGATTAATGATTCGCCAGAAGCCATTACTTTTTCATGGGAAATAACAACAACCCCAGTAAATGTTACAGGTTTTAAGCCTACAGCTTCAATAGTGATCGATTCCACCAAAGTTCCATCTGAAAAGATGAGGTCTCTTGAGGATATTCTTTATGGAAAAGATCCTACTGAGCCTGATGGAGAAGACGGAACAGAACCTAGACTTCCGCTTCCGGACGAAATTGCCACTCTTGTAGGACATGCAGCATAAATAAGATTTGTTGAAAGGAGAGCATTAAAAAATGTTAAAAAAGACAATTACATATACGGATTATAACGGAAATGAAAGAACCGAAACCTTTTGGTTCAACCTTACAAAAGCTGAAATAATGGAGATGGAGCTGACAACGGAAGGCGGTCTTGTTGAGATGATAAATAATATTGTCGCAGCAAATGATACGCCTTCTATTGTTAAGACTTTCAAGCAAATTATTCTTAAAGCTTATGGCGAGAAAAGTCCTGATGGTAGGCGATTTATTAAATCCGAAGAGCTTTCAAGAGAATTTTCTCAGACAGAAGCTTATTCTCAGCTATATATGGAACTTGCTACAAATGCAGATTCTGCATCAGAGTTTGTAAATGGTATTGTTCCGGAGTCTTTAGCTGCTGACACTAAAAAGATTACAGCTAATAAACAGTAATATTAAGGAGTGAAAGAGAATGCTTCGTATAACGATCGATCCTAGCGAACAATGGGACGAAGAAAGAGAAGAATTTGTATATACAAAGGGACAAATATTAAGCCTGGAGCATTCTCTTGTCTCCGTTTCCAAATGGGAATCAAAATGGGGAAAACCGTTTATATCAAAAGAGCCTATCAGCTTAGAAGAAACAATAGATTATATCAGATGTATGACCATAACCCAGAATATAAATCCCAAAGTATATGGATTTCTCACAAATAAAGATATTGATGTTATTCAAAAATACATAGATGCTCCAATGACAGCGACTACTTTCTTTGACTTTGATGACGATGCTAACAGGTCTTCGAGAAGACACACTATAACCGCCGAGTTGATCTACTATTGGATGATAACATTGAACATTCCATTGGAATGTCAGAAATGGCATTTAAACAGACTACTTACTCTCATAAGACTTTGCAGCGTGCAGAATGCTCCGAAAAAGAAACTTAGTAAAAATGAAATCAGAAGAAGAAATGAAATGATAAACGAAGCCAGAAAGAAACAGTTTAATACAAGAGGTTGATCGAGGTGATTATATTTGAAAATTACATTTCAGCAAAAAGGTAATTTTTCCAAAGCTACTCGATACATGGAGCGGATAAAAGAGATATTCCATTTTGGATTACTTGATAAATATGGAAAAGATGGCGTGGCAGCCCTTTCGTCTGCTACCCCAGTTGACAGCGGTAATACAGCTAATTCCTGGTATTACGAAATTGAAAATAAAAAGGGACAAGTTCGTATTAATTTCCTTAATTCTAACATTAACCAAGGTGTACCAATCGCAATAATACTTCAATATGGTCATGGAACAGGAACAGGCGGTTGGGTACAAGGCCGTGATTACATAAATCCGGCGATACAGCCGGTTTTCGATAGAATATTACAAGACATATGGAAGGAGGTTACCAGATAGTGAGTAAAACCATTGATGAACGAGTTGTGTCTATGCAATTCGATAATGCGCAGTTTGAAAGAAATGTGCAAACAAGTTTATCCACTATAGAGAAGCTTAAACGGAGCTTAAATTTCAGTGGAGCTTCCAAAGGTCTTGAAAACATAAATGCTGCTGCAAAAAATGTGGACATGTCGGGAATGAGCAGCGCAATAGAATCCATAAAAGTTAAGTTTTCAGCTCTTGAAGTGATGGCGGTGACAGCATTAGCGAATATAACAAATTCCGCCGTAAATGCCGGAAAAAGAATAGTAAAGGCCTTAACGCTTGATCCGATAATATCTGGCTTTCAGGAGTATGAGACACAGATAAATGCTGTTCAGACAATACTTGCTAATACATCAAGCAAAGGTACGACAATAGATCAGGTTAATGCGGCCCTTGATGAGCTTAATACATATGCCGATAAAACAATATATAATTTTACGGAAATGACCCGCAATATAGGAACCTTTACGGCGGCAGGAGTTGATCTTGATAAAGCTGTAACATCAATAAAAGGTATAGCTAATCTTGCGGCAGCATCCGGCTCATCATCTATGCAGGCGAGTACCGCCATGTATCAGCTTTCACAAGCAATAGCGGCTGGAAAAGTGCAGCTCATGGACTGGAATTCAGTAGTTAATGCCGGTATGGGCGGCGAGTTATTTCAAAATGCTTTAAAAAGAACAGCGAGACATTTTGGATATAATGTCGACGCAATGATTGAAAAGTATGGCTCTTTTAGAGAATCCCTTACTCAGGGAAACTGGCTTACGACTGAAGTTCTTACGGAGACACTTACTCAATTATCCGGAGCCTACACAGAGGCCGATCTTATAGCGCAGGGCTATACAGAGAAACAGGCTAAAGAAATAGTTGAGATGGCGAAGACCGCAGAAGATGCGGCTACCAAAGTAAAGACATTTACTCAGCTTGTAGACACTACAAAAGAAGCGCTGCAATCCGGATGGACGCAAAGCTGGGAGATAATTATAGGAGATTTCGAAGAGGCTAAAGAACTATTTACCGAAGTATCAGATGTTCTCGGCGATATGGTTTCCAAATCTGCCGACGCCAGGAACGCCATGCTTGAAGGTGGACTGGCAAGCGGATGGGATCAGTTTTTAGGAAAAGGTATATCTAATGAAGGAGATTTCGTTGATACAGTTAAGATAGTCGCTAAAGAGCATAACATCGCCATAGATGAAATGGTCGATAAAGCAGGTTCCTTTGATAAGACACTTAAAGACGGCTGGCTTACATCAGAAATGCTGTCTGAGTCGGTATCAAAGTATGCAGATAAACTTGAAAGTATGTCCGACGAAGAGCTTAAAGCAGCAGGCTATACGAAAGAACATGTCAGACAGATACAGGAGCTCGAACAAGGCATAAAAGATGGGACAGTATCTCTTGACGAATTTACGAAAAAGATGGCGATGCCATCCGGACGAGAAAATTTGATAGAGGCTCTTAAAAATTCTTTCAAAGGTCTTGCGGATACAATTAAACCAATACACGAAGCTTTTCGAGAGATTTTTCCAAGAACAACGGCAGAACAATTATACAATTTAACAGAAACGCTGAAAAATTTAAGCGAAAGATTCAAAATAAGCGAAGAAACGGCAGATAAGTTAAAGAGAACATTCAAAGGGGTGTTCTCTGTTTTTAGTTTTGGTGTAGAAGTTGTTAAAGCGTTACTTAAAGGGTTTGCTGACTTTGTCGGTTTTCTTCTTCCTGCCGGGAATGGAATATTAGATATAACTGCAAGCATCGGGGATTTCGTCTCAGGAATAAATGAAGCATTAAAATCTTCTGATGCTTTTAATAATACTATTGAGAATATCAAAAAAGTATTAAGTCCTTTGGCTGGTTTTCTCACCAATCTCTTCAATATTATAACCGGAGGAATATTCAGCATAACCGATTCTGCATCTGGAGGGATATTAGATGGTCTGTCATTCGGTATAGAAACCTTTGCTGAAATTTCCTCAAAGGCTGCTACGCTGATAGGAAATGCGTTTGAAAAAATAAGTAACGCTCTGACATCTGTGTTTAAAGAGGGCAGTCTGGAACCTATATTCGATATTATTAATGCTGGATTATTTTCAGGAATACTTATAGGAATAAAGAAATTTATAGACAAATTAGGCGAGATAAGTATAACCGGTGGCGGATTCCTTGATTCATTGAAAGGGATACTAGATGGTGTAAAAGGCAGTCTCGAAGCATGGCAATCTTCTATAAAGGCTAATACGCTCATGAAAATAGCCGGAGCAATAGCTATTTTATCGGCGTCGCTCGTTGTTTTATCAGCAATCGATGCTACAAAACTTGCGACTTCACTTAGCGCAATGACTGTTATGTTTGCTCAGTTATTTGGCTCAATGGCTATATTTGGCCATCTGATGGAGGGAAAAGCCGGCTTTATAGGAATGGCGAAATTATCCGCTTCTATGATCGCATTGTCAACCGCAGTGCTTATATTATCATCCGCCGTAAAGAAATTATCTTCTCTTAACTGGGGCGAATTGGCTACTGGATTAGTAGGAGTTGGAGTGCTTTGTGCAGAACTCGCATTATTTATGAAGGTAGCAGACTTTGACGGAGTTGGGCCAATAAGAGCAGCGGGGCTTGTTATTTTAGCAAGTGCAATAAATATATTAGCCAATGCAGTTTCCAAATTTAAAGATCTGAGTGCTGGAGAAATTACTAAAGGACTTGCTGCTGTAGGAGGGATACTGGCAGAACTTGCAATATTTACTAAGTTAATTTCAAATTCTAAGAGCATATTAAGTGCTTCTATAGGCATGACTGTAATAGCGTCATCTATGCTTATATTTTCAAAAGCCATGAGTTCCTTTAAGAATCTCAAATGGAAAGAAATAGGAAAGGGCCTTAGTGTTATAGCCGGATCTCTTCTTTCCGTAGGCATCGCTCTAAATATAATTCCAAGCGGAAGTATAAAAAAAGCGGCGGCTGTAGCTGGAATAGCGGCGTCTATGCTGATATTAGGTGATGTTATAAAACAGATAAGCGGGTTTGGATGGGAGGATATAGGAAAAAGTGCAGTCGTTATATCTGGAGCAATGGTTATATTTGTTGCAGCTCTTAAGCTTATGAGCACTGGTCTTCCCGGAGCAGCAGCGTTATTAACTATTTCTGCGGCACTAGCCATATTTACCCCGATTATTAAAGCTCTTGGAAATATGGAGTGGAGAAGCATAGCAAGGGGTCTTACCATACTTGCAGGTTCCTTTACAATCATAGGAGTTGCCGGTAAATTATTAACTCCTGTGATACCGACATTATTAGCTTTATCAGGAGTGATAACCTTATTAGGAATAGGAACTTTGGCTGCCGGCGCAGGGGTAGCGGCTTTTGCAGCAGGACTTTCGGCCTTAGCAGTATCGGGAGTTGCCGGAGGCGCGGCATTAGTTGCTATAATTAAAAATCTTATAGGGCTTATACCTGATTTATTTAAAGAGATAGGCGAAGGAATAATAGAGTTTTCAAAAGTAATAGGAGAAGGTGCTTCTACTTTGTCCGAAGCGTTCGTCGCAATGATCGAAGCAGGATGCAACGCATTGATTTCGACATCGGCCTTAATAGCCGAGGCTCTTTTGAAACTGGTGTATGACGCATTAAGCGCATTGGCAGAATATGCTCCAGAAATAACAGACAAGCTATTCGATTTTATAATTGGATTACTTGAAACATTATCAGAGCGTGTTCCGGAACTCATCGTTGTTGGAGCAGAGCTGCTCGGGAATGTGCTTAAAGGCATTTTCGATGCCATGGGAAAATTTAAAGCAGAAAGTTTATTTAACACAATAGGTGCGATAGCTGCTTTAGTGGCCATATTCGGAGTGTTGTCCGCTGCTGCGAATATTGTAAAAAGAGCAATGGTGACTACGGCTCTTATGGGAATAGTTATGGCAGGAATAACTGTTATATTCTTGTCCCTTGGAAGTCTTCCTATGGAGAAGACAACAGCTATTGCTGGCTCTTTATCAGCTTTATTACTTTCTTTATCTGGCAGCATGAAAGTTTTAAGTCTTGTTCCAATAGCCGGTGCAGTAAAAGGAGTTGCTAGTCTTGGCGCATTTGTAGCTGGACTTACCGTGATTATAGCAGCTCTCGGCGGAATTGCTCAAATCCCAGGATTTAAGTGGCTGATGGAGGAAGGGACAAAAGTTCTCGGACAAATAGGAGAAGCAATCGGTTCATTCGTTGGTAATATTGTTGCTGGATTTATGAACGGAGTATCTTCTTCATTCCCACAAATAGGAGAGGACTTATCCGGCTTTATGGAAAATGCCAAACCGTTTTTCGACGGTATCAAAAATGTGGATGCCAATTCAATGAACGGCATCAAAGCATTGGCTGAAGCTATTTTGTTACTGACTGGTGCAGGAGTGTTAGATGGATTAACATCTTGGCTTACCGGCGGAAATTCAATGGTTAAATTTGGAAAGGACTTATCTGAGTTTGGCCCATATTTCAGTAAATACTATGAGTCAATAAGAGGAGTAGACGGATCTGTAGTTGAAGCCTCGGCAAATGCAGCTAAGGCCTTGGCCGAATTTGCTACGAATATTCCAAATGAAGGAGGACTTGTTTCTGTATTTACAGGAAATAATAATTTGTCCGACTTCGCAGATCAGCTCGTGATATTCGGACCTAAATTTAAACAATATGCTGATAGCGTATCTGGAATAAATCCGGAAGTAGTTACTTCTTCTGCGAATGCGGCGAAGGTACTTGCTGAGTTTGCCAACAATCTTCCTAATTCCGGAGGGCTTGTATCATGGATAACAGGAGATATAACTTTATCGGAGTTTGGAGCTGAAATAGCTAAATTCGGGCCATACCTCAAGACTTATGCTGATAGTATGGTCGGTATTAAACCGGAACTCGTTACAAATTCAGCAAATGCGGCAAAAGGGTTGGCTGAACTTGCGAATGCCTTGCCTAATTCTGGAGGAATGGTTAGCTGGTTTGCAGGAAATAACGATATAGATAGTTTTGGTGCGGGACTTGCTAAATTTGGTGAAGATCTTTCAAAATACTCAAGTTCTGTAGAAGGAGTTAATCCGGATGCTGTTGTGTCAGCGACAAATGCTGCTCAATCTCTTGTAGACCTTTCTAAAAGTTTGCCAGAAAAGGGATTATTCGATGGGCAGCAGTCATTTGGTTCGTTTGGACTGGATATAGCTTCATTCGGCGTAGGTCTTTCAAAGTATTATCAGTCGATAAGCGGTATAGACACCGGCATATTATCAAGCGTCATAGCTGAGATAAGTAAGCTTCTTGACATAGCTAAAGGTATGATGTCTATAGATACAGACACCATGAAGAATTTTGGAGAAGCAATGGAAAAACTCGGAGATATGGGTGTAGATGGGTTAGTTGATGCATTTAACGGTGCGTATGACAAAGTAAACGATTCTATACAGTCTACTTTTAAGACATTGATAGACAATATATCTTCAAGAGGCAGTGAACTAAAATCGGCAATGGACAAGACTATATCCGCAGCTTTAATTGGTATATCCTCGAAATATAATAATTTCAGATCCGAAGGAAGCACGCTTGTTTCAAAGATGATCGATGGAATAAAATCGAAATCTGAATCTGTTCCAAAAGCATTTGTATCTGTTCTGGAAAGAGCTATAAACGAGATAAGAAGCCTTTATAAGCAGTTTTACAATTCCGCAGCTTATTTGGTTAGCGGATTTGTTGCTGGAATTGATAACAATGTATATAAAGCAGCTTCCGCAGCAGCAAGAATGGCCCAAGCGGCATCTAATGCTGCAAACAGAGAGCTTGATATAAACTCCCCGTCAAAAGTCGGATATAGATCCGGCTCTTTTTATGGCCTTGGATTTGTTAATGCTATTACTGATTATGCGAAGAATGCATATTCAGCAGGAGCAAATATGGCAGCTTCGGCAAGGAATGGCCTTGATAAGACAATTTCAATGATGCAGTCGATATTCAACAGCGATGTCGATGTGACACCATCAATAAGACCTGTTCTGGATCTTAGCGATGTGAATGATGGTGTTGGAAGACTAAACACTATGTTTGCGATGCAGCCATCTATAGGGGTTATGTCTAATCTTAACGCTATAAGCTCTATAATGGACCAAAGAAATCAAAATGACAGGGACAGGCATATTACGGATGCTATAAAAGATCTTAAGAAAGCTATGGGGCAGACTATAGGAGATACATATAACATCAACGGAATAACATATGATTCAGGATCGGAAGTATCTCAAGCTATCCAGACCCTTGTAAGAGCAGCAAAGATAGAAAGGAGGAAGTAGTTAGTGGCAAAAGTTTCAAATTTAACCGTTCAAAAGCAGAGTGGAAATGACAATACATATTATGCTACATGGGTATTTAATGAAACACAAAAAAATACTACTGTAACCACTGGCGCTATAAAAAAGGGAGACCTCGTTTCTATTAAATCTACGGCTACAACATATTACAATGGAGTAGCGATGCCGTCATGGGTAAGAAGTGATAGATGGTATGTCATAGAAGTATCTGGAAACAGAGCAGTTCTTGGACGAAATGCCTCAGGCACGCATAATATAATAAGTCCTGTTAGAGTGTCAGATCTGGTAAGCACAACGAGTTCGACATCGTCTACGACCACAATAAATACTCTCGATCATTATGAGGTTAAATGGTATTACTGGACTGACGATGGTGTTTGGTTTATAGGTAGCTCTTCGAATGCGACAGAAAAACAGAGCACTTATAGCCCTCCAGAGGGTGCTACGCAGATAAAATGCACAGTAAAACCTGTTTCCAAAACAAGAAAAGTAAATGGTAAAGATACATCATATTGGAGCGGTACAGCAGTATCATCTGTTTATTATCTTGCTGCCGACCCACCAGAGGTGCCGTCGGTACCAACAGTAGAGATAGATGAATATAACTTAACCGCTTCGATAGAAAATGTATCGGATCCAAGAAGTGATCAGATTCAATTCCAAATATATAATGGAACAAAACTTGTAAAAACAGCTACTGTAACGGTGGTTACATGCCAAGCAATATTTGAATATGCAGTATCGCCAGGAGGAGAATACCGAGTACGGTGCAGATCAGTAAATTTATATAACGGGAATAGTGTGTATAGTGATTGGTCTGACTTTTCAAGCACAATGAACACCATACCGGCTCCTCCAGAGACGATAACATCATGCAAAGCAAGTTCAGAAACATCTGTATATTTGGAATGGACTGAAGCAGGAAGCGCAGAAACTTACGATATTGAATACACCACAGAATTAAGATATTTCGATGGGTCAAATCAGACAACGGTTATAACAGGAGCTGAATTTACACATTACGAAGTAACGGGCCTGGAATCAGGAGACGAATATTTTTTCAGAGTAAGAGCTGTGAATGAACAAGGGGAGTCTGCATGGACAGATCCAAAGTCGGTTATTATCGGAGAAAAACCATCAGCACCGACAACATGGTCTTCGACTACTACAGCAATAACAGGCGACATTCTCACATTATATTGGGTACACAATGCTCAAGATGGTTCAAGAATGACATATGCTGAGCTTGAAATGTATATTGGCGAGATAAAAGAAACTTATACTATAGAAGGCTATAGCGATGAAGAAGAACCTGAGGGAGAAAATAAAACCCATATGTATATCGTCGATACTTCGGAATATGACGAAGGAACAAAGATTCGTTGGAGAGTTAGAACAGCCGGAATAACAAAAGTTTATGGCGATTGGTCGATACAGCGTACGGTTGATATTTATGCGCCTCCGACA
Source organism: uncultured Eubacteriales bacterium (assembly GCA_900542565.1). Classification (GTDB taxonomy): domain Bacteria; phylum Bacillota; class Clostridia; order Peptostreptococcales; family Anaerovoracaceae; genus Fimisoma; species Fimisoma avicola. Next base: position 48,394 of record UQOC01000009.1, on the reverse strand, counting down.
TTAGAGTTGACGATAACTGATTCGTCTGGTACTCAGATTGAAACATTAGAGTCGTTTCCATTGAATATATCAGCTCTGGCTGGTCCTAAAACACAGGCTCCTATAGGTTATTATGTATCTATAATATCAAACGAAACATATCAAACAACTGACGCAATAGGAAGAAGTGTAATAGTAAATGCCGGAGATGAGGTTTATTCACAATACTTTGATGTGAATGAGCCTCTCTCATTATCCTTATCTGCAAATGATGCGGATTTTGAAAACAATGTATCCTATACGGTTACTTGCATTTCATCAATGGACTCCGGTTTAAATGGAGAGGCATCTTTAGAATTTGATGTTTCATGGACTGAAATGGAATATGAGCCTGATGCCGAGATATCTTATGATGGAGATTCTTTTGTGACATATATCAGGCCGTATTGTATAGATGACGATGGATACCTTATAGAAAATGTAATGATATCGGTATATAGAAGAGAGTTTGATGGTTCATTTACAGAATTATCAAAAAATATAGACAATACTGAAAATTCTGTCATTGTTGATCCGCATCCGGCATTGGACTATGCAAGATATCGTATAGTAGCAACTGCAAAAAATACAGGAACAGTATCTTTCTATGATCCTCCAGGATATCCTATAGATGAACCGGCTATTATCATACAGTGGGACGAAGAATGGTCTCAATTTAATACCAACAACGAGGATGAAATGGAACAGCCCCCGTGGTCGGGTTCGCTACTTAGGCTTCCATATAATATCGATGTTTCTGACAGTAATACGGCGGATGTTTCGCTTGTCGAATATGCCGGAAGAAAGCACCCGGTGACTTATTATGGGACACAGATTGGTGCTACCGCGACTTGGAATTTCGAAATAGTCAAGGATGATACAGAAACATTATATGGACTACGGCGTCTTGCAACATGGATGGGCGATGTTTATGTAAGGGAACCGTCTGGAAGCGGTTATTGGGCACATGTGTCAGTTTCATTCAGTCAAAGACATACAGTGCTCACAATCCCGGTAACTTTAAATCTTACAAGGGTGGAAGGGGGCGCATAATATGCCAGATTGGTCCAAGTCTATGGAACAGACCTTTGAATATTATACTGTAGACCCCGGAACATGGAAAGATGATAAAAGACTTATGAATGTTACGGGATGCACAATAAACAGAGATCTGGAATCTGATACTTTGGGATCGGCGACTATTGATATAACAGAATCTGTAGGAGAGGCATATATAAGAGCTTACCTGATCACGACTCAAAATGGAATAAGAGAAAAGTTCCCTCTCGGCACATTTCTTGTTCAAACCCCATCTTCAAGCTTTGACGGAAAAGTTCGAAGTGTAAGTATGGACGCATACACTCCGCTACTGGAACTTTCGGAAAATCCTCCTCCTATCGGGTATTCGATATCTAAAAACGAGAACATAATGGATATTGCCTATAGGTTATGCAGAGAGCATGTAAGAGCTCCGGTAGTTGAGACCAATAACGAAGAAGTTTTATATGACGATTTTGTATCAAATACTAATGATACATGGCTTACCTTTATATCGGATCTGATATCAAATGCCAAATATAATTTCGCCCTTGATGAAATGGGGCGTATTTTATTTGCGCCAAAACAGAAAATCGAATCATTACAACCTGTTTACACATTCAATGACGATAACAGTTCGATACTTTATCCGGATATAGATATGGATCATGATATTTATGGGATACCTAATGTTGTGGAAGTTGTGTATTCTCAAGGGAGAGATAACTATTATGCGAGGGCTGTAAACGATGATATCAACAGCCCTCTTTCAGTTCAGAACCGAGGACGAGAGATAATATATAGAGAAACGAATCCTGATTTTATTGGCAATCCGTTGAACAATCAGGTTCAGGAGTATGCGGAGCAGTTGCTTGAAGAACTGTCATCAGTTGAATACGAACTTTCTTATACTCATGGGTATTGTCCTGTAAGAATAGGCGATTGTGTAAGGCTTAATTATGAAAAAGCAGGGCTTAAGAATATAAAGGCAAAAGTAGTCAGTCAAAATATAACATGTGAATCAGGATGTAAGGTTACAGAGAAAGCCGTATTTACAAATAAGTTGTGGAGGTGAGAAATAGTGTCATTATCAGATAAGCTTGTGTCGCAATTTGCGAAACTCACAAATTCCAAAGAAGAATCAAAAACTGAATCTATAGTTTACGGAACAGTGTTCAAGCAAGGCGATTCTGATTTCGTCAAAATAGACGGAGCAGACACATTAACCCCTGTCATCTCCACAATGGTGATTAAAGATGGCGATCGAGTAACAGTCATGATCAAGAATCATAAAGCAATCGTGACTGGGAATATAACTTCGCCAGGGGCTCAAAATAGTGACCTTGAGGATATTGTCGATGAAATCACAGAGGTAGAGATTCTGATAGCCGACAAAGTAAGCACAGAAGAGCTCGAAGCGGAAAAGGGAAGAATAGACGACCTGATTACCGATACAGTTCTGATCAAAGACAAATTAACGGCAAACGAAGCAGAAATAGATGACTTAGTTACAGATAATGCCACGATCAATAATAAACTGACAGCAGCAGAAGCAGCGATCGATAACCTAACAACTAATAAACTTGATGCAGAAATCGCCGATTTAACCTTTGCGACTATAGAAAATCTACAGGCAACAGACGCAAAGATAAACAACCTCGAAGCTACATATGGCGACTTCGAAGTTCTCGTAACAAATAAATTTGATGCCATAGAAGCAAATATAGAAGATCTCGAAGCGAATCAAATAACGGTAGATGAACTTGAAGCTAAGTTTGCGAATATTGATTTTACAAATATAGGACAAGCTGCTATAGAGAATTTATTTACAGAGTCCGGTCTGATTAAAGATCTTGTCGTTAGTTCAGGGACAATCACAGGTGAACTTGTAGGAGTAACCATTAAGGGAGACCTCATAGAAGGCGGAACTGTCATAGCTGATAAGCTTGTTATAAAAGGAAGTGACGGTCTTTATTATAAACTCAATACCGATGGGGTAACCACCGAAGCAGAACAAACGGAGTATAACAGTCTCAATGGTAGCGTCATCACAGCTAAATCAATAACCGCAACAAAAATATCTGTAGATGATCTTGTGGCGTTTGACGCAACTATAGGCGGTTTTAAAATAACTACTGACTCCATATATTCGGGAGTAAAAACTTCAGCTATCAACACCACAAGAGGTGTATATATGGATGACGATGGTCAATTTGCTGCCGGAGATGCATCGAATTTCATGAGGTTTTTTAAAGATGAAGAAGGTCAATACAAATTAGAAATATCGGCAAGCAGCATAAAGATAGGTGCGGAAAGTAAGCCGGTTATTGTGAGTAGCGAGAATCAATTTTATCAATCAACATCTCCAACAGAGTTGAACGGAGGAAGTTGGTCTAATAGTCAGCCCGAATGGACACAGGGAAAATATATATGGCTGAGAACCTTTGTAACTTATAGCGATGGAACAACAGGTTACTCGCCATCGAACACTGGCGTATGTATAACAGGAAATACGGGTCAAAATGGAGCAGACGGAGAAGATGGAGCAAATGGAAAAGATGGCTCTGACGGAAGGGGAATAACAAGCACATCAATAGACTATCAGGCTGGAACATCTCAGACAACTAAACCGACAGGGACATGGGGATCAAGCGTTCCAGCACTCTCAACAGATAAGCCGTATTTATGGACAAGAACCACAATTATTTACACAGATAATACGACAAGTGTATCTTATAGTGTTAGCAGCACTTTGGACGGAATAGAGGTTGGCGGAAGAAATCTTCTTATAGGTACTAAAGATCTTAGTGGATTAACTGTCCATGATAATTTAACTTCTTCAAAAGTTCAAATAGGCGATGATGGTTTTGGATATATTGATTTTCCAGAACATGAGACCGACAGTCCTAATATATATGGAAGATGGATATTGAGCGATGACAATCCTTTACCAAAAGACATGGTGTGGGGAAAAGATGTGGTGCTTTCATTTGAATATTGCGGCGAGGCAACCAAGTTCTGCTCCGAATTCGCCCTTTGCAATGACGAAACCACAGGCCGTATAAGATATCACTTAAAATACGAATCTATTGCTCCTCCGACAGAGTGGACAAGATATGAATATAAAGCTCGCATATCTGACGACTTATTTACCGGAAGTCAGAGTGGTACAAGCGGAGAGTTTGATGATTGCACTCGGTTTTGGGTAAGAATATACGCAATTAACGGCGAACACATAGCTTTTCGTAAACCTAAACTTGAAATAGGAAATATAGCATCCGATTGGTCCCCTGCGCCGGAGGATATTGAGGATAGGCTTGACGACAGTATTGTCGAACTATCATCTCAACTTCAAATGACAGAAGCTAATTTAAAACTAGAGTTAAGCGAAACATACTATAACAAAGGTGATACAGATGAAAAATTTGAATCAATGGAGCAATCGATACTTAATGTAACATCTGAAAACTTTAACTTACAGTTCACTTCAATAAAAAATGAGTTTACGGATAAAACCGAGTCTATGGAAGGAGATATAAATGATTTAGGTTCCAGTATCTCGGAGATTCAGACATATTTTGACTTTAGTGAAGACGGGTTGAAAATAGGAAAGTCTACAAGTGATATCAAGCTAAAATTAGAAAACGACAAGGTGAGTTTTGTTAATAACGCGGATATTGATCTGGCATATTGGGAAGAGGATGTTTTCCATGTTGAAAACGGTGAGTTTGAAAAGACACTCAAACTTGGAAATTTTGCATTTGTTCCGAGAGCTTCCGGAAATCTGAGCTTCAAAAAGGTGGTGAATTAAATGGCTATATCAGCAAGCATAAGCATCAGCCCTGGGACGCCGAATATAGCTGGCAATTATACGCCTGTAACATTTTCTATAGTTGTATCCTGGACCTATGGCTCTTATGATCACTACAGTAAATCAGTAACATGGACAATAAATGGAGCGAACCATAACTTCACCCGTGGAAAAATAAATCCAAATAGAACAACTTCTGGATCTCAGACTTTAGCGTCGAAGGTCGTAAATATTTATCATAATGCTGATGGAACTAAAACTGTTTCGTCGTCTTGCTCGATTCCAACGGCAACAAGTTCAGGAACGGTTACAGCATCTAATAGTAGAACGCTATCAACCATTCCAAGGGCTACTACGCCTTCAGCATCAGCATCGAGTGTGGCTATAGGCGGCTCTATCACCATAAATACCCCGAGAGCATCAACAGAATTTACTCACACTTTAGAGTATAAAGTCGGAAGTGGATCGTATGTAAGCTTAGCCACTAATGTGAGAACCTCATATGAATGGCCAATTCCAGAATCAATAGCGAGCAGTATCCCATCAAGCACATCGGCAACAGTAACAATCAGATGTACAACAAAAAATGGAAGTACAACTATAGGGAGCGCTAAAACTTGTACATTTACTCTGACGGTTCCAAACACTGCTGCATATAAACCTGCTATAAGTAGTATAGCAATATCAGAACTTACATCCGGAATGCCATCGGCATTGAGTGGCATTTTTATTCAGAACAAATCTAAACTAAAAATTGCGGTTACAAGAACCGCTGGGTCGGGTTCGGCTGTAAAATCTACTACTGTAAAAATCGATGGAAAAACTTATATCGGACAAACTGTAAACACAGATCTAATAACATCCTCAGGAAGTTTAACAGTTTCTGTAACTGTGGAAGATAATCGCGGAAGGACTGCGTCAAAAGATTTTACAGTAAGCGTTGTGGAATATCATTCCCCGACTATTTCAAACTTTTCAGTTGAAAGATGTAATTCGAATGGATCAGTAAACGATGAGGGTGAATATTTAAAGATTACTTACTCGGTTGATATTTCTCCGTTAAGTAATAAAAATGCTAAAAATGCTAAAATCAGCTATAAGAAACAATCTGATTCGACATGGACAGATAAAATTGTAACGCTGAGTACATATAGCGACAAAAACAAAACCGCCGTTTATCCAGCAGATTCAGAATATTCATATGATGTTAAACTCGAAGTAAATGACAGTTTTAATATACCTACGAGTATCAGTAAAGTTCTGGCATCCGCATTTTCTCTAATGGATTTTCATCATTCAGGCACAGGAATAGGTATTGGAAAAGTATCAGAAAAAGAAGATACGCTTGATGTTGCACTCTCATTAATTGTTAAAAACATAGATTTTACAATAACCGAAGAAGAATATGACGAGCTTATTTCTCTATTGGGGGGGGTAGTTAGCAACCCTAAGAGATTGCTTACATTACTGCAAAAGCTGGCAAACAGAGAGCACATTGCCGCTCAGGGTAAAAGCAGAAGCTGGAATTATATACACTATAGCGATGGCCGAGCTGAGGTGTGGAGGCAGTGGACGAGTACCAATCTTGCTACGGACGGAACCGAAGGCGGCTTTTACTATAGGTTATATGCATTGACAATACCTAATGGATTATTGACAAGCGTCGAGGACGCTCATGCAGATTGCAAGTGGGGGACGGGCGTAAGCTGGGCATCCGCCCGAGATGTTACTCCTACGAAATTTCAGGGTGCATATTATTCCAATCAAAACGGCGGTGCGGGTACATTTTGGAACTATGTCCGAGGCCGCTGGAAGTAAAGGATGAGAATAGCTATGGAAGAAAAACGAGTATTCGACATATTAAAACGCATCATATGCCGCACGCCGAAGATCCAGTGCGGCAGGATAACGGGGATTTCATGCCCGGCCGGGGGATACATAGATATTGATGTCACATTCCCCAAGGAGTTCAGCGAGGCCCCGAAACTGATAGCGTGCTTTGAGAGCACCTCATCAGCGGCCGGGTTTGGGTCCTGCAATATCGGCGTGCATGATGTGACCAAGACAGGAGGTGTTATACGGATGTTTAACAACGACTCCGGGACCCGGGCGCCATACATAGTGTGGATTGCGGTCGTTCCTGAAATATTGTCCGGGGGGGGGTACTACTTAAAAAGGTTATGCGCCCTCTGGCAGGAAAGGCGGTGTTTATATGACTGATAGGTTATTTACACCGCTAAAGCAAGCGTTCACAAAGATACGATCTATGTGGAACCTGTTGGGAGAGTATGAAGACATAACAGATCAGGTTACCCTGCTCAATGGCTGGACAGATCAATTTGACAGCTTTCGTGTATTAAAAACACCGGGCGCATTGATTGTAACCGGACTGCTAAAGCCAGGTAAAACAACGGTAAATAGCAATATAGCGAAACTGCCGGATGATGTATGGTCGGAGCTGGATGATAGATGTTATTACACATACGGTGTAGCAAACTATTTGAGCAAGCATACAAGCAGTCTGTTCTCAATCAGGTCCGGCTATCTGAGGATTGACAACAACTTGCCGTTTGATGGCGCTGGAGATAATGTGGGACTATTTGCTATAAATGGAATATTTCCGATCGCAAACTTTTCCCTGGGGGGGGGTACTGCGTAGCCGCTATTTTCTTAGGAAGGTGGCGGTTGTATGAGGCTTTATACAATATTAAAAGGAATTATTCAAACCTTAAGAACTATTGTATCAACCAAACAAAACAAAACATGGACGAAAATTGGGAGTGGACAAGGTACGGTCCGATATTCTTTGACCAAATATACGGATCTGAGCGTGTATGTGACATTCGGCGGAGTAAGGGTGGGCCAACTTATCCCGACATCAATCGTGCCATCGAGCGGGTCCATAACGCTATTTGTGGGATATTACAACAATGTAATATATGTCACCCTATCGAAAACATCAGCAGCAATAGCAAGTCAGCCTGCCGGATATACGGGGAACCTGGAGATCTACGCCCGGTAACGGGGGTGTTAGTATGAAACGAATACTAACGCCACTCATGTCTATTGCAAACAGCATGAAAACTCTTGGGTTGATAGTCAGGTCAAGCATACCATCAGGAGCTGATTTGAATGATTATGTAAATCCTGGAACATTTTTCTGCGGAAGTGAAACAACAGCGGCTACTCTTGAAAACTGCCCCTATACTGATTTTGGGTTCAAACTTGTGGTGCGGGATGCTTGTGGAGGAGCATCGCCAGGTTACATAACTCAAGAACTAACAAGTGAAGCGAGGCAGAACAGATATTTTCGACGAAGATCATCTGCTGGGGAATGGTCTACCTGGCAACTGACAGGTGGAGTTGATTCAATCGTAGAAGAGGGTGAAAATACTTATTGGCGCTACATCAAATATAGTTCTGGAGACTGTAGATTATTTTTAATAAGAAGCATTTCGCTGACAATAACAAACCCGACCCCATCAATTATGGGTGGATCTGGGGGTAATATTTCAGCAAACAATACATTGCCATTTGCGCTTGCATCTGGTGGATATTCGGCCGTAGGTTGGGGCAGAGCTGGTTCTGGCATAGGCTGGGTGAATGTCCAAATATCAGGGCGAAATATATCTGGATATATGGTCAGCAATAACACAGTTTCGACAGGAAATGCATATTTAACGAGTTGCATTATATGCGGAAGATGGAAATGAATATTACATAAATAGTTAATTCGACCAAACAATATGTCGGTTTTTTATTAAGGAGGAAAAGTATATGAATATTGATTTTTTAGCAGACTACATCGTTTTAGTAGCATTTGGTGTATGCATTTGTATCGGATGGATCTTAAAGCAGTGGAAAGTGATACCAAATAATATCATTGTGCCAGTTCTTGCGATTATAGGTATCGTGATCAACATGTGGTCAAATGATTGGAATATAACTCCGGAAATCTTACTTGGCGGCATGGCTTCAGGAATTGCTGCATCTGGCGCTTATGAGTATGCAAAGAGGTTTATTGACAAGGATACTACAGAGGAAAGCGAGGCATAAAAATGAGCTACGAATACATAACAAAATACGATAGTCCAAACTATGGTTATCCAACTACTGTGCCACTGAGTGAAAGGACTATTGGGAATAATAAGCCTAAGGAAATAGTTATTCATCATTGGGGCGAAGATGGGCAGTCATTTGAAGGAGTTGTAAACTGGCTGTGCAATCCTAAATCGAAAGTATCAGCTCATTATGTTGTAGAAGCAGGAAAAGTTGCCTGTATAGTAGATTGCAAGAATCCGGCGTGGCATAGCGGAAACAAGACTCATAATCTAAAATCTATAGGTATTGAATGTAGACCGGAAGCAACAGAGGCTGATTATGAGACAGTCGCAGAACTTGTTTCAAGTTTATGGAAAGTATACGGAAAGATTCCTCTTATTCGTCACAAAGACATAGTTGCGACATCTTGCCCTGGAAGATGGGATATTTCCAAAATAACATCTATGGCAGAAAAGATATATTCAGGAAAAACCGAAGGCGCTGCCAAAGAACCAACAAAACCAACCACATCAAAGAAAACGATATCTTCGGTGTATAATTCTAAGAAGGCCCTTACAGTAGCGCAAGCCATAAAAGCAGGTCAGGCTATATCCAATATTATTCTCGGAACTTCAATTAAAGAAGACGGAAAATGGGGCTCTGAAACAAAGGAAAATGCGGTCAAGATTCTTCAATGGGCAATGAATAAAGACTATGAAGCCGAACTTGAAATTGATGGAGTAGCAGGCACAAAAACATATTCTGCCTTAGGCAATCATACAGTAAGAAAAGGCGAGACGCAGTATATGGTCACTGCTCTTGAAGTATTACTCCTAATGAATGGATTTAATCCGCATGGAGTTGAGATGCCTGGCGAGTTCGGAGACGGATGTGCCAAAGCTACAGGTCAGTATCAGGAGGCTAATGGATTAACAGTAGATAAGATTGCAGGAAGAAACACTTTCACGAAAATGATATCTTGATGGGGTGATATGTTGATCGATTTAATCAGAGATAATTTCATCAGTATATTGTGTGCTGGAATAGCCGGAGTTGCGACGGGTATAATGACGCAACTTTATAGAAAAATAAACGGCTTAATCTTATCCGTGATGGCTATAGGACATGATGATCTTTTCAGATATGCGGAATTTTATATACTTACGAATGAAATTACCGTTAAGGAACTTGAAAATCTCGAACATATTTATAAAGGCTATCATGCTTTAGGGGGTAATGGAACAGGCACTGAGATATTCGAGAAGTGTAAAGAACTTCCGGTAGTCGATAAGCGTACAAAATATAATCCATATTATACTGAGAGAGATTAAAAAGCAATAAAGAGTCATTGTAGAAAGTATGCGCTTAAGCTACATTGACTCTTTATTTTTGCTTGTAAATTTGTTATAATATAATAAACAGATAATATTACTAGATAGGGTGTCAAAATAAGGTGTTTTTTTGGCAATACAAAATATAAAAATGTGTAATTTTCAATGCTTTTAGACGGCGAATTGCAGTGCTGCAAAACCTTTATTCCCCAGTTCAAATCTGGGTGTCGCCTCCATAAGGAATTGAGAACTGTTGATCTTTCAACAGTTCTTTTTTGTTGCAACCCATAGGGGAGCCGTGTTATGATCATGGCAGAGGGAGGTGGCACTATGATCGATTTTAAACAGTTCTATACTGATGATGAAGTCATCAGGCTGGCCCAGGATCTTGTCAGGATACCGAGCCACAAATATATTGAAGACCGGGAGAGCAGAGTAGCAGAATACATCTATGATTACTGTGCAGATGCCGGATTTGAGGTTACCATGGAGACAGTGGAAGGCAAAAGAAGAAATGTGATCGCTGTCCTAAGAGGGACAGGTGGAGGCAGAGACCTGATACTAAATGGGCATACAGATACGGTACCGCCATATGACATGACCATAGATCCGTTTTGTGCAGAGATAAAGGATGGCTTTCTCTGGGGCAGGGGAGCCAATGACATGAAAGGCGCTCTTGCCTGTATGATAACAGCGATGCTTGCCATAAAACGATCAGGTATCAAACTTCGGGGAGATATTATTTTTACGGCAGCCGTTGGAGAAGAAGAAAAGAGCGACGGTACAGAACATTTTGTAATGAACGGAGGAACCGGAGACGGAGCAATAGTGGGCGAACCGTCAAATTACGGATATGCTCTTGGACACCGGGGGCTGGAGTGGCTGGAAATAAGGATACATGGAAAGACGGCTCACGGAGGCATACCTGAACTGGGGATAAATGCCATTTCAAAAGCTGCAAAGGTCATAAATGCGATTGAAGAGCAAATAGTCCCAAAACTGGCAGAAAGGCAGAATGAATATATGGGGCCTTCCGTAATGAATTTTGGCACCATAGAAGGCGGGACGCAGCCAAGTACCGTAGCAGATTTCTGCAGTATAAAAATGGACAGGAGATATGTGCCGGGAGAAACTGTCGAATCTGTTATAAAGGAATATGAAGATGTGTTAAATGGCATTGCTGCCGATGACCCTGATTTTAGGGCAGAAATCATCAGGATGGAAAACGGGCTGATGAACCATTACGATCATGCGCCTCTCATCGCTCAGCCCGAAAGCGACATTGCCATCTGCTCAGGTAATATCCTGGCGGAAAAGCTGGGACATGCATCTGAAATAGCAAGACGGAGAGGATGGACAGATGCAGGGGTGCTTTCAACATACGGAAAAATACCGACAGTAGTTTTGGGACCTGGAGACCTGAGCTTTTCACATGCTGTAGACGAAAGGATACCGGTGTGTGACCTTGTCGAATTTGTTGATATTTATGCCAACATAGCTGCGGAATTCTGCAGATGATACTATATGCCGGCATGGTGCCGCTCTGCCGTAACAGGCAGTAGCGGCTTTTTTACGGCCTTTTTTTAAAATAAAGTTATATTTTTGTGTAATTTGACCGAGGCTAATATATATCTCATAAAATTCCAGAAGGAGAAGTGTATGAAAAAGCTTACGGTTATCGTCATGCTCATCGGAGCTGTGTCATCGTTTTCCACAGGAAGCGGGGAAATTTTCAGAGAGATAGGGCAGGAGCAGCAGCTGCAGACATATTACGATGTACCTCTTGAAAAAGAACTCCAGGATCATATAAGGGAAGTATGCACGGAAAACGGCATAGACATGACTATGGTACTTGCTGTCATAGAAAAGGAGTCAGGTTATAATGCTGATGCGGTAGGCGACGGGGAAAAAAGTTTCGGCCTGATGCAGATCCAGCCAAGATGGCACAAAGGACGGATGGACAGGCTGGGGGTAACAGATCTCTTTGATCCTTATCAGAACATAATTGTAGGCGCAGATATCTTAAAGGAACTTTCATCCAAAGAAAAAGGGGATGACTGGACCATAATGGCGTATAACGGAGGTGAACAGATGGCCGATGAGCACGCAGAAAACGGAACGACCACCAGCTATGCGGATGGAGTGAATGCCATAAGGGAACGGATAAGAAATTCAGCGTATGAGGACTGAGCAGGAAAGGAGGATCTGCAATGACAAGAAAAAACGACAGGACGCCTGCCAACAGAGAAAAAGATGAAAGCTACGGCCTGCCAGGTGAGGACAGGGGATATGACTACGAAGAGTGCCGGTAATGACACCGATTTTACAAAAAAATACGACAAAATTTCACGATGACATCAAAAAACTCTTTTCCTTTAGAGTGGATTGTAATATAATTTAGGTAACATTTTATCGTTATATCACTTAGGAGGGAAAAAATGAAGAAATTACTTTCAGTATTACTGATCTTGGTAATGGTATTTGCTCTGGCTGCCTGCGGCAACAGTGAAGAAGCTACAGGCTACGATGCTATACCTGATACCATGGAATCTGAAGACGGCACTTATCAGGTAGCCTTCGTAACAGATGTAGGACAGCTGAATGATGGTTCATTCAACCAGTTCACATGGAACGGAGTAAAAGCTTACGCTTCAGAGAACGGACTGTCCTATAAGTATTATCAGCCTGCCAACGGCAATGCCGCAACAGATGCTGACAGACTTCAGGCCATGAGCGACGCAGCAGAAGCAGGAGCAGAGGTCATCGTAGCTGCCGGATTCCTGCAGGAGCCTGCACTCAGACAGGCTGCGGCGGATTATCCTGATGTACATTTCATATTCATTGACGGATCTGTCGAAGGCATCGACAACATCGCTTCTGTAAACTACAGAGAAGAGCAGGCCGGTTATCTGGCAGGATATGCTGCAGCGATGGAAGGCTACACTAACATCGGATTCTCCGGCGGCGGCGGCGGAAGCAACCCTGCCTGCATCAGGTACGGATACGGATTCGTACAGGGTGTTGAAGACGGAGCAGAAGCCAAGGGCTCAGATGTAACCATGAGATACAGCTGGGAATACGGTTCAAACTTCTCAGCTTCTCAGGACCTTCAGGCCATGCTGAGCGGCTGGTATGATGCCGGAACTGAAGTTATATTCATGTGCGGCGGAAGCATGTTCACTTCAGGAACTGCTGCTGCAGGCGCCAGCGATGGAGCTATAATCGGCGTAGACGTTGACCAGTCAAGTCAGTCTGATACCGTTGTAACTTCTGCCATGAAGGACCTGGCCGGTTCAACCATGGATGTTATCGGAGCTCACTTCGATGACAAATGGGCCGACTTCGGCGGAAAGGTCACTACTTTCGGAGCTGCTGAGGACAGAGTAGGCCTGCCTACCGATACCTGGAAGCTGGAAAACTGGACTGTTGAAGATTATCAGGCCGTCTTTGATCAGGTAAAGAGCGGCGAGATCGAAGTTTCCAATAAAGAAGTTGCTGATCCGAGCACTCTGCCATGGGAGCACATCACTTTCGCTTAGTAGTTCAGCTTTGAACTAACTGAAAACTTGTGAATATGCATAAAAAGGGGGAATTTTATGTTCCCCCTTTTTGCAGGTTAAAGAACAAAGGAAAAGATTATGTCAGAATATGTGATCGAAATGCGTAACATAAGGAAAGAGTTTCCGGGCATCGTTGCCAACGATGATATCACTCTCCAGCTCAAAAGGGGAGAGATACATGCCCTTCTGGGTGAGAACGGCGCCGGAAAATCCACCCTTATGAGCGTACTGTTCGGACTTTATCAGCCTGAGCAGGGGACGATATATAAAAATGGCGAAAAAGTAAATATCAAAGACCCTAACGACGCCACGGCTTTGGGCATAGGAATGGTGCATCAGCATTTTAAGCTCATAGAGGTGTTCACCGTTCTTGATAACATCATTCTGGGGGCCGAGACCACCAGGATGGGTTTCCTGCAGAAAAAAGAGGCAAGAAAAAAAGTTCTGGAACTTTCGGAAAAATATGGTCTGAAAGTGGATGTGGATGCCAAGGTGGAAAACATCACCGTGGGCATGCAGCAGAGGGTGGAAATCCTCAAAATGCTTTACAGGGAGAACGAAATCCTTATTTTTGATGAACCTACGGCGGTACTCACGCCGCAGGAAATAGATGAGCTCATGGAAACCATGAGAGGATTTGCAAAAGAAGGCAAATCGATCCTTTTTATCACACACAAGTTAAACGAGATCATGGCTGTTTCAGACAGGGTTACCGTATTACATAAAGGAAAATGTATAGGTACGGTCAATACAAAAGATGTGACCAAACAACAGCTGTCTACCATGATGGTAGGCCGGCCTGTGCAGCTTGAGATCGATAAGACACAGGCTCATCCTACAGATGTGGTGATGAGCGTCAGGAATCTGAGCGTGCCTTCAAGGATACACAAAAGTGACGCAGTAAAAGGCGTATCTTTTGATGTCAGAAAAGGCGAAATACTCTGTATTGCCGGAATAGACGGCAATGGACAGACAGAACTGATACAGGGGATAACCGGACTTGAAAAGTCATCCGGCGGCACTATAAATTTGTGCGGCCAGGACATATCGGGAGTTTCCATAAGGAAGAGAAATATGGCAGGAATGAGCCATATCCCGGAGGACAGACATAAACACGGCCTTATTTTAGGATTTACCCTTGAACAGAATCTGGTACTTCAGAAGTTCAGGGAAAAACAATTTCAGAATCACGGATTCATAAGATTTGATAATGTTCGGGAATATGCCAACAGATTGATAGACGAATATGACATACGCTCAGGTCAGGGTCCCGTTACTGTTACGAGGAGCATGTCAGGAGGAAACCAGCAGAAAGCCATAATAGCCAGAGAGCTGGACAGGAACGAACCTCTCATCATAGCAGTACAGCCCACCAGGGGCCTCGATGTGGGAGCGATAGAGCATATACACAGACAGCTTGTAGCAGAAAGAGATGAGGGCAAAGCGATCCTTTTGGTATCCCTTGAACTTGATGAAGTGCTCAGCCTGTCTGACCGTATCCTCGTCATGTACGAAGGCGAGATAGTGGGAGAACTTGATCCGGCAAAGACCGATCCACAGGAGCTGGGACTTTATATGTCCGGCGCCAAGAGACAGAAAAAGGAGGTGGGCTAGATGTATAGACTTGATCCCGACACCGGGAAACAGAAGTTTTTCGCAAAAGACGGAACAAAGAGCGTCATCTCCGCAGTTATCTCCATACTTATAGGTATGGTAGTAGGTACATTGATAATCATATTTGTGGGACTGACCAGAGCCAACATATCCACCAACGGTATGCTGGAGGGTGTAAAGCTGGTTTTCTTAGGCATATTCAGCACCGGAAGAGAAGCAGGAGAGCTTACCTTTGGATTCAATCCGGTCAACCTGGGAAATATGCTTTTCAGGGCTACCCCGCTGATAATGACGGGTCTTTCTGTGGCGGTTGCGTTTAAGACCGGGCTGTTCAACATCGGAGCTCCGGGTCAGTATCTGATGGGTACAACAGCTACTCTATATGTGGCGCTTATGATCCCTTCAGATGTGGTACCGGCCTGGCTCATATGGATATTGGCTTTCCTGTGCGGCATGATAGCAGGAGCATTATGGGGGTCCATACCGGGCATCTTGAAGGCTTACCTGAATATAAACGAGGTAATAACATGTATAATGACCAACTGGATAGCCGCAAATCTGGTGACATGGTTCATAGATGCCAGAGAGTTCCTCAAAAACAGCGAGGAAGGCGGAAAGGTCGGATATGTGAAGCCTACGGCTGCAAACGGCGTCGAAACCTTTGATTTCGGACTGGACAAGATCTTTCCGGGATCTCAGGTAAACGGTGGTATCCTTATCGCCATCCTGATGGCAGTCATCGTTTATATAATAATATCCAGGACCACTTTCGGATATCAGCTCAAAGCCTGCGGAAGCAACAGGCATGCGGCCAAATATGCCGGGATAAACGATAAACGCAGCATAGTGGCTTCCATGGCCATTGCAGGAGCATTGTCAGCAGCAGGAGCTTCTCTGTATTATCTGTCAGGAAATACGGAGTTCTTCTGGTCAACATATCAGTCGCTGCCGTCTGAGGGATTCAACGGTATACCGGTTGCCCTCCTGGCAGCAAACAATCCTATAGGTGTGGTATTTACCGGTATATTCATGTCAATGCTCAACATTGCAGGCACGCAGCTTAGGACGCTCACAGCCTACAATGAATATATAACCGATATAATAATTGCCGCCATAGTATATCTGAGCGCATTCTCCATGATAATAAGGATGTTCATAGATAATGCCGGCAAAAGAAAAAAAGAAAAAAAGCAGATGCCGGAAAAACCGGTCATCGCAGCTGAGACTGCAGCAGCTACGGACAGTGGGATACAGACAGCCGGCGCAGCGGAAGGAGGGGATAAATAATGGTATTTTTAATACAGCAGACAATGTTATATGCCATTCCTCTGATGATAGTCGCTCTGGCAGGTATTTTTGCTGAGAGGAGCGGTGTTATCAACCTGGCTCTTGAGGGTATCATGATATTCGGGGCGTTTATCGGCGTATTATTTGTAAGGATAATGCAGCAGAATAATGTTTTCGGCCAGGAACAGGGACAGATACTGATGATACTTGCCCTGATCGTAGCGGCGATATGCGGTGCGGCCTTTTCGCTTCTCCTGTCTTTTTCTGCCATCACCCTTAAAGCCGACCAGACCATAGGCGGTACGGCCCTTAATATGATGGCGCCTGCCATCGTATTGTTCTTTATCGGCCTCATAGCACAGCAGACTGCAATGGGAATGGCAGAGGGAGATGCTGCAAGCTGGTTCATGATCAGGCCGAGCACATTCGGGCTCGAATCAGATCACGATTTTGGGTTCATAGGGAACCTGCTTTTGAACAGAGTTTACCTTACTACATATATCTGCATCGCCATCTTCGTCATATTGTCGATAATATTGTATAAGACGAAGTTCGGACTGAGACTCCGCTCCTGCGGTGAAAATCCGCAGGCGGCAGATTCTCTTGGTATCAATGTCTACAAGATGAGATATATAGGCGTTACAATATCGGGAGCTCTGGCAGGAATAGGCGGGTTCACATATGCCCTGACCACTGCAAACTGTGCTTCTACAGGCGAGGTGGCCGGTTACGGATTCCTGGCTCTGGCTGTAATGATCTTCGGCAACTGGACCCCGCTCAATGTGGCTTTAGGTGCCATATTGTTCGGACTGTTCAAATGTATTGCGGCCACTTATTCCAGCCTGGATATCAACGGCGACGGAGTATACTGGCTTGCCGAGATCGGAGTCAGCCCTTATGTGTACAGGCTGCTTCCTTACCTTATCACCTTGATCGTCCTTGCGTTTACATCCAAGAAATCGAGAGTGCCTAAGGCGGAAGGCATACCGTACGACAAAGGACAGCGTTAACAGCAGACATATCAGGCTTACGACAGGGGGACTGCCGGCATTGAATTTCGAGTTTCATGCGGCGGTCCTCTTTTGGGTTTCCCACAGGTGTAAACATGAAGAATACAGGAGGACAAAATGTTTTTACCCATAACAAAAAAAGAGATGGAAGAACGAGGCTGGGACAGACCGGATTTTGTCCTCGTTACAGGTGATGCTTATGTGGACCATCATTCCTTTGGAACGGCAATAATCAGCAGACTGCTGGAAAGCCGCGGTTACAGGGTGGCCATACTTCCAAGGCCGGATCACAGGTCAGCCGAAGATTTCCGGCGGTTTGGCCGGCCGAGGCTGGGTTTTCTCATAAACAGCGGTGTCGTGGATTCCATGGTAAATAATTATTCTGTATTTAAACACAGGAGAAAAAAAGATGAATATGCGCCCGGCGGACAGGCAGGCGGAAGGCCGGACAGAGCGCTCATAGTCTATTGCAACAGAGCAAGAGAGGCATATAAGGGAGTGCCTGTGGTAATCGGCGGCATAGAAGCCAGCCTTAGACGGTTGGGCCATTATGATTACTGGAGCGGCAAAGTAAGAAGATCCGTTTTGCTGGATTCCAAGGCCGATCTTTTGATCTACGGAATGGGAGAGAGGGCCGTCGTTGAGATAGCAGAAGCCCTTGATGCAGGGATAGATATAAAAGATATACACTGGATAAAAGGCACATGCTACAGGAGCAGCCTGCCGCCGGAAGATGAAGAGACCATACTGCTGCCGGATTATGATGAGATAATCCGCAGCAAAAGACGCTATGCTGAGAGCTTTGCCGTACAGTTCAAAAATAATGATCACATTTCCGCCAGGCCTTTGGCCGAAAAATATCAGACAGGCACATGGATCATACAAAATCCGCCTCAGCCGCCCCTTGAGACTCAGGAACTGGATGACATATATGAACTGCCTTTTGAAAATGAAGAACATCCTTCGTATAAGGACCAGGGCGGGATACCCGCTTTCAGAGAAGTAAAGTTCAGCATAGTCAGTTCCAGGGGATGTTTCGGCGGCTGCGGTTTTTGCGCTATCACATACCATCAGGGCAGACAGGTAAGGGGCAGGAGCAGAGATTCAATACTTAGGGAAGCTGCCGGACTGACAGAGAAAAAAGACTTTAAGGGATATATTCATGATATTGGCGGCCCCACTGCAAACTTCACGGCTCCTGCATGCTCCAAACAGATGTTGAAGGGCGTATGTACCGACAAGGATTGTATGTACCCGGCCGTATGCCCGGCCATCAAGGCCGACCACAGCAGATACTTTGACATCCTCCGCGCTGTAAGGAAGCTTGAGGGTGTAAAGAAAGTTTTTATCCGTTCAGGCATAAGATATGATTATCTGCTGGCTGATCCTGACTGCGACAGATACATTGAGGAACTTTGTCGGTACCATGTGAGCGGTACCCTCAAGGTGGCCCCTGAGCACATTTCGCCGGAAGTGCTCAAATGTATGCGAAAACCCGATAAGGATGTTTTTCTCAAGTTCAGCGAAAAATATAAAAAGACCAATGAAAAAAACGGAAAGAAGCAGTATCTCATCCCTTATCTTATTTCCAGCCATCCGGGGAGCGGCCTCAAGGAAGCCGTTGAACTGGCCCTTTTTCTTAAGGATTACGGCTTTGTACCGGATCAGGTACAGGATTTTTATCCTACGCCAGGGACATTGTCCACATGCATGTACCATACGGAACTGGATCCGCTGACTATGGAACCTGTATATGTGGCAAAGGATATGGAAGAAAAGAAGATGCAGAGAGCACTTATCCATTTTAACAAACCGGAAAACAGAAAACTTGCCGAAAAGGCTCTGGCAAGAGCAGGCAGAGCTGACCTTATACCGGTGCTTTTTTCTCATTTACATTACACAAAGAGGAAAAAATAGTATATAATATCATCGAAAGCATCTCGCTTTATGGATCATAATAAACAGGAAGGTTTAAGGAGATAAAAAAATGTCAAAAAGCATGTCCTATGTGAACAAAGGAAAAACCATAAAAGAGCTCATATATAACACGGCGGAGAAGTTTCCGGACCGTAATGCCTTCAAGATAAAAGAAAAAGGCGTTGTCAGAGGAGAAACTTTTGCCCAGCTCAAAGATGATGTGGAAGCTCTTGGGACAAGTCTGTTTGCCAGAGGATTCAAAAATGCAAAGATAGGGATAATAGGAGAAAACTCTTTTCCGTGGTTCTTATCGTTTCTGGCAGCGGTCTGCGGCGGATGCACCGCAGTGCCATACGACAAGGGACTTACAAAGGTGGAACTGGAAAACTGCGTGTCCAGGAGCCATATAAATCTGCTGATGTATGACAGCAGATTTGAAAGCATAATAGATCATATAAGAGAGAGACATCCTGACATCACATATATCTGCATAACCGGAGATGACAGTATGCTGGGAGATCTTATCAAAGAAGGAAGAGAAATGATCCAGGCCGGAAATACTGAATATACCGGCATGGAAGTCAAGAAAGAGGATGTGGCAGTTTACCTGTTTACATCAGGTACGACCAGTGAGTCAAAGATCGTTATGCTCAGCCATGACAATATATCTTCAAACATAAGGGATATGCTTGAAATGGAGATCTTTTATCCGGAAGATGTCAACATGGCGTTCCTGCCTTTCCATCACAGTTTTGGGCTGGTAGGCGTACTGGTATTCTTGTCGTCAGGATGCTGCAATGTTTTCTGCGACGGGCTCAAGTATGTTCAGAGGAATTTTGCCGAGTATGGGGTCAGCGTGTTCGTAGGAGTACCGCTGCTGGTTGAAAACCTCTATAATAAAGTGATGAAACAGATAGAAAAACAGGGAAAGACAAAGACTGTCAGGACCGGGCTGAAACTTTCTGCATTTACCCGCAAGCTGGGAATAGATATGAGGAGAAAGATATTCGGTGAGATAATAGAAAAGCTGGGAGGCAGCCTCAGGCTCATAATCAGCGGGGCAGCTCCTCTTGACCCGGCCGTGGCAAAAGGCCTTAATGATTTCGGGATAACGACTATACAGGGATATGGCCTCACAGAAACTTCTCCTGTACTTTCTGCTGAGAGACCTTGGGCTATTTTCCCAGGTTCCGTCGGTACACCTATGAACTCAGTGCAGCTGCGCATAGATGAACCGGATGAAAACAACATAGGGGAAATAGTGGCAAGAGGTCCTAATGTAATGCTGGGATATTATGACCAGCCTGAAGAAACGGCAGAAGTCATCAGGGACGGCTGGTTCCATACAGGAGACCTGGGAAAGATAGACGCTAAAGGCAACCTGTGGATAACAGGACGAAAAAAGAATGTCATCGTACTTAAAAACGGAAAGAACATATTCCCTGAAGAACTGGAAGAACTGATAAACAGGATTCCTTATGTATCCGACTCTATGATCTTCACCAGAGAGAAGCATAACGAACTGGTACTCTGGGCAGAGATCAGATACGACGAAGAATATATGAAAGAGATGGATCTGGACGAAAAAGGACTGGCCGCCCGGCTTTCCTCTGCAATGGCAGATATAAATTATATCCTGCCGAAGTATAAGCATGTGAACCATTTTATACTGACCAGCGAGCCGATGATACAGACCACTACCATGAAAGTCAAGAGAAAGGCCGAAACAGAAAAGATCTTTGCCAGCTGGGATGATGAAAAAGGATATAATGTAGAAGCAAAATAAAGGATAGAGATGAGTGTGATACATCAGTTTGAGAAGATCCTTTCAGACAGCCGGGCCGTCTACGAAAAGGCTGCCGGCGGAGACCGGGATCATGGACAGACAGGCGCAGGGAAATTTTTCGTGACCGAAGAAACAGGCCCAGGGACCGGAAGGGATGCCAATATTCTGGCTTTGGGAGATAACATGGATTTTATGGCTCATCTCCTTAATTCAGGTGAAATGGCGGGCAAGATAAAGCTCATTTACATCGATCCGCCTTTTTTCAGCAAAGCCAAATATGATGCGGTCATACAGCTAAAGGGGACAGACGGAAAAAAGCTGCCTCCTGTGCGATATTTTGCTTATGACGATATCTGGCAGAAAGATATGGCAGGATACCTTAACATGCTGTGCTCAAGGCTGTATATGATGAAAGACCTGATGGCGGAGAACGGCACCATATGGGTACATCTTGACTGGCATGTGGTGCACTATGTCAAAGTCCTGATGGATGAGATATTCGGCGAGAAAAACTTCGTCAACGAGATCATATGGCAGTACAAATCCGGTGGCTCCGGCAAGCGCCATTATGCAAGAAAGCATGATACCATACTGGTGTACTCCAAGACTAAAGATTATTATCTTGCTCCTCCCAAAGAAAAATCATATAACAGGGGTTTTAAGCCTTACAGGTTCAAAGGCGTCAAAGAGTATAAAGACGAGACCGGATGGTATACCATGGTGACGATGAAAGATATATGGAATGTGGACATGGTAGGCCGTACATCAGCCGAAAGGACAGGATATGCCACTCAGAAACCTGAAGCCTTGCTGAAGCGCATCATAGACGGGGCCACAGAAGAAGGGGATCTTTGTGCCGACTTTTTCTGCGGCAGCGGTACTCTGGCGGCGGCAGCCCAGGACAGCGGCAGACGCTGGATATGCTGTGACGAATCGCCTCTTGCTGTTTCAGGAGTGCTCAAAAGGCTTAGCCAGAGATCTGCCCATGTTAAAGTGTTCAGGGCAGAAAAAGACAAGGGTGGCGGCGTACCGCAGCTGCAGGTGGAAAGCCTGCCCATCGCCGGCTCCGAAAAGGTGCTGCTCAGGATCAGGCTTGAGGGCTATGGGATAGACAAATTTCCGCCATATATTGATGAAAGAGCTGCCAATATGATGAGGGAGGTGGAAAAAAACGATCCGCTCCAGCTTGTGGAATACTGGAGCGTGGACTTTAACTATGACGGCAGGATATTCCGGCCGGAAATGATCTTTTCAAAAAAAGGGTCAGAAACACCTGCGGTATGTGAAAAGATCACCGCTGCAGGCAAGAACATGTCAATATGCGTAAAGACGGTAGATGTGCTGGGAAACAGCAGTTTCAGCTTGATCGGAAGATGATCATATCCTCGCCCATTACCAGGATAGAAGCCCATGGAAGCTGAAGATCATCTTTGAACCTGCCGCCGATACCGCCGGGATCCGGAACGATAAGTGACTTTATCGCTCCGGTTTTTTCGTCAAACAGCATTTCTGCATCCCATAGCTTGCCGTGCATACTGCCGTTAACTATATCTACGATCTCCTTGTCCCCGATTTCGCTCAACAGCATAAAACAGACCTCCTCTGTTTATAATATGGATATTAGATTTTACTTTTTACAGGAGAAAAATATGAGCGAAAAGAAGGAAAAGGACAAGACCAAGGCCACGGAAGCCGACAGCTCCGGAGCGGCCGATATCATAAAAGAGCTGGGACTGGTGGCAAGCGGGAGCAATTTTAAGAGCGATATACAGTATATCAACATCATCGGCAGCGTAGAGGGCCATTCTGTGCTGCCGCAGGATGCCAAGACGACCAAGTATGAACATCTGATACCTGAACTGGTGGCGGTGGAGGAAAATCCACATATAAAAGGCCTGCTGCTGATACTGAATACGGTAGGGGGCGATGTGGAAGCAGGGCTGGCCCTTTCAGAGCTGGTGGCCGGCATATCAAAACCTACGGTTTCCCTGGTCATAGGAGGAGGACACAGCATCGGGATCCCTCTGGCCGTATCGGCAGACTATTCTTTTGTGGCCACATCTGCAACCATGACACTTCACCCGATCAGGACCAGCGGAACTCTCATAACTGCAGAACCTACCTTTGAGTACATGAAAAAGACTCAGGAACGGGTGGTGGATTTTATAGCGGAACATTCAAAAGCGAAAAAAGAAGATATCGAAGAAAAGATGAACTGCACCGACAACATGTCAAACGATGTGGGCACATTGCTGTTCGGCCCTGAGGCAGTTGAAATGGGACTCATAGATCAGCTGGGGTCCCTTTCCGACGCGTTGAAAAAACTCCGCAAGATGATTGACAGAAATTCCCATAAATAGTATCCTTAAACTGCGCAGGGAAACAGGGAAAGGCAGCTTATGAAAAAGTTAGACCTTACTGTTTATATGAGAGAAAAAGAATATGGACAGGCTCTTGCAAGGGGACTGGCATATATCACGCCTAATCTGGATATAACCGTTTGTGATGCAGGGTACGGGAATTCTAAGATGGCTCCCGGCAGCGTGATCATAACAGATGACAGGGGGCTGACAGGTGAAAATATACTTCAGTTGGATCAGATCCTTCCGGCAGGTGAGATACTCGAACAGGCGGCCTGCATCTGGCATAAGATTTCCGGAGAGGTCTTTATTCCGGAGACAGAAGGGACAGTGAAAATATGGAAGGTGGCCTCATGCTGCGGCGGGAGCGGAACGACAGTCATAAGCCTGGCAATGGCAAGACTCCTGGCGGCCGAAGGAGAAAAAAGGATACTGTACCTTAACGCAGGACCTGTCGATGACTATGTCATGTATGTCCATGCGCCTTTTGAAAAAGCCGCTCCCAAGAGAAGGTTCATCTTCCATGTATGTTCCATGGAAGAAAAGATATTTCAGGACAGATTTGCCGTAAGGGATGGGAATGGAGTTTATTTCCTGAAACCTGAACAGGAAGGCAGCAGCCTTGCCTGTGAGGGCAATATCAGGCGTATAACGGATTTTTTCAGGCTCAACGGGTATTTTACAGATGTGATGATAGATGCCGGGAAAAACCCTTTTGTAAGCTTTGGCGAGGATATCGCCATTGAGGTGATAAACGGCAGAGACTGCCGTACCGTAAGTATTGAGAACGGCGGGGCATATACTCTGATGAATTTTGCCGAAAAAGAAAAACACAGTTTAAACGGAGAAAAAATATTTTATATACCCAAGGACACAGATAGTTTTTCGGCAGGTGAAGATTCTGTTGAGATATCCATGAACGGCATATTTGCGGCAGCTTTGGAAAAATTTATCGAAAAGATAAGGGGACGGGAACATCTTGACATGGACTGGCGGATGGAACAGCAATAAGGCTGCGGCATGTCGGTTTTTGTCGATTAAAAACAGTTGCATTGATGATGCAGCTGTTTTATTATATAAATGAAATGGAAATAAATTACAATAAAAGAAATATAATGGAAAATAATCTCCTCCCCAAAATCAGGGAACTGCTTTCATCGTCTGCAGATATGGACGACAGCCAGGCGCTCAGCTTCATAGCAGATATGGTTTTTGACGATCCTGATGCCGCAAGGTTTTCCGGAGAAGAGCTGGCCGGGATCACAAGGAAACTCTTTTTTAAAACAAGAAAAAAGCTGGGCGTCATAACGCCCCTCATGGAAGATGAGACCATCAGCGAGATCATGGTCAACGGTCCGGAGGACATTTTCTATGAGAAAGACGGAAAGATCAGAAGATTTGAACTGAATTTTGACTCTGCTGAAGAGCTGGAGGAGGTTATAAGGAAAATAGCCGCACGGGTACACAGAGAATTTAACGAACTCAATCCCATTGTTGACGCCCGCCTTGGCGACGGGTCCAGGGTAAACGGGGTGTACAAAAATGTCGCCATAAACGGCCCCATACTGACCATAAGAAAATTTTCCGACAGTTATATGGATCTGTCAGACCTGACAGATAACGGTACCTTGACGGAAGAAGCTGCCGGATTGCTGCGGAAACTGGTCAGATGCAGGTACAATCTGTTTGTCAGCGGAGGGACATCTTCAGGGAAGACTACATTGCTTAATGCTCTCAGCCGGTTTATAGGAAAAGATGAAAGAGTCATAGTCATAGAGGATTCTGCGGAACTGCAGCTCAACTGCATTGACAATCTTGTCCGGATGGAATGCCGCTACAGCAACGGGGCAGGCAGAGGCGCCGTAGACATGTCAAGACTTATAAAGGCGAGCCTGAGGATGAGGCCGGATCGCATAATAGTCGGGGAAGTGCGGGGCGGTGAAGTCCTGGATATGCTGCAGGCCATGAATACCGGCCATGCCGGGAGCATGAGCACAGGACACGGCAACTCTATCATAGGAATGTTAAAAAGACTGGAAACCATGTATCTGATGGCAACACCCCTGTCCATTGACGCAATAAGATCCCAGATCGCCCAGGCCATTGAGATAATGATACATACCGAAAGGACGGAAAGGGGCAGGAAAGTGGTGGAGATCACAGAGCTATCCGGTTACGAGTCCGGTGAATTTAAGCTCAATGTCCTGATGGAATCAGACGGGACAGGGATGCTCATGCCCACGGGGAGAAAGATCATCAACAGAAAAAAACTGGATACTATGGATAGGACAAAATAAATGGATTACAGGGCAGCGGAACTGACCCGCACAGAAAAGATAAGATTCAGAACTTTTATGCTCATGTTTGGCATCATGATAGGACATCTGTTTTATGACAGCATCTTTGCCGGGATGATAGCCGGAACAGCTTTGTTTGCAGCCGAAAGACCATACAGACAGATGATCTTGCAAAAGCGGAAACAGGTTCTTGCCATGCAGTTCAAGGATCTGCTGTATTCAATGGCGGCCTCCGTATCCCTTGGCAGGGATATAGGACAGGCCATCGAAGAATCAGAGGGATTCTGGAAAGGTACATACGATGAAAAGGATCACATAATAAGGGAGATAAGGGATATGACCAGAAAGATCAGACAGAGCAATATGACCGATATAGAGGTCCTTGGAGATTTTGCTGAGCGTAGCGGACTGGACGACGCTGAAGATCTGGTCATGATATGTGCCACATGCAAGGAGACAGGAGCTGATCTTGCCGGAGCCCTTCAAAAGGGAGCGGATATCATCGGCGACAAGATCATGATGGAACGGGAAATACAGACGATAATGAGCCAGAAGCGCTTTGAAGGCAGGATAGTGGCAGCTTCACCTCTTGGGATCACGGCGGTAATAAAGATCGTCTCGCCTGAATATCTTGAACCTCTTTTCATGACTCAGACAGGAAAGATAGTTGCGACTTTGTCTCTCTGCTTGATGGTGGCTGGCTTTATGCTGATAGAAAGGGTGAATTCCATTGAAATCTGATAAGCGAAAAGAAGAACAAAAACGCAGGGAAGAAATCTTGAGGAACCTGCCGACATTCCTTAACCAGCTGCTTCTCCTGCTGAGCAGCGGAGTCATATTGGAAGATGCATTGGTGAGGATAGCCATAGGGTACAGTAATTTTGAAAGGCAGAGGGCCAATGCCTTTACAGAGGAATATGTAATGGCTTTTGAAAAGAGCCGGAGGACAGGTACGAGCATGACATCATGCCTGCAGATGATGGGAAGCCGGTCAAAGGTAAAAGAATTTTCAAGGGTTGTCAGGATAATATCGGAAAGCCGGCTAAGCGGGGCAGATATATGGGATAAACTGGCCAGAGAAAGTGAAGAACTGTGGGCCGAAAGAAAAAGAGCAGCTATGGAGAGGATAAAGCTGTCGGAAAGTAAGATGAGCTTTCCGCTGGGACTTCTCCTCACCGCACTTATACTCATAACAGCAGCACCTGCCATGTTGCAGATGTATATATAAAGGACAAGGAGGTTAAAAATGAAAAGATCAAAGTTGCTCAGTATCATAAGGGACAAACGGGGTATGGAAATGGTGCAGGTAGCCATCCTGGTAGCCATAGCCGTGACCATAGGCCTTATCTTTAAGTCGGAAATAACGGATTTTGTCAATGAAACATTCGGCAGTCTCAGCAAAAGCAAGTTTTAGGCGCAAGCTGGCGCAGCGGTCAGGCAGCATATATGTGGAAGCATCCATGGTAATGCCGCTGACATGCCTTGTAATGGCAGGTTTGATAGCGGTTATCATGTCTTTTTACGGCGCTGTCGCCAAACAGTCGGAAGATCATATCAAAGAGGCATCGGAGTGGGATGTGACAGGACAGATAGAGGTCATAAGGAGAAATGGCTGGCATATCATATAAAGTAAACAACAAAAGAGGATCTTTTGCCGTATTTTCTGTCATGGTATTTGCGGCGATGCTCATAATGGTTGGAGCGGCTGTAAAAGGGGCAGGATGGAAGGCCGCAGACAGTGTGTCTTATACATTTGGCAGACTGTGGGGGATAAGCATATTGGCTGAATATGACATCTGTCTCAAAGAACGGTACGGCATCCTGGGCTTTTGGGGAAACGAAGCTTCTGTGGCCCAAAAGCTGGACATGTATGCTGATTACTCTTTCAGCGAAAAAGACTACATTGAAAGATCGGATGCTGTGTGTGATCTGAGAGGATATGGCCTGGATGAACCGGATAATCTGATGATCCAGATAAAAAGCATCATGCTGCACGGGATCAGCCCGGAAAAAGCCCATGACAGGGGAGAAACAGGCCGGGAGGACAGGTCAGTCACCTCAGAATGGATAATAAAAGGGCTCCCCTCTTACGGCAGGACAGAAGGATCATATCTGTCAGGCCTGATCTCAAAACTCAGATCAGGTATGGATCTGGATGAAATAGGTTCCGGACTGGCGCTGAACAGGTATATCGCTGCTTTTTTTAAGGATGCCGCAGATGATAAAGACCTGCCTGAAACATATTTCAGAAATGAGGTAGAATATATCATAAGCGGACGGCTTGACGAAAAAAACGCAAAGGAAAAAACAGGAAACAACATCAGAACTCTGCGGAATGCCCTGAACCTTTTTTACCTGTATAGCTGCGCGCCCAAAAGAGAAGCCGTTTTTACCCTTGCTGCCGCTCTCACGCCCGGACCTGCCGTTTTGCTGACACAGGCTGCGCTAATGGAGATATGGGCATTTGCAGAGGCAGAGAACGATATGGGACTTTTATATGATAACAAGACGGTTCCGTTCATAAAGAAAGATTCCAACTGGGCTCTGTCTTTGGAAAATGTCTTTGGCACTACAGATGACGACGCGAAAGAAAAAGTAACAGAGGCCATTGGGGACCCGCAAAAGGCAAGGCAGCATGAAGAAGGCGGATATATAAGTCCGCAGGTAACAGAGGGAGCCGGATATCAGGACTATCTGATGGTACTGCTGTGCGGTATCGGTGATGATACAAAGCTGTACAGGATCATGGATCTGATACAGATAAATATGAAGTATGTGTACAGAGATGATTTCCTGCTGAAAGAGTACAGCGGCGGACTTGCTTACACCATGGAGATAAACGGGAAGGATTACAGCTATGAAGAAGCGTATCAGAAAGACGATATGTGACAGGAGCGGCAGTTACATTACCGAAGCAGCCGTATTCCTGCCTGTACTGATAATAAGCCTGTGCGCTCTGACCCTGCTCGTGAGGATCATAGGGATATGCGAAGAAGTATGCTTCATCACTGCTGAAGAAATCCTGGAGACCGATCTTCAGGCGTATAAAAATAAAATAACTGTTTCCCTTTGCGCAGAGCTTGAAGAAAGGATGTCCCAGGAGATTTCGGGAGATTTTGAGGTGACGGGTTTCCGATATCTGTTTGACAGCCGGGGTGTAAGGGATCTGATAGCCTTAGAAGCCGAGATGAGGTTTCGTGTGGCAAATGTCACAGGGATAGACGGCCTGATAGAATTTGAGGGAAAACTCCTGACAAGGGGCTTCACAGGTCTGTACCGCCGTGGCCGGCGGCTTGCCGCAGAGGAATTTAATCATATGGGAAGATCATGGGAAGTGCTGGTCTTTCCCAGATACGGCACAAGATACCATGTACCCGGCTGCATGTATGTAAAGGATACGGAAAAAAAGAAATGGCGTACAACATCCATGCAGAAGGAAGAAGCTGAGCGAAGAGGATATACGCCGTGCAGGATATGCGGAGGTGCTGCTGTTGTTTGACAAAGTAAAAGTTTTATTTAAGGAGGAGGATTTGGGATATAAGAAAAAAACCGAAGTCCTTACAGGGGGAGGATGCAAAGGTATATTGCCTCTGAGCATAGTTAGGAAAAAAGGAGGTATGATCGGATATTATTCTACTTCAGGATATATAAGACTGTCAGATCTTCATGAACTGACAGTATCCGGCATATTGACCGTGGCAGAAGAAACCGTTGCTGCGATACAGGAATGCGGCCAGTATCTCATCTTTCCGGAGGAATATGTGATAAACACTGATACCGTATATATCAGGGAAGACTTTAAACAGATAAAATTTACATATATACCCGACAGATATTCTGTAAGCGGCAGAAAAAAATTTTCTGCATTCCTTGAGCAGCTAAAGGATATGACCACTGAAAACGGACGGATGTATCTGGATATGCTCTGTCAGTTGTCTGATACGGAAAACCTGAGCCTGATGAAAATGAAAGCATTTATCTCAAGACTGAAACGGGAAGCAGGCATTTACGGTATAAGCTGACCATATGGGCATCAATGAAGGGGACTGTCGTGACGGCGATACATTTCGCTGGCAGGACAGTCCCCTTACATGTCCAGTCATAATTTTGGCAAGACCAAATAGAATGTAATAACAGTGGGAGGTTTGATATGTCGATAAAATTAAATCGCCGTAGAGTCAGAAAAAGAAGACGGCCCGGAGAAAATTCCGGGATGAAATTTACCGTGATAATTGTTATAATGATGATAGCGGTGCTTTTAGGCTACATTACCGCAAGATATGTCATAGGACCTTTGCTGGGATATGACGCCGATGAAAGCCCCATTGCCATAACGGGTTCCCAGGATGGTACGGGACAGACGGCAGCCAGTGAAAACGCCGAAGACCAGGCCAAGGCAGAAGAACAGGAAAGTGAGGTGTCCGGCCAGCCGGAAGAAGGATATGCGCTGCAGTTTGGAGTGTTTTCCTCTGAAGCTTCTGCCGGAGAACTTGCAGACCAGCTCAAGGCAAAAGGCATAGACACTGAGATAGTAGAAGATGACGGTAAATACAAGGTTATAAGCCCCGTATTAAAAACAAAAGACGAAGCATTAGAACAGCTTGACCAGATAAAGGATAAGTCTGTGGAAGATGTGTTCATTGCTTCGTTCTGAAGGAGAAAAGATGATTCCATTGTCTACAAGGATGAGGCCTCAGGATTTAGACGAGTTTAAAGGACAGGAACATTTCCTGTACCCAGGCTCGCTGTTTTATAATTCCATAAAAAACAGGACATTTGACTCTGCGATCTTCTGGGGGCCTCCCGGCACGGGAAAGACAACGCTGGCAAGGATAATTGCCCGGGAAATGGACGGAGAGTTCAAAGAGATAAACGCATCCGTTACAGGAACGAAAGAATTTAAAGAACTTCTCGGATCTGCAAAGAACAGATATTACGGCTTTGAAAAAAAGACCACATATTTTTACATAGATGAATTTCACCGGTGGAACAAGTCCCAGCAGGACTCTCTGCTGAAAGCGCTCGAAGAAGGAATGATAAAGTTCATCGGAAGCACCACCGAAAACCCTTATTTTTCTGTGAATAATGCCATAATCAGCCGGGTAAGGAACATATATCAGTTCAGGAAGCTCAGCCGTGAAGTGTTGATAGAGATACTCAAAAATGCCCTTGAGGACAGGCAAAGAGGTCTGGGCGCCTTGAATTTAAAATACGGAGATGATTTTCTGGAAACGCTGGCCGTCTTGTCAGCCGGAGATGCGCGTGTTGCCCTGGATACACTGGGATTTATAGCTGGAAATATCGGGGAGGGCATGACGATGACCAAAGACATGGCCGGAGAAGCCCTGCAGCGCAGGATCGGTTCCTACGACAGGGGAGATGACAGATACAATCTGCTGAGCGCCCTTCAGAAGTCAGTCAGGGGAAGCGATCCGGATGCCGCAATACACTATCTGGCCCGTCTTATTGACGGCGGAGCAGATATACAGATGATCGGACGGAGGCTCCTGGTAATGGCCAGCGAAGATATAGGAATGGCCTACCCGTCTGCTATTTCTATAGTCACATCTTGCGTACAGGCGGCCAATATGGTCGGATTGCCTGAAGCTGCCATAAATCTCAGCCATGCAGTCATATTGATGGCATCATCACCAAAATCCAATTCGGCCGTAAAAGCGCTGACCGAAGCCTCATCTGATCTGAGGGACCGGGATATAGACGATGTGCCGGACCATTTGAAAGACAGCCATTACAGCGGTGCCGGGGATATGGGCTTCGGCCGGGGATATAAATATCCGCATGACCACGGAGGATATGTAAGCCAGCAATATCTGCCGGACAACCTGTACAGAGAAAAAGTAAAGTATTATCATCCTACAGAAAACGGTTCGGAAATATCATTTAAAAAATATCTGGAAAGCCTGGGGAAGAAAAAATGACACAGATCATAAGAGCAGCAAAGTCCGGCTTCTGTTTCGGAGTCAGACAAGCCATAGAAAAAACCGAAGAACAGATAGTTAAAAATAAAGATGGGAAGCAGATCTACACAATGGGCCAGCTCATACACAACAGTCTGGTCACAGATGATCTTGCTGCAAGGGGTGTTCAGATCCTGGATGATCTGGAAAAAGCCACACCTGATGATATCATAATAGTCAGGTCTCACGGGGAAGGCAAGTCTTTCTGGGAAGAGGCAGAACAGAGAAATCTCAATGTGGTTGACGCAACCTGCCCTTTTGTGAGCAAGATACACAGGCTGGTATATGAGGCGTCAAGATCCGGTCATGATATAATCATAGTGGGAGATGAGGATCATCCTGAGGTGAAAGGGATAAAAGGCTGGTGCGACGGAAAAGCATTTGTGGTGGATTCGGCTGAAAAGGCCAGGGCTCTTACAGGAGACGATTTTTTCATCGTGTGCCAGACAACCATAAAAAAAGAGATCCTGGACTGCGTCATAGAGGCGCTTGATGAGAATAAAAAAATATATACGGTGAGGAATACCATCTGCAGCGCAACTGCCGAACGGCAGGAAAACTGTAAATCACTGGCAGCAGAGTGCGATGGGATGGTAATAATTGGAGGGAAAAACAGCTCAAATACGAGAAAATTGTATGAGATCTCCAAAAAAATATGTCAAAATACCTATTTTGTTGAAAAAATCGAAGATTTACCATTGCAAGGCTTGTCAAAATGTAATAAAATAGGAGTTGCAGCGGGTGCCTCGACACCCGAATGCGTAATTAAGGAGGTTATTGCTGCGATGAGTGACCACATCACGGAAAAAAACGAAATGAACATGCTGGACTTGATGGATGATATCGAAAAATCATTAAGATTGCCGCATGTAGGCGAAATTGTTAACGGAAAGGTACACCAGGTTACTGACAAAGAAGTCATCGTTAACATGGGATGCAAAAAGGACGGAGTTATTCCGAAAGAAGAAGTAACATTGGAAGGAGACCAAAAGCTAACAGACCTGTTCAAAGAAGGCGATGATATCCAGGCTAAGGTTATCAAAACAGATGACGGCGATGGTGTGATCTTACTCTCCAAGAAAAAATTAGAAGCCAACGAGCATTGGAATGAGATCAATGAAGCTTACGAAAACGGACAGCATATAAAAGTAAAAGTCGTAAGAGCGGTAAACGGCGGCGTGATCGCTGCATACAAAGAAGTTTCCGGCTTTATTCCGATGTCTCAGCTTTCCGATAAATATGTTGAAAATGCCGACGAGTTCATAGGTCAGGAAATGGAAGTAAAAGTTACCAGAGTTGACCAGAGAAGGAACAGGGCGGTATTTTCACACAAGGCAGTCCTGGCTGAGGAAAAACAGAAAAAGATCGATGCCGTATGGGACAGCCTGCATGTTGACGACATTGTAGAGGGTACCGTAATGAGATTTACCGATTACGGCGCTTTTGTAGATCTGGGCGGTATCGACGGACTTCTGCATATCTCTGAGATTTCCTGGGGCAAGCTGAAACATCCTAAGGAAGTCCTTCAGATAGGAGACAGGGTAAAGGTCATGATCCTTTCCATGAACAGAGAAAAAGGCAAGATCTCTCTGGGACTCAAACAGACTACTCCTGAGCCTTGGTCAGTTATAAACGAAAACTATCAGGTAGGAGAAGTCGTAAAAGGCAAAGTTGTCCAGATCAAAGAGTACGGTGCTTTTGTAGAGCTTGAACCGGGCCTTGACGGACTTGTACATATTTCCGAAGTTGCCAACAAGAGAGTCAGCAATATCGCAGATGAACTTGAGATCGGACAAGCGGTTGAAGCCAAGATCCTTGAGATAGATACCGAAAGAAAGCGGATCAGTCTCAGCTTAAAGCAGGTGGACAAGGCTGAAGATGCCGAAGAAGAGTACAGCGAGCCGTACGAAGCCGAAGAAGAGCCGGCCGTTATGGATGAAGAGGAACCGGCAGATACTGCCGGAGAGGCTCCGGAAGCTGCCGAAAACGATCAGCAAGCTGAAGAATAATATAAAGATCAAACGGGATCATCGTGATCCCGTTTTTTTATCCCCTGTGATTGCACACATTGTAAATGATATGACCGATTTCTGCCATAAGGACCTTTTTCTTGGCAAGATCTTTAAATGACAGCATACCCACCAGTCTGCCGCTCTCCAGCACAGGAAGGCGGCGGATACCGTATCTGGAGAATTTCAGAGCCGCCTGGTGGATATCATCTCCTGCCTCAACAGTGACGGGAGGGCTGGACATGAGGTTTCCGGCCTTATCTGCATTGTCACGGCGCACTATCATATCCCTGTCTGTAATGACACCCAGTATATGATCGCGGGAATCGCAGACAGGCACTATCCCCACATCCTCGCTTTTCATCAGAAAGCTTATCTGGTCGTAAGTATCTTCCGGTCCGACAGAGATGACGGAAGAGGACATCAGGTCTTTTACTAACATTTTTCCTCCTGTAAACGCAAGCAATAAAAAAGGCAGTATCTATATACTGCCCCAAAGTCCAGAAAATAAACGGCTCATATGGCTACGGCTTTGTCAGGTTTCCAGAAAGATCTGGCAAATACTATCACCATTGCGTACATTTCAAGCCTGCCTGCTATCATAAGGAGAGACATGACAAGCTGGGAAAATTCATTGAACATGCCGAAATATCCGTGCCCTCCCGGCATTCCCAGGGCCACTCCGGTGTTGGCAAGCATACCGATAGAAGTCGTGATGGTGGTTTCCATATCGAGATCATTAAAGGACAGCAGGATGCACCCCATTGCGAATATCCCGAAAAACAGCATGGTGTGGGTGGTGATGGAAGACGCTATCCTGGCCGGGACAGGTTTTCCGTCCATCATGACAGCCCTGACCATATTTGGATGTATCTGCTGCAGCAGGCCTCTTTTTATGAGCTTGAACAGTACGGTCACCCTTATGACCTTGAGGGAGCCTGATGTGGAAAAAGAGCAGCCGCCTATGAACAGCAGCAGGACCAGTATGGTGGAAGCAAAGGATGGCCATGCAGTATAGTCACAGACAAAATATCCTGAAGTTGAGATAAAGGATACGACCTGCAGGAAGCTGTCCCTGACAGCACGCCATATGCTGGAGTAGGTGCCGCTGACCGTCAGGGAAACTGCGATCAGGATGGTAGAGACGGCGATGATGAAAAAGAATATCTTCGTCTCATAATTTTTCAGCGCTTCTTTCCACTTTCCTTTTAGCATTAGGAAATATACTATGAAGCTTATGGAGGAAAGTATGGTGAAGACTGTGACGATGGCCATGACATACGGAAGCTCATACATCCATGCGCTTTCCGGCAGGATCATCAGACCTGCCGTGCTTATGCTGCTGCATGTTGTCAGCAGGGCATTGAACCAGTCCATGGGACCTGCCCAGAGCAGGGCAAATTCGACCACAGAAAGGATAAGATAAGCCAGATACAAGAATTTACCCGTGTCCGAGTAAGTCGCCTCGATCTTTTTGGCATGTGTTCCCGGTGTTTCGGCAGTGGCAAGGGACTGATTGTTTATACCCCATAGAGGGAAGATAGAAATGAGCAGTATGAGGATACCCATACCTCCCAGCCAATGGCACATGGCTCTCCAAAGGAGCATAGACATCGGCACTATATCAAGGTCAAGCACGCTGCATCCCGTGGTGGAAAATCCGGCCACGGATTCAAAAAAACAGCTTATGAACGAAAACTGGCTCCCGCAGAAATACATAGGGACAGCTCCCAAAAGGGAACAGTATAACCAGCTTAGGAACGCTATAAAATATCCTTCTCTGGCACGCATGGCCAGTTTTTCCGACCTGATCCTGGTCACGGCCAGAAGACCAAAGACCATGCAGCATACTGCTGTAACGGCAAAGGCGCGGGATGCCTGCCACTCTTCAAAATGTATGGCCGTAAAGACCACAGGGAGCATGAACACCCCCTCTATCAGCGTCAATATACCAATGATCTTGATCATAGATTTAAAACTAAGTCCCATTTATAACAAACCTCGCATGATAAATCTCATTTACCTTACCCTGTTATCATTCCAGTAATTCCTGGAGAACAGGACCAAAACCGTATATAATTCCAATCTTCCGATTATCATCAGCATGGAGCATATGAACTTTGCAAAATCAGAATAAAATGCAAAATTCGTCGTCGGACCGACCATGTTAAATCCGGGGCCGATGTTCCCAAGACAGGTGCCGGCTGCCGACAGGTTGGTGACAAAGTCGTGACCGTCAAAGGAAAGGAGCAGCATGCCTATGATGAGTACCAGCAGATATGTAAATATGAAGTTGGATATCCTGATGGCTGTGCTGTTGCTGATCTCCTTGCCGTTTACAGTGATGGGGATCACCCTCTGAGGATGTATCTTCTGGGAGATGCCCAGCTTTGCCATCTTCATGGCAACGACTATGCGGATACATTTGATACCGCCTGCCGTTGAGGAAGAGCAGCCTCCGATGAAGAACAGGGTGAGAAGTATCATCTTTGAAAATGTCGGCCATATATCATAATCATCTGTCACATATCCGGTGGTGGTCAGGATGGAAATGACCTGGAAAAAGGCGTCCAGCATGGTCTGCCCAAGTTCCTTCAGGCCTCCGGCAATGAAGTTATATATGGTGATGAGCCCGCCGGCAAGGAATGTGACCAGAAAGTAAAGCCGGGCCTCATCGTCCCGCCAGATCTGCAAGACATTTTTTTTCTTTATGGCAAGATAATATAAGTTGAAGTTCACTGCTGACAGGAACATGAAAAGGGCGATGATGATCTCCACATATGCGCTGCCGTAATGGGCTATGCTGTCGTTATATATTGACAGGCCGCCTGTGCCGACGGTGCCGAAGGTGTGCACCAGGGAATCATACCATGTGAGACCTCCCAGTTTAAGCAGAAGAGTCTGCAATAAGGTCATGACAAAGTAGATGGTGTAGATACCCTTGGAGTTATCGGAAAACTTTGCGGCTATCTTGTCTTTGGTCGGACCTGTGGTTTCAGCATTGGCCACTATCTGGCCGTTTATGCCGAAGGCAGGCAGTATGGCGGTGATAAAAACGATGATACCCATACCGCCGATCCAGTGGGTGAATGAGCGCCAGAAAAGATCAGACCTGGGCAGGATCTCGATGTCCGTCAGTATTGTTGAGCCTGTTGTCGTAAAACCGGAGGCTGTTTCAAAAAATGCATCAAAAAAATTTGGCATGCTGCCGGAAATGATAAAAGGAAGGCATCCTGCCAGAGACGCAATGAACCAGCTTGCGGCTACCACAAGAAACCCGTCCCGCGACCTTAAAGACTGGCGGGACTGGCTCTTAAAACGATGATAAAGTATAAAACCTGTTATCACACAGATCGCTATGACAGAGCCAAACCCCATTATGGAGGAACTTTCGCCCTGAGCGGCAGCGATCAGCAGAGAAGGGACCATACATCCTGCAAGCACCATCAGCAGGGCGCCTTCTATCTTCAATATGGTCCCGAACTTATTATTCATCAATAAACCTCACATTAACAACGATTACAGGCGAAAAGCCCTCTTTGCCTTGAAAAGAGTCTCAAGCTCGGCAATATCAGATAAAAGACAGAAAAGTGTCACCTTGTCGCCGCTATGTATAATGGTATTGCCGTCAGGGATTATGATGCTGTTGCCACGGTGTATTGCGGCTATCAGTACCCCGTCAGGAAGTTCAAGGTCGTTGAGGGTGAGGCCTGTCAGCTGCATTTCTTCTGAGGCTATTATTTCTATGATCTCAGCCTGCCCCTGTATCAGCAGAGAAGCGATGATACGCTTGGATCCCTGGATATACCGCAGTATGATACTTGCAACTATGTCCAGAGGATTAAGGGCCATGTCTATGCCCATACGCTCGATCAGGTCTTTGTAGCTCTGGCGGCTGACCTTGGAGATAACATCTTCCACACCCTTTTGCTTTGCCATGAGAGCAAGCAGCAGATTTTCCTCATCAAGACCTGTGGCGGTCACAAAAGCGTCCATTTCGGCCATATTTTCCTCTTCAAGGAGGGATGTATCGGTTGCGTCTCCGTGGAGTATCATGACATCGTCAAGATGGGTGGAAAGATAATAACATCTGTCTTTATCCTTTTCAATGATCTTGACGGCAATGCCGAATTCGGAAAGCATGGAAGCAAGATAGTAGCCTGTCTTGCCCCCGCCCACGATCATCACCTTCTGGAGATTGGTGTATTTACCTTTTTCATGTACTTTTTTGTGCAGTTCTGATATCTCAGATCTTTCGCCGATCAGATACAAGGTGTCATCCTGATCTATGATGGTCTGTCCGTGGGGTATGATGATCTTGCCTTCTCTGGATATGGCTACGATCAGCATATTAGGCAGAATTTTGCGGGCCTCAACCATAGAAAGACCCGCCAGCTTTTTCATCCTCTTTACTTTGAACTGAACAAGGGATACCTTTCCGCTAGAAAAGATACCGTTGGTCAGAGTGTATTTTTCCACCAGATATTTGTATATTTCATTGGTAATGGAAAGATCCGGATTGACTACATAATCTATGCCCATGTTCTCGCGGATGAAATCCACCTGCTTCATGTGTTCCGGATCCCTTATGCGGGCGATGACCCTTGAACATCCCAGCCTCTTGGCAAAGGAAGATATAAGGATGTTTTTTTCATCGCTTCCGGTAGAAGCCAGCAGAAAGTCAAAATCTTCAATGCCGCAGTCCTTTAGGAGAGTGATGTTCAGACCGTTTCCATTGACAGTCATCACATCCATCTGCTGGGATATCTTGTTCAGGATGGTTTCCCGTTCATCGATCACGGTAATGTCATGATCGCCGCCCAAAAGGGTAGAAGCGACCTTGATGCCTAATTTTCCTGCGCCTACTATGGCAACCTTCATTTCTTTTACCTCTTTTATATACAAAAATAAAAGACATTTCGTCTCAAATGTTGTATGATATATTGTAGCATATAAAGAAAATATTTCAAGGGATAGGGATCGTTTCGGCCACGGCAATTTCAGATATCATGCAGTTTTTTTACGAAATTTTAACACCAGGAAAGAGGAGCAGATGAGAATAAAGAGATTTACAGGCGGAAGCCTGATGAGCAACGGCTATATAATAAGCAGCAGGGATAAAGGCATATGCTACATAATAGATCCCGGTTATGAGCCAAAAAAATTTACCGGCTATGTGAAAGAGCAGGAGCTGATCCCTGCGGCGGTGCTGCTGACCCATCACCACCACGACCATGTGGGAGGAGCGGCAAAGGTGGCAGATATACTGGACATTCCTGTTATGATGAGTTTTGAAGATTCCCTCATGTACAAGGGCAAAGTGGATTCATATCTGCAGGATGGACAAATACTCGATCTTGACGGGCAGCCCCTGATGATCCGCATGACGCCCGGACATACAAAAGGTTCCCTGTGCATTGAAGCTCCCCAAAGCAGGGTGGTGTTCACCGGGGATACCATATTTGACACGGACCTGGGGAGGACAGATCTGGTCGGCGGCTCTCCGGAGGATATGGTCCGCTCCTGCGCCGAGGTCATAGACAGATGGCCGGACGCATATACGATA
This sequence comes from uncultured Eubacteriales bacterium, assembly GCA_900542565.1. Classification (GTDB taxonomy): domain Bacteria; phylum Bacillota; class Clostridia; order Peptostreptococcales; family Anaerovoracaceae; genus Fimisoma; species Fimisoma avicola. The sequence continues at coordinate 8,771 of UQOC01000009.1, read as the reverse complement.
TATCCCGGCCATGATGAAAAAGCCGCCATGTCCACCGTGAGAAAAGTGAACGCAGAATTTTTACAGTGTCTGGAGGAATACAGCAAATGGAAATAAAACTTATCGCATTGGATCTGGACGGTACGACCCTGGGAAAGGGAGCTGTACTTACTGATGAGACAAAGTATACACTTGAGGCTGCCATAGAAAGGGGAGTCCATGTGGTGATAGCCACCGGAAGGACTTTCAGCGCCGTGCCGGAAAAAGTCTTTGCCATAAAAGGGCTTGAATACATGATAAATTCCAATGGCGCCCATGTGACGAGGCTTAAGGACAAAAAGATAATCTATTCAAACTGCCCTGACGGTAAGGCGGTGGAAGAGATAGAGCTTTTTTTAAGGCAGCACAGCCGGTATCCCATCGAAGTGTTTACCCAGGGACAGGCATACATAGACAGAAAAGTATACGAAGATGTCAGGGATAACGGTTCGGATTATCTGGATGCCGGGTACATAGTCGGTACGAGGATCCCTGTAGATGACATATATGGCTTTCTCCATGAACATCGGAGCCAGATAGAAAACATCAATGTCCAGTTCAGAGATCTGGACGACAAGGCCGCCATGAAAGAGAAGCTCAGTGGTTTCAAGGAAATAACAGTCACAACTTCCACCACACATAACCTTGAGATAGGCGGCAGGACCACCAGCAAAGCCGATGCCATCGCAAACCTCTGCAAGCTCCTCTCCATAAGCGAGGAAAATGTCATGGCTGTAGGAGACAGTCCCAACGACGGTGCGATGATAGAAGCTGCAGGACTGGGCGTTGCCGTGGCCAATGCGCTGGATGAGGTAAAGGAAAAAGCTGATTACATAACATTGTCCAACAATGATAACGGTGTGGCATATGCAATAAAAAAATTCGTTCTGGGAAAGACGGATACTATATAAAAAATATCAATATCCCTGAAAATATTATTGACTGGATTATGGGATTAGTGTAAAATTATTGTAAAAGTGCGGTTTAACCATTTAGCACGAAAAAGTATAAATACGGAGGGCGAAATGAAAAAGAAAGTAATTGCATTGACCATGGTCCTGCTCATGGTATTTACCATGTTTGCACTGACCGGATGCGGAAACGAAAGCGAATTTGCCGATGTTCAGGAAAAGGGGACCCTGGTGGTAGGCCTTGACGACGCCTTTGCGCCCATGGGATTCAGAGATGCCGACGGCAATCTGGTAGGCTTTGATATCGACCTGGCCAACGCTGTGGGAGAAGAACTGGGCGTTGAAGTGGAATTCGTTCCTATCGACTGGACCGCCAAGGAAATGGAGCTTGAGGCACAGACCATCGACTGCGTGTGGAATGGTATGTCCATCACTCCGGACAGGCTGGAAAACATGGAACTGACCGACAAATACCTCAACAACAAGATCGTGCTCATGACGCTTGAATCCTCAGACCTTGATGTTACGGAGGCTTCCCAGCTGGCAGACCTGAGGATCGGAACACAGGCCGATTCGGCAGCCCTTGATATGCTCAAGGCCAACGAAGCCTATGAGTCGTTCAAGGACAATATCAGCGAATACGACACATATGACACCGCCATCATGGACCTGAGGGCAGGCAGGGTCGATGTGATCGCCGTAGACCAGGTGCTGGGCGAATACACCAACAACAACCTGGGCGGAGAGATGAAAGAATGCACATATTCCCTGGGCGCCGACTACTATGTCATCGGCTGCGCCAAGGGCAATACAGCCCTCCGCGACCTGCTCAACGATACTATCGAGAAACTGGTCAGCGACGGAACCGCTGCCCAGATCAGCGAAAAATGGTTCGGACGGGATATAGTGGTATTTGAACCTCTTGAAGAAGAATAGAATCCGGAAAGGGGAAGAATGGATAAGATCATGGAATTTCTGCCTTTCATGCTGGAAGGCACAGTTGTAACAATAGAAATATTTTTTCTGACGCTGATAATATCGCTTCCCCTGGGGCTCCCGGTAGCCCTCGGAAGCAACAGCGGCTTTAAGCCGCTGTCGTTTATCTGCAAGGTCTATGTGTGGATATTCAGAGGAACTCCCCTGCTGCTGCAGATCTTCTTCTTCTATTTTTTCTTTCCGCTGGTACTCCATGTGAGGATAAGCGCATTCCTGACAGTGGTACTTACATATGTGCTCAATTACGGAGCATATTTTGCGGAAATATACAGAGGAGGCATCAACAGCATAGACAAGGGACAGTACGAAGCTGCCCACGCTCTGGGCCTTTCAAAGAGGCAGACAATGATCGATATCATCCTTCCTCAGACCATGAAAGCCATATTGCCGCCTACTGTCAACGAGGCCATAACTCTGGTCAAGGACACGGCGCTGGCTTCTTCCATACCTGTCATAGAGCTTATGAAAGCCACCAACAGCGCTGTCAACAGGATGACGGACATGACTCCGTTCTTCTTTGCCGCCGCCCTGTACCTGCTCATGACATTCGTTCTCACCATCATTGCCGGCAGGCTGGAAAGATACTTCTCAAGGTATGACGCAAAGGGGGAATAGGGATGTCAAGAGAGTTGATTTTGAAGATGACGGATATCGTCAAAGATTTCGGCGATTTCAGAGCGGTGGACCATGTGAACTTTTCCATGTGCAAAGGAGAAATAGTCGCCATAATCGGGCCGTCCGGCTCCGGCAAGAGCACTCTGCTGCGCTGCATAAACGGGCTCAACACCATAACTTCCGGAGAAATGGAGCTCAAGGGCACTACGGGAATGGTGTTCCAGCACTTTAACCTGTTCCCGCATATGACATGCATGGAAAACATAACTTATGCTCCCATCAAGGTGAAAAAGGAAGATAAAGCCGTTGTCAACGAAAGGGCAAGATCCCTTCTGAAGATGGTAGGCCTCCAATCAAAAGCCGATGTCTATCCGGCTCAGATCTCAGGCGGACAGAAACAGAGGATAGCCATCGCAAGAGCCCTGGCCATGGAGCCCGACCTGATGCTGTTTGATGAGCCTACTTCGGCCCTGGATCCTGAGATAACAGGAGAGGTGCTAAATGTAATGAAGAGACTTGCTGACAACCATACCACCATGATAATCGTCACCCATGAAATGGGTTTTGCAAAAGAGGTTGCAGACAGGGTAATGTTCATGGACGAAGGTGTCATAGTAGAAGAGGGCGGACCTGAAGAAATATTTGAATATCCCAAGAGCGAAAGGCTCAGAGCTTTTCTTAGTTCAATGCTGAGGGCTTAACTTTCTCCATGCCGGCATGATTCCACGAAAATGTTGAAATTTACAGCATTTCGTGAAATTATGCCGGCTTTTTTATTGCGAAAAAAGAAAGAAATATTACGGAATTCTTACAAAACAAAGAAATTGTTAAAAAACAGTTGACAGTGTACTATGTGTTATAGTACACTTAGTCCAGAGCAGGAGCTCAAAGAAGGGGAAAGGGAGGCAGAGATAATATGAAAAAAACTGTTTTACAGCTCATAGAAAAAGCAGTCAGGCACAATGGGGACAAAACAGCCGTAGTAACTGCTACAGAGAAAATGACATACAGAGAAATGTGGCGTCAGTCTGACGCACTGGCCCGGTGGCTCAGATCCCAGGCAGGTCAGGGGGAAAAACCTGTCATGGTCTACGGCCACAAAAGTCCCGGAATGATAGTATGCTTTCTGGGATGTGCCAAAGCGGGCATCCCATATTGTCCAGTAGACGCATCGATGCCGGCAGAAAGGGCCGAAGAGATCGCCTCCGCCATAGGAAATGATATCATACTCGGAGTCAGTGAAATTGCCATAGAAGGATATGATGTCATAGGACCTGAGAGGCTCCGCAGGATAACAGAAGATCCGAAGCTGAAGAGTGCCGTATGGGATGATGCATATCCGACAGATGACAGACAGGTGTTCTATATAATATTTACTTCAGGAAGCACAGGCAAACCCAAGGGAGTGGAAGTAACTGCCGGCAACCTGAAAAACTTTGTGGAATGGTCTGCCGCATTGACAGAAGAAAAGGGAGGAAAAAAGCTTAATTTTTTAAATCAGGCGCCTTTCTCCTTTGACCTTTCGGTAATGGACACATATACATGTCTTGCCACCGGAGGCAAACTGGCATGTCTTGACAAGACATTACTGGCTGATATGAAAAAAATGTTTGACTTTATGAAAGATGAGCAGGTGCAGTGCTGGGTTTCAACGCCATCCTTTGCAGAAATGTGCATGGCAGATCCGGTATTCACAGGGGAAAACTTTCCGCACATGAGGCTGTTCCTCTTCTGCGGAGAGAGGCTGACCGTAGAAACGGCAGCAAAGCTGCGTCAGAAATTTCCTGATGCCAGGATCGTAAACACATACGGACCTACTGAATCAACTGTGGCCGTAACATCGCAGGAGATCACCGACGAGATCATCAACGGCAGCGACCTGCTGCCCATAGGGAAGCCTAAAAAGGGGACAGAGCTTCTTATCAGAGACGGGGAGATCTATATTACCGGTGATACGGTGGCAAAAGGGTATTTTAATGATATACAGAAAACTAATGAGGCTTTCGTCTACACGGAAGACGCAAGAGGGAAAAAAGTCAGGGCCTACAAGACCGGAGACAAGGGGTTTTTCCGGCATGGCAGATACTATTGCACCGGCAGGAGTGACCACCAGATCAAAATGCGCGGTTACAGGATAGAGCTGGGCGATATTGAGGAAAACCTTGTGGCCCTGGAGGAGGTTGAACAGGCAGCGGTGCTTCCACGCAGAGATGGCGAAAAGATCAAGAGCCTGACTGCCTTTGTCAACGCTCCGGAACTTTCTGGCACTCTGGCAGATGCCAAACTGATAAAATTTTTGCTGAAAGAAAAACTGCCGCATTATATGATCCCAAGAAATATAAAATTTGTTGACAAGCTGCCGATGACGGCTAACGGCAAGCTGGACAGAAAGAAATTAGAGGAACAGTTCTTATGAGTCTGTTCGGTGAGATATACTTTTTCTTTCTGGCTGCGCTGCTGCTGATACCGGCGGTAATACTGGGGATAAACGAAAGACCTTTGAGGTATTACGGATCCGTCTTGACTGTGGTATTCGTAACGCTGGCCGTAGTATCCCCATACAGGCAGATCCTATATCTGGCCGCCTATTGTCTGATACAGACCGTCCTCGTAAAATCTTTCATGAGGATCAAAGACAGCCAGAAAGACAGCTCTGCATTGTTTAAGCTGTTCGTATGTCTTTCCGTTGCGCCTTTGGTGATCTTTAAGATCGGAGGCCTGATGGAACTGAGCATATTTGCCTTTGCCGGGATCTCTTATCTGACATTTAAGTCGGTACAGATGCTGATCGAGATACATGACGGGCTGATAAAAGAAGTAAAGACATGGGATTTCCTGTATTTCCTGCTGTTTTTTCCCAGCTTTTCGTCGGGACCCATAGACCGGAGCAGGAGGTTCATCCAGGACATGTATCATGTGCCTTCCAGGCAGGAATATCTGGATCTGCTTGGAGACGGGTTGATGAAGATATGTCTTGGGATGGTGTACAAGTTCGTAATAGCTGCGGCATTCTTCCAGGGAATGACTTATCTGGGTTCTGCCATAGCAGAATATGCAGGATCAACAGTTGCTTATATGTATTGTTACGGGTTTTACCTGTTCTTCGACTTTGCCGGATACAGCCAGATGGCCGTAGGCGTCAGTTACATACTGGGGATAAGAACGCCGGACAATTTCAACAAGCCGTTTATAAGCGCTGATATAAAAGAGTTCTGGGACAGGTGGCATATAACTTTGTCCCACTGGTTCAGAGACTTTGTTTTTTCCAGATTCATGATGGCCTCAATAAGAGGCAGGTGGTTCAAGAGCAAGCTCACCGGGGCAACTGTCGGGTTTATGATAAATATGACCCTGATGGGCCTGTGGCACGGCCTGAGCTGGAATTATGTGCTATACGGGGTATATCACGGGATCTTGCTTTCACTGACTGAGATATATCAGAAAAAATCAAAATTCTATAAGAAACATAAAAAAGAAAAATGGTATAAGATCGTCGGAGTGATAGTGACATTTAATCTTGTAATGTTCGGATTCCTGATCTTCTCCGGCAGACTGATAAAATAAAGGGGGTAAAACAATGGATAATAAAGAAATGCAGGTAAGGGAAGTGGTACTTTCACTCCTTGAAGAAATATGCGGGGATGATGCCGTCAGAGCTGACGGGGACATCAACCTGCTGGATGAAGATCTGATCGATTCACTTGACTATACTGAACTTCTTGTCGGGATTGAAGAAGCCTTATCGGTGACCATGGCGCCGTCTGAATTTACAAGAGAAGAAATGGACACGCCAAACAAGATAATCGCTCAGGTACTGAAGAGACTCTAAGCGGGATGTGATACCATGAAAAAAGTAGCAGCTTTTATCACGGCTCTGATCTTGTTTGTGGGAACGGCACTGTCTGTTCATACGATCGCCGGAGAAAAACTGGATACCAACAACCCTTTTTTCGGCACATGGATAAGTACAAAAAAAGATCTGTCCTATAAGGCGGTAAGCTCAAATATAGAAAAAGATACGGTGATGATGATGGGGTCATCTGAGTTCCAATACGGAAATAAGACTCCGTATCATCCGACAAACATATTCCGTAAACTGGGGATGAATGTCATGTGCATAGGAGCGGCTCAGAACCAGAGCCTTTCCCATGCGGTCACCCTTGGGGCAGTGGCGCCCAAACTTGAGAACAAAAAAGTAGTGCTGATACTTTCTCCTACATGGTTTTCAAAGACGGGGGCCGAAAGCAGCGGATTTTCGGCCAGGTTTTCCGAAAGCATGTACGAGCAGATGCTGGCCAACGATGAACTGTCTCAGGACACAAGGAACGCCATCGCCGACAGGGTAGACCAGATGCTGCAGATAAGCCCTGATACACAGGCAAGTGCCAGGACAGCCCGCAGCATGATCGCCGGCGGCAGGGTCAGCCTTAAGGACCGGATCGCCTATAGAGTTGAAAAGTGGATAAACACAGAAAAAGAAGATATAAATGTGGGACTTTTGTGGAAAGCATCAGGCGGAAAAAACTATCATGAATATACGCCGGCCAAAGCAGGAGAGGAACCGGACTGGGACAAGCTTGCAAAAGAAGCTGATGAATCCATGGCCGGCAAGGTTAACAACCAGTTCCACATGCTTGACAAACTGTATAAGTCGAAGATCAAGCCTGAAATGAAAAACAGGAAAAATGCAGATGTAAACAGGACCTTTGCGGATTCGCCCGAATACGACGACCTGAGGCTTTTCCTGGATGTGTGTAAAGAAGAAGGAATAGAAGCCATGCTCGTGCTGCTCCCCATCAACGGATGGTGGTACGATTACACAGGTTTCCCCAAAGATCAGAGAGAAACTGTCGTACAGGGGGTAGAGAAAGTAGCTTCGGAATACGGAGCAAAGGTATGCAGCTTTTTCGATGAATGTTATACGCCGGGGTTTTTGGAAGATCATGTCCACCCGGCAGGAAAAGGATGGGTGAGGATAAATGAAGAGGCTTACAAGTTTTATAAAGAAGTGTAAAGCAGGAGCGGACAGAAAATTCGTGTTGTATACGGCAGCTTTTTTTCTGATGATGCTGGCCTTGTATGCGTACGCTCTGTTTGCCATAGGCACAGATGTTCCCAAGTTCACTTACGCGGGATTTTAACAAGCTATCCGTGGGAAAAATAAATCCATGCTGATTTTGTGTTTTCCTATCTTCCTAATATGTGATTGCAAAGACGGATACATCTCTGAAAAGGGATGTATCCGTCTTTGTATATTCTTTTGCAGGGATTTGCTTACGGCAGGGCAGGAGAATCATATTGACATAAATTGTAAAATATTGTAAATTATAACCATGAACGGAAACCGCCGGAAGGAGAAAAATGGGAAATGCAAAAAAAATAGGAACAGCCGGAGAGGAACTGGCTGCAGAGATCTTAAAGGGAAAGGGATATTACATCATAACCCGCAACTTTTCGTGCCCTTATGGCGAAGTGGATATAATCGCCGTACGGGACAGGATAATCTCTTTTATAGAAGTTAAGACCAGGACCACCGAAGAATACGGCAGACCGGCAGAGGCGGTGGATATAAAAAAGCAGAAACATTTGAGGAACGCTGCAAGGTTCTTCCTTTCCAGATACAGGCGCAGATTTGACGGCATAGAGTTCCATGTGATGGAGATAGAGATAAATCATATAAAAGGACTGGAGATATAGGAGGAATATTTATGCTTTCAAAGATAAGAACGGTGGCGCTCAACGGAATGCAAGGGATGGAAATAGAAATACAGACAGATCTAAGTCCAGGACTGCCGTATTTTGAAATAACCGGAATGGGAGATACGGCAGTTAGAGAAGCGGCCGGCCGTGTTAAAAGAGCCATAGCAAACAGCGGATTTGAATATCCGAGACATAAGATAACCGTGAACCTGGCTCCAGCATATGTGAAAAAATCCGGAAGCCACTTTGATCTGGGTATTGCAGTGGGACTCCTAAAGGCTTCGGGAGCCCTGAAAGGAAAAACGGATGACACCATATTTATAGGAGAACTTTCATTTGACGGGAAAGTCCTGCCGGCAAGGGGCGTTTTACCCATGATAACGGCTGTCTCAGCCGTTTTGGGCATCGCCGGTGCAAAAGAAATCGTGATCCCTGAGGCAAACTGTCCTGAGGCCTATCTGTTCACGGCAGATACAGGCATGGAAATAATACCGGCTGTGAGCCTGATGCAGATAGGCCAGCATATCGGCG
>UQOC01000008.1 GCA_900542565.1 uncultured Eubacteriales bacterium | reverse complement strand
CCCGCCGCGGCTTCCGCCATGTCAAAGCTCTCGTTGCCGGTCTTGTAGTCCACGATCTTGACCCGGCCGTCTTCCAGATAATCAACCCTGTCGATTATGCCTTCGATATACACCTTCTGACCGTCCGCATCCACCTCGATAGGCGGCAGTACGCCGCGGCGGCCAAAGGAAGCCTCCGGTATGATACTGTCGATCCTGCCTTTTCGCACCTGCTCCACCACCGTAAAGCAGACCTGCCCGCATATTTCAGTGAGCCTGTCTCTCCTGTAGTTTTCCAGGGCGCCCGAATTGAACAGGCCCTCTCTGTATTCTTCTGCTATGGCCTTGATCTCCTGCCCGGCAAGTTCAAAGCATTCTTCTCTGGTAACGGTCATCCACGGCGATCCCGGAGCAGTTACAGGCACTCCCTCTCTTGTCAGCTCATGGGTAAGCCGCATCAGGCACCTGTGATACACATCGCCGATCTCTCTGGGAGCCGCCTCAAATATGCGCCTTTCTTCCGGCCTGAGACCGTATGTCACCAGATGAGCGAACGGACACCTGGCAAAATTCTCTATCCTGGACGGGCTCAGGCTCATGGCCGAAGCCGTATCCCCCTTGAAAAGGGCTTCGGCGGCGGCCCTGCCCAGGTCTTCCTGTTTGTTGGTAAAGGTCAGGCCATCCCGTATGCGGCCGATATCGTCTTTTTTGTTGTCTGTCAGCCAGCTCAGGGCCTGGGCCCATTGCTCCGGAAGACCGGAGACGGCTGGACGGGCTTCGGCTTCGGTCTGGCCGCCGGCTGGGTCGGCCGGCACATCGGCTTCGGTCCGGCCGCCGGCTGCGGACCGTGTTTCGGCCAGAGGTCCGGCAGCGCCGTCCTCGATGGTCTCCCTGATGATCCGGCTCAGGTGCCGCAGGCCGCTGGTGCGGCTGTTTATCAGTTCGCTCTTATCCTTGCGGTTGAGCACATCGGGCTGGACCGCCAGCTCCGGAAAGAGCTCTTTCATCCGTGTGAATATATGGGACGGCCTTAGCTGATTGCCTTCTTCGTCCGAAAGGGCGCAGCTCATCCACAGGTACTCGGTTGCCTGCGACAGGTTTCTGTAGATGGCCAGTTTTTCCTCCATGAACCGTATGGAATCCACTTTGCACAGCTCTCTGCCCTTTTCCTTGAACAACTCCCTTTCCTCGGCAGAAAACAGTCCCTGTGTGGGCTTTTCCTGCGGCAATATCCCCTCGTTTACTCCCATGACCACCAGGGCTTTTACCCGGCTGCTCCTGCTGCGCTGGATGGTCCCCAGCATCAGGGCGTCCTCTGCCGGCGGCAGCAGGCCGATCTCCACCTGTCTAAGCCCTGTCATCAAAATATCCAGGAACATCTCCGGCTCAAAGGGTTCACCGCCCATTATGTCGTAAATCTGGTCAAGCACAGACGCAAAGTTCTTCCATACGGAAGCCGTTTCATCGGCAGTCTCATACAGCTCTGCGTCTTCCTGCTCTCCGATGAAATCCAGGACTTTCTCCCGCAATTTGAGATCAACGCACAGATAATCATAAAACTGCCTGATAAAGTTTCCGGTCGTCACAATATCGGCTCCGGCCGTGCCCTCAGCCTTTGTACCGACAGCGTCCTGCCCGGCATGGGCAGCAGCTTTTATCAGCTTTTCCAGCGGCAATACAGGTTCCACTGCCATTCGTCGGAGCTGGTTTATCTGTGTCAGTCCTTCTTCACCATATTCACTCTTTCCCCTGCGGAAAGGTTTCTTCCACATGGAGCCTTTGATCTTGTATTTTATAGCGTAATTTTCAAGGGCGGCAGCTTCTTCGCCAGTAAGATCGCCAAATCCCGATTTGATCGTCCTCATCAGCGCCTCCGTCTTAAAACCGCCCACGCAGGTGTCAAGCAGCGCCAGGATGTGCCTGATGACCGGACTGTCAGTGATGTCTCTCTTGATATCAGAATAAACTTCTATGCCATATTCCTCAAACACTCTTTCTATTATTGCCCGGCGTTTTTCCATATCGTTGCAGACCAGCCGTATATCCCTGTATCGCAGCCCTTTGTCCCGTACAAGGCTCAGGACATAGGCCGCAGCGCTTTCTGCCTCATTATATATTCCGGCGGCTTCCACCATAGTTATGCCCCCGCTGTGAAAAGTAACTGCCGGCCTCATAGTGTAAAGTTCCTTTTCTATATGCCGCATGGCCCTTGAAAGGTCCTTAAGCTCATATTCCTTCGATATAGGCTGTTTTTTCCAAGGTACTCTCCTGGCCTGTGCCTGACAGACAGCATTGTGCATTACTATCCCGGTCAGCTCGAACAGGTCGGCATCCGGCCTGCTGTCGTCCCATGTCAAAAGGAGATTGACCTCATCTGCAGAACTCATCAGTTCTCCCAGCAGGGCCATGGTCTTTGGCGCAAAGCTGTCGAAGCCATACACCCAGATCTGGTTTCCGCGGATAAGTTCCGACTCCCTGATCTTGCCCAGATACAGATCTATTCGATCCTCCGAGTCGGTGTATTTGCCCTCGATCTGCTTTTCGTAATCGTTAAACAAAAGATTGATGTCCGCCAGCTTCTTGCCGGTGTAATCATCGGTGCCCTCGGCGGCGATCATTTCTGCCAGCTCCTTTGGGCCGCAGCCGTACTGCTTCATCTCGGAAATAAAGTTGTTGACGGCGTCGATGAACGAGGCCTTGTTTTCCAGTCCCCGGAAAACCTGGAGTTCGTTTCTGCGGGCGGCGGCGCTCTTGTACAGGATCATGTGGCGTCCGTATTTGTTGATGAAATTACGCCGGCTTCCCCCCAGTTCGTTCAGGATGTTTTCTCCCAGGCTGGAAGGGGAGACGATCTCCACATCAATAAGGGCCGAAATGCCAAGATGGCGGAAAGCCTGCCTTTCCGCCTCTAATGTATACTGGTCGGGCACCATTATAAGGGCCCTCCCGGCCATATGATCGAATATGAATTTTTCCTTGTCCAGATTTTCTCTGCCATAGAAAATATTCAGCATCACATTACCTCAAGAATTCTTATAAGCTCCATTGGTTTCTCTATGGTATAGTCCACCCGGCAGCCGTCCATGGTCTGGCCGTTTCCGGTGGCCCGCCAGCCGACTAAAACAGTCTTGACTCCGGCGTTATTGGCGCACTTCATGTCGAAAAAGCTGTCGCCTATCATTATGGCTTCTTCCGGCCTGGCGTCAAGTTTGGCAAGACCCAGGAGCACCGGCTCCGGGTCGGGTTTGTGCTTGTCTGTATCGTCACAGCTCACTATCCCGTCGAAATACCGGCCTATTCCGAACATATTAAGATAGAAAGCGGTGCTTTCTCCGGTCCTGGATGTGACTATGCCTATCTTGTATCCTCTTTCTCTGAGAGCCTTGAGCAGCTGAGGTATATCCGGGAAAAGCTTTACCAGCTGGTCTGCCTTGGCCCTCTGGTGAGCCCTGTATACTTCGGCGCTTTCTTCCGGCGGAACTTCCGGAAATTCTCTTGCCATGGTGGTAATAAGCGGTTCTCCGAAGAATTGGGTTATGTAGTCTACGGGTTTTTCGTCCCGGCCGTAATGCCTGTATGTGTGCTGCCAGGCTTCTATTATGACATCGTTGGTGTTGACCAGCGTGCCGTCGAAATCGAAAATAATGGTATTTATCATAGTTCTCCTTGTGTGACTTATCCTGATACGGACTGTTCTGCGGCGGTCAGGCAGCGGGGCCGTCCTGTCCTACAGCTTCATGGTCAGGCCTATCTTCATTTTTTCCGGATCGATGGAAATTATCTTCACCTTGACCGTATCGCCGACGGAAACCACATCCATCGGATGCTTTATATACTTATCGCTCATCTGCGATATGTGTACCAGACCGTCATTTTTGACTCCTATGTCTACGAAGGCGCCAAAGTCTACTACATTTCTGACGGTGCCGGTCAGCTCCATGTCCACTTTCAGGTCTTCAAAACTCTTGACATCGTTTCTGAAAACCACAGGAGGCGCGTCCTCTCTTGGGTCTCTGGCAGGTTTTTTCAGCTCGCCGATTATATCGGAAAGGGTCATCTCGCCTGTTCCCAGTTCCTCAGCCATGGCTGCTATGCTCTGGCTCAGGCTTTTGGCCCTGTATGTTTTCTTTATCTTGTCTTCTACTGAATTATCGCCGCCTCCCTCTATGGTAGCAGGGTCGATGTCCAGTTTTTGCATCATGGCCTTGGCTGCGTCATAGGATTCAGGATGGACGGAAGTGGCGTCCAGCGGCTCGTCACCTCCTGTTATACGCAGGAATCCGGCGCACTGGTTGAAAGCCTTTTCGCCCAGCTTAGGCACTTTCATGAGCTGGCGGCGGTTGGTAAAGCGTCCGTTTTCCTCCCTGTAGGCGACTATATTCCTGGCTACCCCTGAGTTGATACCGGCGATGTAAGAAAGCAGGGACGGGGAGGCGGTGTTCAGGTCTACGCCTACCCGGTTCACACAGTCCTCCACCACGGCGGTCAGAGCGTTTTCCAGCATTTTCTGGTTAATGTCATGCTGATACTGGCCGACGCCTATGCTCTTGGGGTCGATCTTGACCAGTTCGGCCAGCGGGTCCTGCAGCCTCCTGCCCAGGGACATGGCGCCTCTGGTGGTCACATCCAGATCAGGATATTCCTCGGCGGCCAGCTTGGAAGCCGAATACACCGAGGCCCCCGCTTCGTTTACAATGGTGTACTGTATCGGATAGTTGTTCTTTTTGATGAAAGCGGCTACTACTTCTTCTGTCTCTCTTGAAGCGGTGCCGTTGCCTACGACTATGATCTCTACTCCGTATTTGTCTACCAGTTTCTTGAGGACTGCCTCGGTTCCGGCTATGTCATTTTTTGGCTGGGTCGGGTAGACGGTTGTATAGGCTTTCAGCTTTCCGGTGCCGTCCAGGACTGCTACCTTGCAGCCGGTCCTGTAGCCAGGGTCTATGCTGAGGACAACCTTGTCCTTTACAGGCGGCGTCATCAGCAGGCTCTCTGTGTTTCTGGCAAAGATCTTGACTGCCTCAGCCTCGGCCCGCTCGGTGAGCATATTCCTCATTTCCCTTTCTATAGACGGTGCCATGAGTCTTTTATATGCATCGTCAATGGTATCGTCCAGCAGGGACTTGAATATGGACCGGTTGTTTTTTATCACGCTTTCGGCGATCAGGCCGTGGATGGCTTCCTGATCTATGGTGACTTTGACCTTGAGTTTCTTTTCCTTTTCGCCCCGGTTTACGGCCAGCACCCTGTGGTCAGGTATCTTGTTCAGGGCTTCTGTCCTGTCGTAATACATGTCGTATACGGTCTTTTCTTCCGGATCGGTGGCTTCGGTGACGATGAGACCGGCGGCGAGAGTCTTTTCTCTGACTGCTTTGGTAATGTCCGGATCGTCGGCTATCATCTCGGCGATGATGTCCAGGGCACCCTGAAGAGCCTCTTCCGGGGTATTGACTTCTTTTTCCGGATCCACAAAAGCTTTGGCATCGTCTGCGGGATCGCCTTCGGTCTTTTGCTGGGCGTAGATTATCATGGCCAGCGGCTCCAGGCCTTTTTCTCTTGCTTTGGAAGCTCTTGTGGCCTTTTTCTGTTTGAAAGGCTTATACAGGTCTTCTACACGCTGTAGGACTTCGGCTTTTTCTATTTCTGCTCTAAGGTCTTCGGTGAGCTTGCCCTGTTCCTCGATGAGCCTGATGACTTCTTCTTTTCTTTCCTCAAGGCCGCGCAGGTAGCGGAGCCTTTCGTCCATATCTCTGAGGACTGTGTCGCTGAGTCCGCCGGTTGCTTCTTTTCTGTAACGGGCGATGAAAGGTATGGTATTGCCTTCGTCGATGAGGTTTACGGTATTTTCGACCTGATTCTGCCGGAGATGGAACTCGGCGGCTAATTTTCGCAGTATATCCATTTAATCTTCCTTTTGTTTGAGTTTTTCGTTGATGAAATAGTCCAGGTCGCCGTCCATGACTGCGTTTACATTGGCAGTCTCGGCTCCTGTCCTGTGGTCTTTGACCATGGTGTATGGCTGGAAAACATATGAGCGTATCTGGGACCCCCAGGTGTTCATGGAGTAGTCGCCTTTCAGCTCTTTGAGGTTTTCCTTGTGTTCCTGTTCCTTGAGTTCGGCCAGCTTGGACATGAGTATCTTCATGGCCATTTCTTTGTTCTGGTGCTGGCTCCTTTCGTTCTGGCAGGTAACGACGATGTTGGTCGGCAGGTGGGTTATCCTGATGGCCGAGTCGGTCTTGTTTACATGCTGGCCGCCGGCCCCGCTGCTGCGGTATGTGTCTATGCGCAGGTCTTCCGGGTCGATCTCTACGGAAAGGTCTTCTTCGATCTCAGGCACCACCTCCAGCTGGGCAAAGGATGTCTGTCTCTTGCCTGCGGCGTTGAACGGTGAGATCCTGACAAGGCGGTGAACGCCTTTCTCGTTTTTGAGATAGCCGTAAGCATTGTCCCCTTCTACTATGAGGGTAGCGCTCTTTATGCCGGCTTCGGTATCGTCCTGCAGGTCTACCAGGTTGACCTTATATCCTTTTTTGTCGCACCATCTGGTGTACATGCGAAGGAGCATGGAAGCCCAGTCCATGGCGTCCACTCCGCCGGTCCCGGCGTGGATGGATACGATGGCTCCGCATTTGTCGTATTTGCCGTTTAAGAGGGTCTTTACCCTCATGTCATCGGCTCTTCTGCTCACATCGTCGAACATGGCCTGTATTTCTTCGGCTACGGACTGGTCGTCGTCTCCGGTCATCTCTATCAGCTCTTCAATGTCGTCTAAAGTATTTTGCAGGTCTTCGTAGCCTTCTACGGTGTCCTCCATGTTCTTTTTTTCTTTCATGACTTTCTGGGCGTAGT
Organism: uncultured Eubacteriales bacterium; assembly: GCA_900542565.1. Taxonomy (GTDB): domain Bacteria; phylum Bacillota; class Clostridia; order Peptostreptococcales; family Anaerovoracaceae; genus Fimisoma; species Fimisoma avicola. The sequence continues at coordinate 59,509 of UQOC01000008.1, read as the reverse complement.
CGGGGTCGTTCCAGAAGTCCTCCTGTTCTATTTCTCTGTTGGTCCTGTCCAGTTCTTCTTTGATCTTTGGCAGGTCAAAGAGAGTCACCGACTTCTGTCAGGACAGCCCGCACTGCGGGGATCTGGCTCTTGATGTTTTCAAGCTGGATCATAGTCTCACTCCTTTTCTCAGTATGGGTTTGGCGGCCGGATATTGGCGCTCGTTGCGTGTTGTTTGAGCAAACTGTCAAAGATCCATGATCTATTGACGAAAAACCAAAAAATATAGATTACTGTCAATATCCGCCTCTTTTGCGTCCAGGCACCTGCTCGCTCTCACCTGTTTCCGCTGCAGCGCCGTCAAGCGTCGGGCATCATATGATCTACAGCGTTTATTATACCTTATAAGTGCGTAAAGTTCAACGGTCCTCCCGGCGGCGCAGGCTCCAAGGCACCTCCCGGCGGCGCAGTCTCCAAGGCACACGAGCCCGACAGCCATCACGGCGGCCAGGGGGTTATTCTGCGGCCATCGCACGGACACGGCTGCCGCAGTGACTCCAGTGACAGCTCTCACTTCTTATTTACGAAGAAGTTGTTGAACACCGCTGCGATGAGGCCGCCGAAGAAACGGCAGCCGACGGAGAACACGCAGAACATCACAGGTTTAAGATAGAATATCCGCATAATCAGCCGCATGAAGGCGAACTTTCTGCGGAGGCTGCCCATATACCGGCTGTATGGGCGGCTGTCGCCGGAGGCAACGGCATGGGCGCAGGCTTTTCCGGAGCCCAGTGCGTATCTGAGTCCCGACAGGGTCAGCGGATCGCAGGCGCCTGCGGCATCTCCCGCAAAATATATACCCTCTGCGGCCATTTCATCATGCCGCCCGACATACATGGGAGTAAAGGCGCCTTTCAGCCGGGACAGATCCTCGTCAAAGCCGAGCCGTTCCATGAAGCCCCTGAACACATCCTGATAGTTGATATCCGGCTCATATCTGTCTGTCAGGCCCACATTGGTCACGCCGCCATAAGAGCTGACCCAGCCGTAGCCATGTTTGGTGATCCCAAAATGTATCTGTATCTCTTCCGGCCTGTCGCTTGCAAACACCAGCTGCATGGCGATGTTACGGCCTTTTTCCGGTACATAGCGGCTGCCGTAGCCGCTGGTGCCGTCGGCAAATACCAGATAGTCGTAATGCAGCTCCTCACCATCTGCGGTCACGATATATTTTTCTGCCCTGTCATGGGAAGCGATCGATGTGTTTTCTCTGACCTGTACTCCGGCGGAGACAGCCAGTTCAAAGAAAGCGTTATCCAGCTCCACCCGGTCGATCTTCCTGTTGGTGTAGAGGAACTTGTTATGTATGGTCTGGCGTTTTTTAAAGTTGTGGAAAATATTAAAATCCTTTATCAGCGAATAATGGACCCTATCCAGGTCGAGGCCCAGCTCACTGTAGGCCTTCCTGGTCTTGCCGGTCATATATCCGGCGCAGCACTTGTACCTTGGAAAACTGAACCGTTCTATCACCAGGATTTCATCGCCCATGCCCAGCTCTTTGAGGGTAATGGCAGCTGCAAGGCCGGCGGGTCCAGCGCCGGCTATGATAACTTTGTATTTTTCCATATTCTCACCTTTGCTCCGGCTCTGCGCCTTCTCATCGCCAAACGATCATCGTGACCATCACCAGAGCTTCTCCTGCTGGATTTTAGATGCCATGTCCTTGGTCTTTGGGCATATGCGGCAGACACCGGGATAAAAGTCTTTCTGAACGCCGCCGCATATGGCTGTGTCTCCGTTCACTCCCGGTATGGTTTTTTCGACGATCTCATTAAAATCCATACGCGAGACTTTCTCTCTTTTAATGGCTCAAATGACCGGAAAACCCGGCCATTTCTGGCCGGGCCAAAATCATTTGCGATGTCCTTTAACTTACTGCTGCTCCATATCTTTTTTCATACAGCAGTTCTTGTATTTCTTTCTGCTTCCGCACGGGCAAGGATCGTTGCGGCCTACTTTAGGCGCTTCGCGCCTGTAGGTCTCCGGCTTCTTCGGCTTATCCGGAGTCGGGGCTGCCTGAGGCATGGACTGCTGGGCCGATGGCCGCCGGCCGTCTGACATGGCTGCAGCATCGTCACGGAATTCGTCTTTTCTTCCTTCTCCTATGACAATGACCTGGCGTCTTTGAGTGGTGGTATTGGCGGTCACATTATAGCAGTACCTTACAGCTTCCTCCCTTATTTCTGCCACCATGGCCTCAAACATGTCGAAGCCTTCTGAAGCATAAGCATTAACCGGATTGACCTGGCCAAGGGACCTGAGACCGATCCCCTGCTTCAGTTCGTCCATTGCATCAATATGATCCATCCAGCGGTTATCGACTACTCTTAGCAATATCATCTTTTCATTATCCCTCATGCGGGCAGAGCCGACCTCGGCTTCTTTTTCCTCATACAGCTTGTGGAACCGGGCCAGCACATCTTCTTCCAGCTTTTTTTCTGTCAGGTTCATCTTTTCTTCATCGGAATATGTTATCCCGCCGAATGTTGCCGTGATCTGCCGCAGGTTCTCGTTGAGCATGTCCAGATCCCATTCCTCCGGATATTTGCTGGCGATGACGATAGGCTGGATGGTTGTCCTGACCAGATCCTCCATCATTTCCATGATGTAATCCCTGATATCTTCTCCGAAAAGCACTCTGCGCCGCTGGTCATATATGATCTCACGCTGCTTGTTCATTACATTGTCGTACTGGAGCACATATTTTCTGATCTCAAAGTTGCGGCTCTCAACCTTCTTCTGGGCATTTTCTATGGTCTTGGAAAGCATTCCTGCGGCAAGAGCTTCTTCCTGCATGCCGAACCGGCTCATCAGGCTCTGCATCCTGTCGCCGCCGAAAAGCCGCATCAGATCGTCCTCAAGGGAAATGAAGAACTGGGTCTGTCCTGGGTCTCCCTGACGACCTGACCGGCCTCTCAGCTGATTATCTATACGCCTGGATTCGTGGCGCTCCGTACCTATTATGCACAGGCCGCCCAGGTCTCTCACCAGCTGCTGCTCCGCTTTCCTTTCTTCTTTATACTGGACCAGCAGTTTATTGAAAACTTCTCTGGCGTCATTGAGCACCGGATCGGTACTGCTGACAAAACTGGTGGCAAAGGAAATCTGTTCCGGCGTGTATTCCAGCTTTTCCATTTCCCGTCTGGCCTCAAATTCAGGATTGCCGCCCAGGATTATGTCGGTACCACGGCCAGCCATATTGGTAGCTATGGTCACCGCATCTTTTCTTCCGGCTTCAGCTATGATCTGGGCCTCTTTTTCATGATGCTTGGCATTGAGCACATTATGGCGTATGCCCCTCTTTTTGAGCATTCCGCTGAGCAGTTCGGAATTTTCTATGGAAATAGTTCCCACCAGCACCGGCTGGCCGGTCTGATGGACCTGAACGATCCGGTCGAGAATGGCCTTGAACTTGGCCTCGGTTGATGCAAACACAGCATCGTCAAGATCTTCCCTGATGACCGGCTTGTTGGTAGGTATCACCACAACATCCATATTGTATATCTCGCGGAATTCTTCTTCCTCGGTCTTGGCTGTACCTGTCATTCCGGCCAGCTTGCCATACATGCGGAAATAGTTCTGCAATGTGATGGTGGCCAGGGTCCTTGACTCGGATCGTACCAGTACCCCTTCTTTGGCCTCGATAGCCTGATGAAGTCCGTTGCTGTATCGGCGGCCGAACATGAAACGGCCGGTAAATTCGTCAACTATGATGATCTCGCCGTCTTTGACGATGTAGTCCACATCGCGCTTCATTATATTTCTTGCCTTGAGAGCCTGGATCACATGGTGGTTGATCTCCATGTTTTCCGGATCTCCCAGGTTTTCAATGCCAAAAAACTTTTCGCACTTGGCCACGCCTTCGTCAGTCAGAGTGACTTTCTTATCCTTTTCCTCGATGGTGAAGTCTTCTTCGGCCGTCAGTCTCCTGACACAGGAATCTGCCCTCTGGTACAGGTCTGTGGACTTATCTCCTCTTCCGGAAATTATCAGCGGAGTCCTGGCCTCGTCTATCAGGATAGAGTCTACCTCGTCGACGATGGCAAAGTTCAGATCTCTCTGGACAAGCTGCTCTTTGTAGATGGCCATGTTATCCCTGAGGTAGTCAAAACCGAATTCATTGTTGGTCCCATATGTGATATCCGCATCATAAGCCGCCTTTTTTGCATCATCGCGCATACCTTGGACAACGCAGCCCACGGTCAGGCCCAGGAAAGTATATATCTTTCCCATCCACTCGGCGTCTCGCCTGGCCAGATAGTCGTTGACGGTCACCACATGGACACCCTTTCCTTCAAGGGCGTTGAGATAGGCGGCAAGGGTCGCTACCAGAGTCTTTCCTTCACCGGTCTTCATCTCGGCGATCCTGCCCTGGTGGAGCACGATACCGCCTATGACCTGTACGCGGAAATGTCTCATACCTACGCTTCTCCAGGCGCCTTCACGGCATACAGCAAAAGCTTCCGGCAATATATCGTCGAGAGTTTCACCTGCCGACAGTCTTTCCTTGAATTCGGCTGTCTTTCCTCTCAATTCATCATCTGACAGGGCTGCCACCTGATCTTCCAAATCCATGACCTTGTCAGCTATTTTTTCTATTTTCTTGACTTCCCTGGAGTTCATGTCTCCAAGGATCTTTTCCATTAAACCCATGTTTTCCCCTTCCTTACGGCATAAGCCGGTTTGATCTGCTGCGTTCATTATACCACCCCCAGTCAGGCAAAGGTGGTTCAATGAACGCTACCTTGCGCCCCCAGGCGGTATAAATCACTGCGTTCATTATACCACAGCCTTCCGCTCATATAAAGTCTTGTCTCCCATAAAATCTGTATAAAAATGTAAAATTTTCATTTGTCACCCTGATTTAATTTTAGGTTGACATTTGTTCCGGCTTATTATATACTATTTCCAACACTGCTTCTGGAGGTCAATATGTCTACAAAATTAAAAGTATTAGAAATATTTCGCAGCAAAGGCCCTGAATATGTTTCGGGGCAGGAGCTTGCAGATACCCTCGGCCTGTCACGAAATTCCGTCTGGAAAGCCATAAGAAAACTTCAGGCTGAGGGCTTTGATATCGAATCAAAGGCTTCCGTGGGATATCGTCTCCTGCAGCAGGAGGAAGATCTGCTTTCTGCCGCATACATCAGAGACTCCCTTGACTTTCCATGTAAGATCCATCTTCTGGAGGAAGTGGATTCTACCAATGACTATGCCAAGAGATTGAGATCTGTGGCTGAGCCTCATCTTATCATAGCTGACGCACAGACCAAAGGCCGCGGCAGACTGGGCCGATCCTTCTATTCGCCCCATTCCAAAGGACTTTATATGACCATAGCATTTGAACCGGATTTCGGCCTTGACCGTTCCATGCTCGTCTCCACCATCGCCGCCCTGGGTGTGTGTCAGGCCATAGAAGAAGTGACCGGCCTGGGGCCTAAGATAAAGTGGGTAAACGACATATATCTGAACGGGAAAAAAATCTGCGGTATTCTTACAGAAGCAGAAAGTAATTTTGAAACGGGTACCATCAGCCGTCTTATCATCGGCATCGGGATCAACTGCTACGAACAGGTTTTTCCTGATGACATAGCAGAAAAAGCCGCCTACATAACAGCTTCTTCGGGGGCATTCAGCCGCAATCAGCTTGCGGCTTCCATCACTTCCAAGTTTTTCCGTCTCCTCGAAACATTTGACCGCCGCACCATCCTCCGGGAATACAGATCACGCTCGATGATACTGGGACAGCCTGTAACCCTTTACGGCACCGCCTATGGAGCCTTGCCCGAAAACGGAGGCAGAGGTATAAAGGCGCGCGCCATAGATATCGATGATAACGGCGGACTTGTGGTGGAATACCTGGAAGGCAGAAAGGCCCGTGAAATGGAGACCATAACCAGCGGCGAAGTTACTGTCAGAAAGGACTACTGATATGACCAAAACAAATCTGCTCTTGCTTTCCGGTTTATTCTCGGCCCTTACCGCTATATGCTCGTGGATAAACATACCTCTGTTTTTTACACCTGTGCCCATCAATCTGGCACTGATCGGCCCTTATATGGCCGGCTCTCTCCTTGGCCCCAGATACGGCCTGCTGAGCCAGATCATCTATATTATGACGGGAGCGCTGGGTATTCCTGTTTTTGCCGGGTTCTCAGGCGGTCTCGGCGTGCTGGCAGGCCCTACCGGAGGCTTTATAATAGGTTATGCTGTCTGCGCTTTTATATGCGGGCTTGGCGCCAAGGGAAAGATCACGGCGGGAAGGCCTGCAAAGATCGCAGGCTCTGCCGCCTTTATGTTCATTGGGCTTTCCGCCTGCTACAGCTTTGGTCTCATGTGGTACATGATCGTGACCGGAGCCTCCTTGTGGTCGGGGCTGGCTGCCTGCGTGCTGCCTTTCCTGCCGGGGGATGTGCTGAAGATCGCCGTGGCCGCAGTCATGTCGCAGCAGATTGCAAAGGCAGTAAGCCTCTGACTTTGCTGCCGCATACCAAAACATCAAAGTTACAAAAAGTGCGTACTTGTACAGCAATCAATCCGATCTTATAATCTGTTTCGGAAAGGAGCCATACAAATGCGCATTTTTTTCGTTTTATATGCTGCACCCTTGCTATCTTTATGATCGCATGCCTGACCTGGCTGGCAGGAGGCTGCGCCAGTAATGAAGTTGAGCTTCCGTTTACGACGCCATCCTTGAATACCAAACATGTCAGACGGATGTAGCCGGATGGGCCCTGGAACATGCAGAAACCGACCCTGATCTGCTGCAATTTCCTGAATATGCCTATAATTTCATGTACCAGACCGTAAAAGAAAAAAGGCTGTCTCCGTGTTTAGCCTTGCGGGAGCAGCAGCCTTCGTCTTTTTATACTGATTATATCAAAAGTATCCTGAAAAATGAGCGGTCAGACCATCATCACATACTGTCAGGATACAGGTAAGATCATGCGTCATACCTGGCAGCAAGCTTTTTCTCTATGATCCCCATGACCTGGTCCCATCCTTCAACGCATGTCCAGTCCTGAGCCAGGTTCAGTTTGATTATCCGGTACAGCCAGTCCTCGTAGTATTTAACGGCTCCTTCATAGTCCAGCCCCTGTTTCTTGAGCTGATCTATATCGTAGTCCCCAAACTGGGCCGTCACTTTACATCTGGTCCGTGGATGGCCATCCCGCCCATTGGGAAAATCCATGACCGCTATATCCACATAGTTATAAAGGGGCGGTTCAGGCGCCAGTTTTATTTCTTTAATGTTTTGACTGTCCATGAAATGCTGTCACCTCCGGCTTTATTTTATGCTGCCGTCAGGATTGAATACAGGTAACTTTTCCAGATAGATGATATCGTCTCTGTCTGCGGCTTTGCCTTCGGCCAGCACGGCCATACGGCCTACGATGATTCCACCCACCTGGTCTACAAGGGTTTCAAGGGACCTTAAGGATTCACCTGTGCTGATAACATCATCGACGATCAGCACCCTCTTTCCGCGGAGCTGGGAAGCCTCTTTGCCTCCGATGCACAGAGTCTGGATATGGTCTGTAGTTATGGAATCCACCTGAGTGGATACTATGTCAGTCATGTAGAGTTTGGCTCCTTTGCGGGCTACCACATAATCATTCACCCCCGCCTGTCTTGCCATTTCGTATGTGAGCGGTATACCTTTGGATTCGGCTGTTATCATTATATCAAATTCCGGTGCTTTTTTGAGAAGCTCGGCGGCGGCGGCCTTTGTGATCTCCACATCGCTGAACATTATAAAAGCGGCTATATAAAGGTCGTCTGTTACTTTGCAGAGGGGCAGCTGTCTTTTGACGCCCGCTATGGTCATTTCGTGAAACATGAAACTCGCTTCCTTTCATTGGTATAGTTTTCCGGGTGCTCGTGGCCCGAATATCCGTCAGACCCTGATAACACGCTATTATTATACTCATTTATCCTTTGGGGCGCAAGGGCTTTTCTGGCTGCGGACATCTGCATTTTGTGACCATGGACATCTGCTGCTTTCTGCTCGCAGTGCCTTGCAGATGCAAATAGGCACAGGGCAAAGCGGGACATTTCACAACCTCTTTTCACTGGATAAGATATGTGTCGATTATGTTTTCTAATATACCAGGCATTTCAATGTCCTTTTCAAAAGTACATATAAGATCATCGTGTATGGATAAGCCTGCTTCAAGATAAGCCGTAAGTTTCTCCATGGCTTTCACGGCATATTTCTCGTCGCCCATAAGGCCAAAGTGCTCCCATATGACCATCCTGCCGTTCTGCCGCATTATGACAAAGTCGGGATAGATCCTGCGTCCTGGCAATTCTAACGGAACCTCATATTTAAACGGTAGACCCCGGCTCGTGAGCATGTCTGCGATTATCTTCTCCGATTTTGATCTTACCCTGATACCTGAGTCTGTGGCATATTTCAACATTTCCGGAGCCATTGGGTTGGTCTGGGTTTCTTCGGAGAGCCACCGGAATGCTTTTCGTGAAAACCGGGCGTTTTTAAGCTCTTTTATGTCCCAGGGGAAATCCAAAGGAGGTGATTCCGCATTTTCAATTTCTTTTATCGCGTCCTGCAACATCTTGCATACCTTTTCTCTACGGGGGATGGACTTTTTCAGATATCTCTTTCTGCCAAGAAGAATTATCCTGGCCTTATCGGATGTGATCCCTTTTTCCCGCCCATTATTTTTTTCGGTAAAGATAATGCCGTATTGCCTGCGTCTTATTATGAGAGATCCCAAGTGGCGCAGCTTCCGATACTCATGTTTTTCAAGGCTGAGCAATTCCATCTCCCTGTCAAGGATCCTTCTTATCTGCCCGGATATATTGTTTTCCATCTTTCCCCTTTCTTTTACTATCTGCATGAGTTTTTTCCATCAGTAATTATATGTAAAATTTTACTATATAATTCCATAAAATACAACAGAAATCTTTTGTGTTTTGGGGTATAAGATGGTCATGTGAGTTCCGCCAGCAAAAGGTTCTCGTTTTGTCCAGATCATGCTTTGCCGAGAACCGATCTTCCAGTTTTAGTTCTCAGCTAGCCTCCATTCAGATCTTTTGAGAAACTTTTTTTCCGGGGCAGGTTCTCCCTCACCATTGGGATCATAGAAAAGAGAACTTTTTGTCTGACTGCCAGCTCTTTTGGTTCTCAGCAATGGCCAATGCAAAGAAAAAGAGAACCTTTTGCCGGCTGAACGGCCATTGCTGCCTACATTCCCCGGAACGGTCATTGCTGCCTATACTCCCCGGAACGGCCATTGCCATCTATAATTCCGCCAGCGATCCTCGCAGCATATCCGCCTCATGTCATATGCATAAAAAAACCGGTCCGCAGACCGGCCCTTTTATCATTATTTTATTTTCTTGGCAGCTTTCATCATCTTTACTCTCTCTGCCAGTGTCAGGGAAAGCACCACCGCCAGCATACAGCATATTCCGAAGAAGATGAACATCCTGAAATATCCGGCCTCCTCACCGTAATTGTCCAGCCAGCTTCCTATCATAGCAGGCACGAACAGATCAGGCAGATAGATGACCATGGACGAAATCCCTATGGCCGTTGCCGCATATGAAATAGGGATATCTATCTCATTGAGTATGGACCACATGACTCCGTAGAGCATCATGGCAAAAGCCGAAGCCAGCAGCGAAATCACGATGGCGATGACAACGCTGTCCTCCCCGGCAGGTACCCGTGTAGCCGCAAAGAACAGTACAGCCAGCCCTATAAAGCCATATCCGTACAGCCGCAGGGTGGATTTGAGCAGTTTATCTGCTATATATCCGCCTACCGGCGACAGGAAGTAAAATACATATCCCCTTATGATTCCCAGGAACGAAGAATCAGACACATCCATTCCCACCTGAGACGACAGGTACGGGGTAAAATACGACACATTGCTGTAAATAGTATAAATGAGGAACATTATGATGGAAGCCCACCAGAGATACGGGTTTTTTATTGCTTTTCCCACATCGCTGAGCCTGAACTTATCTTCTTCTGCCGTCTGGGCAAGGGAAGCATTCTCTTCTTTAAATGTTATCTGCACCAGGACGCCCGACACTATGACAGCTATGGACATGGCCATTATGGTCCTGAACATTGCGTCATGCGAATTTTCAGTGGAAGTATACAGCGCCCAGAATCCCAGGCCGCACACCAGGCTTATCACAGATCCGAGAGCATAATACCAGCCGTATGTGGATCCTGAATCTTCCTTTCCGCCTATTATCCTAAGTCCTTTGTTCAGAGCCGCCCAAAAGACAAAGCTGGTGGTGACGGCAAACAGGAAAAATGCGATCAGCGCCGTCACATAATTCATGGAAAGGGCCATGACTATGCCGAGGGCTCCCGTCCCCATCAGAGACAGCACCAGCATTTTCTTTGTAGAAAACTTGTCCGCCAGGATGCCTCCCGGAATATACAGCAGCAGGCATCCCACGGCATAGGCCGACATCAGGAATCCCACCTGCGCATTGGTCATCCCGAAAGCTTCAACAAATTTGTCATAATAAACATTCCTTATATACGGCAGTTCGTAGATGACGCTGCCAGCTATGGAAAAAGATATGATAGCTAAAAAAGTCCCTGCGCTCAGATTGATTTTTTTCATATGCTGCGCTCCTTTTCTTTTTTTATAATTTTACCATAAGTGTTCCCTTCTAACAAGGGCGCCAAACGGCTGCGGCGGGCTGCTCCGGCAAAAAATAAGCTTTTTATTTGTTCCGGTTTGCTATAAAATATATACAAACGAAAGGAGGCCCCCTCATGAGAAAAAGGATCACCGATGATTTTTTCAAGGAATATGTCAATACCACACATATGAAGCCCAACGGCAGCGGACTTTTTTCCTTTGTACGCTATGACACAGATATGGAGAATGACAGATATATTTCTGATCTGTATCTGTTCGATATGGATGCCGGCAAGGTCAAAGAAAGACTTACATATGACGGCAGCGCAGGCGCCCACCAATGGCTTGATGCAGAAAACCTTGTCATACTGGGGGCCAGGGACCAGGCCGACAAAGATATGATCGGCAAAGGCATACCCCTTGCCGTTTTTTACAAGTTCAACATCATTACAAAAGAATACACAAAGCTTTTCAGTCTTCACAAGGGCATATACGATTTCCGGATAATAGATGAAAACCGTTTTTTGCTCCTTTCCAGTGAAAACGCCATTAGAGAAAGCTGGCTCCATGAAGCGGGCGGAGACTGGGAAAAATATGCCGAAATAGCAGAGATGGAAAGCAGGTATTTTATAGCAGATGAAGTTCCTTTCTGGACCAACGACGGAGGTTATTGCAATAAAGAACGGGGACGAGTCTACTTTTATGACCGCAGCGGTGGCTTCTGCCGGGACATGGGCCGTGGAGCCAGCGCTGACCGGACAGCAGAGCCTGGCTGCCCAGACGGCGGCGCAGAAGGAAGCCTCATCCGGCTTTCCGGCGACGACATCAGCATTTTCGCCATTGATTCATATAAAGACAAATACGGCATTTTTTACGGAGTAGATTCCGGCGGCATGCAAAAGACCGAAGGCAAAGTATATAAGATCGACTATTCCACCATGGAAGTTACCGCCATAGACGATTCTAACCTGTATGTCTATGCCGCTATACAGGCCGTTGATGAAAGCCGGATCCTCCTCTGCAGGAGCGACCGTGCTCTGCATGGGGAATACCAGAATGGATATATCGACATCCTGGACATGGATACAGGCATTTTCACCAGAAACAACAAGCATGCCGACATACATTTTTATGACAATGTGCTGACTGATGTGACATACCTCAGCGGCTGGCTCAACAAGATAACCGTTACAGAAAACGGCATTATATACATAAGCACAAGAGGCGGCGATTCCAAGCTGTATTTCTCACCTTTCGGCAGTGATCATATGACCGAGCTGACCCATGAGTCCGGCAAGATCCTTGACTACTTTGCCGATGGGGATAAGATCTATATGTCAGCTATGAGGGGGCTGGACGGCGGCGAATTTTATATGCTGGATCCGGCCAGCGGCACAGAGCTGCGGCTCACAGATTTTAATACGGCTCTGAAAGACGAGTTCCAATTTCCCCAGATCCAAAGCTGCGACTTTGTCAATTCCGACGGCATCACCATACAGGGCTGGGCCATGAAGCCCGCCGTTTTTGAGGATGGAAAAAAATATCCGGCCATCCTGTTTATCCATGGAGGCCCCGGTTCAGCTTACGGTCCTGTGGCAACCCACGAGATGTTTGCCATGTGCGCTGAAGGATGGGGCGTCATATACTGCAATCCAAGGGGATCCGAAGGACGAGGCGGCGATTTTGCCGATATAAGGCAGAAATGGGGTACCGTTGACTACAGAGACCTGATGGAATTTACGGATGCAGCCATTGAGCGGTTTCCGTGGATAGACAAAGAACGGCTGGGAATAACCGGCGGCTCTTACGGCGGGATAATCATCAACTGGATACTGGGCCATACAGGCAGGTATAAGGCTGCCATTTCTGACCGGTGTGTATCCAACCTCTTCAGCGACTACGGCATGTCTGACATAGGATTTCCGTGTAACAAAGACACCTACGGGACGACCCCATGGGAAGATCCGGAATACTTATGGAATCAGTCTGGTCTAAAGTATGCTCCTTTTATAAAGACTCCGGTCTTGTTCATACATGGCGTTGAGGATCACAGGTGCACCTATGACCATGCTTTGCAGCTCCACAGCGCCATCACCTATTTCGGAGGCACCTCAAGAGTATTTGCAGTAAAAGGCGAGACCCACGAACTGTGCCGCAGCGGCTCACCTGTCAACCGCCGCCGGCGGATTGCCGAAATGATAAGCTGGTTCCGCAAATATCTCTAACACACCGTATCCTTAGGCAGTCATTTTTCTAAGCAGAAAGGAGCTACAATGAACCAGATCACAAAATACAGGCGCGAATTTCACCGATATGCCGAAACAGGCTGGAATGAAGTCCGGACCAGCGCCAGGATCGCCGAGATACTTGCAGGCTTGGGTGCAAAGGATATTCATGTCGGCAGAAACGCCGTAAACATCCAGACGGTCAAAAGCCCCATCGACCTGTCCGAAAAAACACGCCGGGCCAACATGGAAAGAGCCATATCCCAAGGGGCCGATCCCGTACTGGTACGCAGTACAGAAGGTTATCCCGGCGTGGTTGCCGTCATAGATACCGGACATCCGGGGCCAGTCAGCGCCCTGCGCTTTGATATAGACTGCCTGCCATATGATGAGAAAGACGCAGACGGTTCCAGAGCCTTTTCGGAAGATTTTTCATCTGTAAACCCTGGCTGTGTCCATGCCTGCGGCCACGATGGTCATACTGCCATCGGGCTTGGTCTTGCTTCTGATATAATAAAACATCCTGACGACTACAGAGGTGTCATCAAGCTTTTGTTCCAGCCGGCAGAAGAAACTTTTTTCGGAGCCGCTTCCATCGTCGACAAAGGGTTCCTCGATGATGTAGATCATTTCATTGCCGTGCATCTGGCCCTTTCTGCCCAAAACGAGCCTCTGCCATCGGGGGCCATCGCCTGCGGTATAAATGATTTTCTGAGTGTCAGGCAGCTTGATGTCACTTTCCACGGCCGGGCAGCTCACCCTTGCGGAGCCGCTCAGGAAGGCAGGAACGCCCTGCTGGCCGCATGCAGCGCCGCATTGTCGCTCCATGCCATAGCCCCCCACGAAAAAGGCCTTACACGGGTCAATGTAGGTATGATAAACGGCGGGCTATGTGCCAATACCATACCTCCTGAATGCAGTCTCAGGCTGGAATACCGGGGGCAGTTTCCCGAAATCTCACAGTATCTGAAAGAAAGGGTATTTGACATCCTTGGCGGAACTTCAAAGACTTACGGCCTGACATATACTTTTGAGGATTATGGGGAAGTCCCTGCTGCCCGGAGCGACAGCTGCCTTGTTGAGGCCGTCCGTCAGGCAGCCTCCCGCATCCCCTGGTTCAACAAAATCTATGCCGAGGGCAATCTCGGCGGTTCAGATGACGCTTCGGTGATGATGAACCATGTACAGCAGCACGGCGGAAAGGCGGTATACATAGGTATCGGAACAGACATCTCCCAGCCTGTCCACAACCCCGGCTTTGACTTTGATGAGGACTGCCTTGAGCCTTCGGTCAGTCTCCTCTCGCTGATGTTAAAAGACTATCTCTAAAATCATCCCCGGTCAAAAAAGAATATATCAGCCACTGTATTTTAAAAGGACGCCTTTTAGGCGTCCTCACATGTTTTCATGGCTTCAAGGGTCCTGCCCAGCAGATCGTCCAGCTCCCAGCCGAGCATCTCCGCACCCTTGGTTATCACTTCCCGGTCGCAGCCGGCAGCGAACCGCTTGTCTTTGAATTTTTTCTTCAGGGATTTAAGTTCCATGTCCTTGCAGCTTTTAGACGGACGCATGAGAGCTGCCGCTCCGATGAGCCCCGTCAGTTCGTCGCAGGCGAACAGGACCTTTTCCATCTCGTGCTCCGGTTTCACATCAGAACATAGTCCATAGCCGTGACACACTATGGCATGGATCATACGGTCATCAATACCGGCTTCTTTGAGCAGTTCCGGGGCTTTCTTGCAGTGTTCCTCCGGCCACATCTCAAAATCTATGTCGTGGAGCAATCCTACTATTCCCCAGAAATCTTCTTCGTCTCCATATCCCAGTTCTCTGGCAAAATATCTCATGGTCCCTTCTACCATCTTGCCATGGTGGATGTGGAAATCCTCCTTGTTGTATTTTTTCAGCAGTTCTAAAGCTTCTTCTCTCGTTATCATTGCAGTGCTTCGCCTTCTTTCTTCTTTTTTTCAGGAAGCTGGGAGATTATGACGGCAGCAAAGATCACAGCGCAGCCCGTCAGTTCTCTCATGCTCATGGTCTCGTGGAGCAATATGGCGCCGCTTATGACGGCAAATACCGATTCCAGGCTCATCAGCAGGGAAGCTACTGTAGGCTCCGCATATTTCTGAGCTATGACCTGGAAAGTATAACCCAGTCCGCATGAAAGGACTCCGGCATAAAGTATAGGCAGCCAGCAGTCAAGGATGGCGTTTATGTCCGGCGACTCAAATATGGCCATGCCGACAAGTCCCAGGATCCCCGATGTAAGGAACTGTATGCACGAAAGCTTGGTACCGTCCAGCTTGGCAGCAAAGTGGTCAACTACCATTATATGTACGGCAAATGCCACTGCACAGAGCAGCACCAGCATGTCTCCGAAAGCCAGCTTAAAGGAATCATCCGTCATGCAGAGCAGGTACAGCCCCACTGCGCCAAGTACCACGCAAAGCCACATTATCGGGCGTACGCGCTTTCTGAGCAGCACACTTATGATAGGAACTATGACCACATACAGGGTCGTGATAAAGCCTGCTTTTCCTGCTGTGGTATAGCTGACGCCGAACTGCTGCAGAGAGCTTGCCACAAATATCGCAAGTCCGCAGCATATACCGCCTGCGATGATTTTTTTCCTGGCTTTGGCCTTTTCTTCGTCAGACATCGGCTCCGCAGCGCCGTCACGGGCCTTTTTTCTGTCCATGAGTAAAATAAAAGGTATCAGTACGAGTCCACCTATGACCATTCTGATGCCGTTGAAAGTGAACGGTTCAATGTAATCCATCCCGCTCTTTTGGGCTACGAATGATGACCCCCATATAAGAGCTGTAAACAGCAACAGAATGTTACTTTGCATTTTCTTGCTCATCATTTGCTCCTCTTCATTGAATAAATGTGCTATACGATAATATTATCAAAAAATAAACACGGTTGCAAGACGGCCCTACGGCAGAAATCATTCTTTTTTCATGGCAGCTGCCCTTGTCCCGGAGTAGTTTATCAATTATAATATGCTTAGAGAAGGCTGGTGGCGGAAATGACGAATAATAGAGAATATGGCTTTCATCTCATATAAGATAAAAAACGAGTATTTGGCGAAGCTCAGAAAGATATAAAATGTATGCCGTCGTTTCCTGGACAGCGGTATGTACCCTGAACAGGCAGCGCGGCACATGGGAGTTTCCTTAAAATTTGCAGAAAGGTACGCAAGACCATGAATGTTCCAGAAAAACTTTCTGCCGCAGTATTGTTCGAGCCAGCGCCGGATAAATGGGGCCTGCGGGGCGATCCGCACCTCTGGAAAGACATGCAGCATGCCTTTCGATCGGTCTGGCTTCCAATATCTGCGGAAGAATTTACAAAAAAATTCAACGATATATTTGAAAAAATCACCGGCGAAAGACTGTCCGTCACATGCCGGCCCCGCTTGTCCCGGTATGGCAGCGGGGGCATGTCCGGCGGACAGGTTAGCGGCGCTTTCTGGCTCAACGAAGTTCTCCCGATGCTGGTGGAAAGGCTGGTAACTTACAGCCTGCCTGCGGCTGCGGACCCTGCCCCGGCTGCCGGCGCACCGCTATCCGACACAGCACAGGCATACGGCACGGCACAGGCATACGGCATGGCGCAGGCATACGACACGGCGCAAACATCCGGCACAGCGCAGGCATACGACATCGTCCTCCAGACTCCGCGGCTTTATCTGCGGAAAATCCGGATGGCTGACCGCCCTGCCATAGGCTCTATACTGCAGGATGCGGAAGTCATGTACGCATGGGAACATGCATTTTCCGACGATGAAGTCACCGACTGGATGGAACAGAACCTCATGCGCTCCGATAGAGATGGTTACAGCTACTGGGCCGTCATGGAAAAAAGCACCGGGGATCTTGTCGGTCTCTGCGGCCTCCTTGCCGAAAAGGCCGGCGATGAATCCGATCTGGGAGTCGGATATATTTTCGGCAAAAAATACTGGCACCGGGGCTATGCCCAGGAAAGCGCTTCCGCCTGTGTGGACTACGCTTTCCGCACATTGGGCGCCGGCCATGTGACGGCACAGATACGGCCAAACAACCTGCCGTCTGTAAAAGTAGCCGAAAGGCTGGGTATGACAGTCAGGTCTCAGTTTTTAAAAAGATACAGGGGCAAGGACATGATCCACCTTATTTATTATCTGGAAAAGCAGGATGAGAAAGCAGGTAACAGTTATGATCAAAAAGATTTGCACTGACGGGATTTTCTATCTTGAACCCCTTGATGGCAGCGATGCCTGGTACTGGGGAAGCGATCGCTGCCACGGAGATCTTTTTGAGGCCGAAGAACTTTTCCGCCAGGGCCTGCCCGTCAAAAGCAACCGCCTTATCTTCGTCCGTTACCCGGACGGCATGGTGCTGGAGCCTGTCACCGGAACAGATGGACAGTATTTCGGCCCTCCGCTTTTTCTGGGTGGGAACATATGCATACTCCTGGTAGATTTCAAGAAGTCCCTGATACGGGTGCTCCAGTACGATGGCTATCTTGGCAGCATAAAAGAGGCTGCCTCCATGCCTCTTGCCGAAGCAGACGACTGCTATAACCTTCTCCTGCACGGCTCGTCCCTGATGGTCACCAGGCAGGGACCTGAGAACGACTTTCAGATGATCTGGCCCGACAAATGCCGTTTCGCCATCGGTGATACCGAAACTTTCTGCTTCAGAGACGGGGACCGGCTGTACTTCACAAGATGGACCGAGGAACCGGATTACAGAGAAGAAACGGTTGTCCGCCAGTATCCTGACGGCCGTATCATCGAAACTTTTGCAGGAAATATAGTCAATATGCCCGGCGGCCATAAATGGCTGCTGGTGTGATAGTACAAAAAAGGCCATGTTTAGAAAATTTTCCAGCGATCTAAAGGACATGATAAAAAACGACTTCAATCTCATGTTCATCCCAAAGATGGATATATGGGGCGGGCAAGAGACGATCAGGCTGAAATATGCCTTTGATAATGCGCGAGAATATACTTGCTCCAAAGTCGAGCATTCAATGGAGTCCTTTGACCCGGAATATTATATAAAATGTACAAAAAGTTCCAAGGCCGTCATCATAGAGATAAAAGATCTGGGCAGCTTTATCTTTACCGACCACCCTCACTCGGATCTGTTCCTGATATTGCAGCGGGACTTTCCGGAAGTGACCAGCTATGTTTTCTGCGGCAACACTGACGGGGGCTATTTTAAGATCCTGCAAAACGGGAAAATACAGCGAAAGATCGCCAGCTTCCTGTGCATGGACGGCATACGGAATTGTCCGGAAACCCGCGGAAAGCCCTGCCGATACGAGATAGAGACCGGACACATATACAAGGCTGACCTCAAAGCCCGCCACATGAAAGACTGTATCAAGGGCTTCACCTGTAAAGAAGTTCTGGATCTGTTTGACTATTATGTGGGGCTGGACCGCTTCACCACCGGAAACATCCAGCGGGTGCTGGTCTATTTTCTTTCTTGTTAACGAAAAGGCCCTGGATGATCTGCATGAGAGCGTATGAGCATAACAGAAAACCTTGAATTGACTGTATTGTGCCTTATAACCGATGTCACTCCGGTCTCTTCTGATTAGGGCCGGATGGAATGGATAGACATAGACCGGCTTTCTGGCATAAAGACCGCCGACGGCACGGACGCTCTCCCGGATGTGATCAACTCGCCCAAGCTCACAGAATTTCAATATATACGAGGGGACCAAAAATGAAAAATCTCCCTGAAATAAACTTAACCTGCAAGATCTCCAAGATGTCGGAAAAACATATGGACAAGTGCGTCGACCTTTTTATTGATGTATTTTCCCGGCCGCCATGGAATGATAATTTCGATTCCAGAGAACAGGTGGTCAGATTTTTCCGCAGTCACATGCAAAACAACTACTTTGTCGGTTTCGTCCTGGAAGATCAGGAGGATATCATGGCCATGAGCCTCGGTTTCAAGAAACCCTGGATAAACGGCATGGAATACTATATCGACCAATTCTGCGTCAGGACCCAAATGCAAGGCCGGGGCACTGGAAGCTATTTTCTCCGGCTCATGGAGGAAGAGATACGGACATCAGGCATGAATGCCATCCTCCTCAACACAGAGCATGGCGTCCCGGCGGAAAAGTTTTACCTGAAAAACGGATTTGCTCAGATGGACGAGCTGGCCATAATGGCAAAGGTAATATAATTCCATGATTTAAAAAAGGAGGCCCGACATGAAAAAATCGACCGCTGTACTCTTTATCGCTTCGCTCCTGCTTATCATCTGGGGCGCAACGGATCTGTATAATTACGCCACCACCGGGCAAGAGCTTCTGCAGCATTACGATGGGGAGGAGATCATACGAGAACTGGTAAACTACAGCCTGATACAAGGCCTTGTAAAATCTGTGCTGGGTCTTTTGCTCCTGGCCTTTGGCTGTTTTCTCAGAAGGAAGAAAAAATAGATGTATATATGCGGCTTTTATCTGGCAGGATACTCTGCCTGGGTCTCCTGCTGTCAAACAAGCAGTACTTTTGCCATCTGCCAAAGGAGGATTTCATTGAAAATAAACGATCTGAACAGAATAGCACTGGGCATCAACACCGCCAGGGGCATAAACATCATTTCCCTGGGCTTCCGGCTTCGGAAAAAGCCTGACAAGACCCCGGAGGAAGAAGCTGCCGCCAGAGCTTTTATCCGGACTTTTGCCTGGACTGTTGCCCTTGTCATCATCATGTGCATAGTGCTCGCAGTGATGACAGGCCTTACCATGTCCCCTGCCGGCACAGAATACGACGGGGAATATGAGGAAAGCCGTACCGGCATAATTGATGACGGCCAGATACGATATGTAAAAAACGACCTTTACTACATAGAACCGCAGGATTACGGCCTGCCCTCAGACCTTCAGGACGGTACTCACATCGCCGTATATTTCGATGAAAACGATAATGTGGTTGCCTGCATCAACCAGGATACAGCAGACTCCATCCGGCAGCAGCGGGTTGTGGCTTTGATGATAGCCATGGGCGGCTGCGTTGCAGGTCTGGTTATCTTTGCCATTATTGCCAGGGCCACCTTCGGAAAACCATGGTACAGGTGGGTCGCATCCATAAGAGGATAGACCGTTGTGTGCCGGGGGGCGACAGGATATTGCCAGGAATCGGACCGGGGTGTCCGACAGGGTATTGCCAGAAAGCGGACCGGAGGTGTCCGACAGGATATTGCCGGAAAGCGGACCGGAGGTGTCCGACAGGGGTTCCGCCAGGAAAAAGTTCTCATTTTGGCCGAAACCATCCCCGGCGAGAACCCAAAACCGGTTATGTATTCTCAAACCCCCTTGTTTAAAAGTAAATGAGAACTTACCGGCACGGGCCAGGTTCTTATTTCGCTTATTTTCGGCGAAACGAGAACCGTTTTTACAGAAAATCCCATTTTCGGTTCTCGCAGAGGGTCATTTCGATAAGAAAGAGAATCTTTTGCTGGCGCAGGACCACACAGGTGCAGGACCACACAGGTGCAGGACCACACCGGCGCAGAGCCACACTGGCGGAGGACCACACTGGCGCAGGACCACACCGGCGCAGGACCACACCGGCGCAGGACCACACAGGCGGAGAAAAGCAGCAGACATTTTTTATGGTACCGGAGAAATACATACATGATAAAACAGGAGGAGCTATGCTTACATATTCCATCTATGACAAAAAAATATCTGCGGCGGAATTTATAACCTTCGCCAATCAGGTCTGGCCTGGTGATTATGACCCGGAAAAGACCGCAGCGGCTTTGGCAAAGACCATCAACATAACTGCCAGAGACAATGGTATGTTAGTCGGTGCGCTGCGCATACTCTCAGATGGATATTTTTTCGGCACAATTACGGAACTGCTGGTCCTTCCTGCCTATCAGGGACAAGGGATCGGGAGCAGACTTCTAAAACTGGCAGGGGAAAACACTCCGACCATGCTGTATTTTGGCTCCCAGCCGGGTCTTGAAAGTTTTTACGAAAATAACGGATGTGTCAAAAGCCTTCAGTCATATGTAATAGATAAGCATTAACCATTATTCTACCCACAGGTGGTATAAAACTTTTCTTTCTGATGATATGCTTTTCTAAAATCATATCAGAAGGAGTATTCATCATGGATCAGCAAAAGATAGGAAGATTCATATCAGAGCTGCGCAAGGAACTTGGCATGACTCAGACTGAACTGGGAGAAAAACTGGGCGTCAGCTACAAGGCCGTCAGCAAATGGGAAACGGGAAGAAATCTTCCGGACCCTTCATTATATGAACATCTTTGCGCTACGCTTGGCATAACTTTGACAGAACTTTTTAACGGAGAAAGGATAGAGCAAGAGCACATCGCTGAAAAGAGCGACCAGATCATCAAAAATGTGATGGAAAGTAATAAAGAAAACAAGGTTTTGCAGATAATATCGGCCATCGCAACAGCCGCCGGCACGATACTGATATTTATTCCTGCTCTGAACGGCCTTGGCCAGACTCCTTCCATCGTCATCATCTCTGCCGGACTGCTGCTTCTTTTTATCGGAATGTCATTCAAGCTCACATCATGGAAACGCAGCAACGGTAAAACCGTCAAAAATACAGGTATGGGCTTCACCAGCGGACTGACGCTGCTGTTTATCACCCTCAAGCTGACAGGCCGTATACACTGGCCATGGATATGGGTGACCGCCCCGCTGTGGATGGGCATTTTCCTGGTGACCGTGCTGCTTGCGGTTATATATGTCATAGGTAGAATAAAAAAACAATGGTGAGCGCCATATCGGGAGGGAACAAATGAACGACTGGGATAAACTGTACGGTGCAGCGTTGGAAGTGCAAAACGAAAGGTCTGTTTCTTCTTTCATAGAAGCTGGAAGCATGGCCGCAGCCCTCTTGACTGGGCGGGGACATATTTACAGGGGCGTCTGCATAGATACCGCCTGTTCTCTTGGCATGTGCGCCGAACGCAATGCTATCGCCAATATGATAACCAACGGAGAAGATGAGATAGACAAGATCCTCATAATCATGCCGGACGGCCGTCCGGGACTGCCTTGCGGCGCCTGCATGGAACTTATGATGCAGCTTGGGGCAAACGGAGGGGAAACAGAGATCCTTACAGACCTTTCCGGTTTTCAGACTGCAAAGCTAAAAGATCTGCTTCCTCGCTGGTGGGGCCGCCCCGCCGAAAATACCGCAAGGTTATAATCTGACATAATTTTATGTATCATAAATAAGACAAGGAGGAAATCATGACCGAAGAAGAAAAGATTTTCGCAGGGAAAATGTTTGATCCAAGAAAGCAGGAGCTTAAAGACATAAAGCATAAGGCTCACATAGCCTGCCAGAAGTTTAACGCCATGGACGAATACGATCCGCAGCGCAGCCGGGTCATAGGCGAGATCCTCGGCAAAACCGGAAAAGTATATTATTTTCAGGGACCTGTACAGTTCAACTACGGCTGTCACACTTTCATCGGCGAAAACTTTTTTGCCAATTTCAACCTGACGGTCATGGACGACGGCCCCATCTACATAGGAGACAATGTCTGCTTCGGTCCCAATGTGTCCCTTATGGCCACCAACCACCCGCTCATCGCTCAGGAGCGGATGGGTCTTGACGAACAGGGCAGGACAACCATGGCTGAATTTGCCGAGGAGATCCGCATAGGCAACAATGTATGGATCGCCTGCAACGCTACGGTAATAGGCGGCGTGACCATAGGCGACAATGTGGTCATCGGCGCCGGGAGCGTGGTGACCAAAGATATTCCGGCCGGCTATCTGGCCTACGGCAATCCGGCCCGCCCGGTGCGTCCCATCACCGAAGCCGACAGCAAGAAGCACCTGATCCTGCCAGAAGATATGGAACATTTTACTTATAATTTGAAATAGAACAAGGAGGATG
This sequence comes from uncultured Eubacteriales bacterium, assembly GCA_900542565.1. GTDB lineage: Bacteria > Bacillota > Clostridia > Peptostreptococcales > Anaerovoracaceae > Fimisoma > Fimisoma avicola. The sequence goes on along the minus strand of UQOC01000008.1, from coordinate 36,700 downwards.
CTATGAGAATAGGCGCATATCAGTTTGCCGTGACCGGCGTTATCGAAAACAATCTTGCTGCGGTCCAAAGGGCTGTTTCTCAGGCAAACGCCCGCGGTGTTGAGTTGCTCATCTTTCCCGAATGTGCATTGACTGGATACCCTCCGTATACGATCAAAGATCCCTCATCTGTAGATTTTCAAAAGTTGAGCCATGCTTTGAACCAGCTGCAAGAAACTTGTGATTCCAATAATATGCATATCATCGCAGGCTCCGTCACCAGAGAAAATGAGCGATTTTACAACAGCGCCATCCTCTTTGCTCCAGGCAAAGAAATGCAGACATACCATAAACAGGCTTTATGGGGATGGGACAAGGACAATTTTACCATCGGGAATAAAGATGGTATCTTTGAGATCAACGGATGGAAGACAGGAGTACGCATCTGCTTTGAGATCAGGTTCCCGGAATTTTTCAGGGAACTGTACAAAGCGGGCACAGATTTGAATATAGTGCTGTTTTATGACACATCAGATGAAAAAAATGCAGAAAGATATGAAATGATAAGATCTCACATCATCACAAGAGCGGTGGAGAATGTCACCTATACTTTATCGGTCAATGCGGTCTGCCCGCATCAGACAGCTCCTACAATGCTTTGTGACCGTTCGGGCGATGTGCTTGGAGAATGTTCTCCTGATACCGAAAGTATGCTCATATATGATCTGGACCTTGACGAGCTTACCTTTGGCCAACAGGGCAGAAAGGAAGTATCCGACTGGCTGCTCCGTGGACGGTAAACGGCATGGATCCTGTAGCACCTGTAGCAGTCCTTATCATTCCATAAACCGTGCGCCGGACGGCGCAGCACGCTGAACTTTTGATTCCAAGGGTATTAAAATATCAATATATCCAGAAGATTGTCCCGGATAATTCCCTGCAAAAAGGAGATCATATGCGGCAGAACATATACAAATACATACTGGTATTCATCCTTTTCATAGTGATACTCGTTGTCCTCACCCATCTTTATCTGATATATTCGTCGCAGTATGCCGTTTCTACCGTGGACAGATCTGTATCGCCAGATGAAAGATATACAGTGGTCCTGCAGACCGTCGGCTGGCAGGAGGCCCGGCTGACGCTCCGGAAAAGCGGCGAAAAGATTTCTGTCTTTAACTTTCCATATGGCGACGACCTTCTGAACATAGAAGCAGACAAATGGTCCTGCGAGTGGGAGACCGATCGTGCAGAAGTTATCATCTATGACCCCATCAAAGAGGACCGCCTGGTCAGACTGTACTTTGACGGAGAGGTGAGCGACGGATTTCTCGGCACATATTTTGGAAAGCCCGTCAATAAGGACCCCCAGGGTGATCCTGATGCGCAAAACGGAGAGCAGCATAACGAAGCTCCAGCTCTTTCTGCAGAACAGCTCAAGACCATCAATGACATCAATACGGGCTATTCGGCAGTGCTTGTCTATCTGTCATCAGGGCCGTCAGGTTCATCTGCCATATCCGAAATACCGCAGATAAAGAATGACATGGAATACGACCGGATAGTCCTTGCAGAAAGCACATCTTCCATCGAATATATCCAGTACGACAGGGAATCAGCCAACGGCCGGTGCGGCCTTTATGCTCATTTTATATGTGAAAAAGGCAGCGACGGTACATGGGACACATCATCTGCACAAATGCTGGATCTGTATGCCTACGACCGTGAAAGCGGCTCGGTCATACCCAGCGGCAAAACGGACTGGGAAACTGCCGGCTCAGAGGCCTACGCCCAGGCTGCCGGCGAACACTGACCCCTTGTCTCTCAAACATTACACAACCTTTACACAAGCAATATTGCCATTTTACGGGATTTTTGATATGCTATATCCTGACAGAAAAGACTAAGATATAAAAGATGGTGATAATATGAATGTGACTTTTGAAGAAGTAAAAAACAACAAGGATATAAAAACTTATATAACCAAAGCCGACGAGTCGCTGCTGGCCCTGGGCTATACGGAGCACAGCTTTCCCCATGTCCACAAGGTCTCGGAGCTGGCAGGCCGCATCCTTGAACACCTGGGATACGACGAGCACCAGATCGAGCTGGCAAGGATAGCCGGTTATCTCCACGACATCGGAAATATCGTAAACCGGGTGGATCACGCCCAGAGCGGGGCGGTCATGGCTTTCAGGCTGCTGGACAGGATGAACATGAACCCGGAGGACATCGCCACCGTGGTGACGGCCATCGGAAATCACGACGAATCCACGGCTTTTCCGGTAAACCCTGTGGCTGCGGCTCTGATCATCGCCGACAAGACCGATGTGCGCCGTTCCCGTGTACGCAACCGCTCCCAGTCCCAGTTCGACATCCACGACCGGGTCAACTACTCTGTAACGGCTGCCAAGGTACATATTTCTGAGGATACCATCAAGCTCTCTCTGACCATCGACACCACAAATTCAACACTGATGGAATATTTTGAGATCTTCCTGGGACGTATGATGCTCTGCAAAAAAGCCGCAGAAGCCCTCAATGTGACTTTCGCCCTGGTCATAAACGGGCAGAAAATGATGTGATCGCTTGTCCAATGATGTGATCGTCTGATCGCGGCCTTTTTGATTTGTGAAAAAAATGTTTTGCTGCCTGTTCTGCGGGTATATCTATTATGTGAACGAAGGAGGATAAAAAATGTACTGTACAAAAAAAATAACAGACGATCTGGTCTGGGTAGGTGCCAACGACCGCCGTCTGTCAATGTTTGAAGGCGTCTACTCAGTACCGAGGGGCGTTTCTTATAATTCATATCTGCTTACTGATGATATCACCGTACTTTTTGATACGGTAGACAAAGCAGTCAGCGATCTGTTTTTCCAAAACCTTGAGCACGGTCTTGGCGGACGCAAGCTGGACTTTGTCGTTATCCAGCACATGGAGCCTGACCACTCGGCAACCCTAAGCGAACTGATGCTCAGATATCCTGACGCAAAGATCGTATGCAACAAAAAGATAATAGCCATGATAGATCAGTTTTTCAATGTTGATCTGACAAACAAGGCTTTTGTGGTAAATGAAGGTGACACCCTGAACACCGGCCATCATGTGCTTAAATTCATATTTGCGCCGATGGTCCACTGGCCTGAAGTAATGGTGACTTTTGACGAGACCACGGGAACTCTGTTCTCGGCTGACGCTTTTGGTACTTTCGGGGCCCTCAACGGCGCCATCTTTGCCGATGAGGTCAACTTTGAGCGTGATTACATGGACGAAGCCCGCAGATACTACTGCAACATCGTCGGAAAATACGGCAATCAGGTACAATCCCTGCTCAAGAAGGCCCATGCTCTGGATATAAAAATGATATGCCCTCTCCACGGTTTTGTGTGGAGAAGGAATCTTGAAGATTACTTTGATAAATATGTAAAGTGGAGCACTTACACTCCTGAAGAGACAGGCGTCATGATCGCCTACGCTTCCGTCTACGGAAATACAGAAAACACCGCCGAGATCATTTCTTCCCGCCTGCGGGACAAGGGCATAAGGACAGTGATGTTCGATGTTTCCGTGACCCCGGCTTCCGAGATCATCGCCGCGGCTTTCCAGTGGAGCCATCTGCTTTTCGCTTCCACCACCTACAACGCCGGCATTTTCGTTTCCATGGAAGAACTGCTCAACGACCTGGCCGCCCACAACATCCAAAGCCGCACCGTTGCCTTTGTGGAAAACGGTTCATGGGCGCCGACCAGCGGCAATCTCATGCGCAAGATAATCGAAGGCTGTAAGGACATGACCATCCTTGAAAACACCATAACAATCAAGTCAGCCCTCAAGCCGGAACAGAACGCTCAGATCGACCAGCTCGTGGAGGCGATCGCCGCCACCATCCCTCGCTTTGAAAAGCCTGTCATGGACGAGACGGCCATGGCTGCCGCAAAAGTCGATCCGGCTGTAATGCACAAGTTCTCATACGGCCTGTTCGTTCTCACCGCCAAGTCGGGTGAAAAGGACAACGGATGTATCATCAACACTGCGGCTCAGCTCACCAGTTCGCCTAACCGCATCAACATCGCCGTAAACAAGGCCAACTACACTCACGACATGATCCTTAACACGGGAGTTTTCAACATTTCATTCCTGACAGAGAGCGTTCCGTTCGATACATTCAAGAGATTCGGCTTTGCCAGCGGCAAGGATACGGACAAATTCGCCGGCTTCGAGGAAAATGTGGCCCGCAGCGCCAACGGCCTGCTCTATGTGACCCAAAACACCAATGCCTTCATGTCGGCAAAGGTGATCGAGTCCTATGACTATGGCACCCACACCCTGTTCGTGGCCGAAGTTACCGAGGCCGAGATCCTCAGCGAGGAGCCTTCGGTGACTTACACATATTACTTTGACCACATCAAACCTAAGCCGCAGCCAAAGATCGAGGAAGAAAAGCACGGATATGTGTGCAAGATCTGCGGATATGTTTACGAAGGCGACGAGCTGCCGCCTGACTTCATCTGCCCGCTGTGCAAACACGGCGTAGAGGATTTTGAGAAGATCTGAGAAAAATAGAGGCCGGGAGAGATTTTCTCCGGCCTCTATTCAACTATATGCGGCTGACCCAGCACCCGGGATATGACGATGAGCTTTTCCGCTTCAGGATAACCGCTGTCTGCTTCCCACTTTGATACCGCCTGTCTTGAAACTCCCAGAGCCTCAGCAAACTGTTCCTGGGTCAGGTTCCGTGCTTTTCGCATGAGTCTCAGATTTTCTCCAAATGACATATTTATCTCCTTTCATGGTCTCGTTCTCTTATCTGTAGCCCTATGATACAGGATAAACAGCCTCGCCGCAACCAACTTATGCTTACATTGTGCTACCTGAAGTTGCGATTTCGGAGAAATTTATTAAAAACCTGCCATGGTTAGGCTTTCCGCTTTAACATCATGCTGAGCACCAGCGTCGAAACTCCCATCACCACAGCCAGCACGAAAAATATCAGAAATGTATCCCGGATCTGCACAAACCCGTCGCTGGTATCGAAGATCACCGAGACCAGATACCGGACCAGCGGTGCCAGGACGCAGAACACCAGCGAGCTTTTGGTCATCAGCCATGTGTAATTCCTTGCGCTTGTCATTTTTTCCATAATACCCTCTTTTCCTTCTTTTACATACATATACGGAGAAGAAGCGATTTTGTCACGGACTTTTTTGAATTTTTTCAAAAATATTTTGAAACCGGACAGTTCTTTCGCATACCTCCGCCACACACACAAATCTATTTTTTAACAATATATTATCATCGCATGTATCCCCTGTCAACCGAAACGCAAAGGCAGGGGCCTTATAAAACGCAAAAACAGGGACCGAACGGTCCCTGCCTTGAGTTTTCCTGTATCATATTTTCCGGACATCCTATTCCGGCTATTCCGACCTGAGGGCCGCCACCGGGTCGCTCTTTGCCGCCTTGCGGGACGGGATTATACCGCCGATAAGGGTCAGCACGACGCTGAGCGCCACCAGGATGACCGCCGGCAAAGCCGGGAGCACGGCGCTTATGTCGTTGGTACCCGCCAGATGATGGATGAGGGCGTTGCCCGGTATGAGGATCAGCAGGCTCACGCCTATGCCCATCAGACCGGCGCAGAGGCCGATGATAAAGGTCTCGGCGTTGAACACCTGGGAGATGTTCCCCTTGGAAGCGCCGATGGCCCGGAGGATACCGATCTCTTTCTGCCTTTCCAGAACGCTTATATATGTGATAACACCGATCATTATGGACGACACCACCAGCGAGATGGAAACGAAAGCGATGAGCACATAGCTGATTATATCTATTATATCCGTCACCGACGACATGAGGGCGCCCACCATGTCCGTATAGGTTATGACCTGTTCGTCTTTGCCTTCGGCTTCCATGCGGCTGTTATAAGCGTCGAGGATATTTACCACATGCTCCTTGCTTTCAAAATCGATCGGATATATGTTTATCAGGGTCGGCGTGTCGAAGTCCACATAGCCCAGGTTCGTGAGGTTTCCCTCGTAAGTGGCCGCTTCCGACGAGTTCATGGACATCATCAGCTCTGTGAATTCCTGACTTGTCATGTTCATGGAAAATGCCTGGGACAGGGCCTGGCTGTCGATGGAAAATCCTTCTTCAACGGCCCTGGCGAACTGTTCCTCCATGCCGCTCATATCAACCATTCCCGTCAGACCCGAAGCCAGTATGGCCTGGGCCTGAGCCGTCTCCATGTATGCCGAGAAATGCTCGCCGATCTTTGTCGGATCAGGCAGCCCGTTGGCAGACGCATAGGCGCTGTAACCGGAAATTATATCGGAAACCAGCTTGTTCATCTGTTCATCGGTCACGGTTATTTCAGAGAGATCTCCCAGAGCCTCCTGCGCCCATGCGCCTATGATGGCCTGAGCCTGCGGGGTCTGGAGATATTCTGCCAGATATTCGTTGAACCTGTCCGGGTCGGTGTAGCCGTTTTCCGCCGCATACTGCTGATAACCGGTCATTATGTCCGTTATAAGCTGACGCAGCTGATCCTGAGAAACGGTCAGCCCTCCGTTTGCCTGTATGATCTCCATTATGTTGCGTGTGATGACGCTGCGGGCCTCATCGGTTTGAAGATAGCCGATCACAGCCTGGCCCAGAGCCGAGTAGTCGGCCTCCGGATGGGACTCCGCATACTGCTGGTATCCCGTCAACAGGGCGGACATTATCTGGCCCATATCTTCTGACGATATATTTAAGCCCAGGGAATTCATCAGCCCGGACATGTCAGGCTCAAAGCGAAAAGCGCTCTGGAGTTTTTCCGCATCTACCGAAAACATGGAGCCCATGTCGAAGCCGCCGCTTTCCTGCTGTCCAAAAGGCTCTCCAGTCAGCACATTAACGGACCTGTCGGCAAGCTGCTGTTTGACTATCGGACTTTCCGCCGCCTGCTGGGCTACATGCTGGGTAAGCTCAGCCGTGTATCCTATGCCGGATGTGAGCAGCAGGCCGTTGGCGTCTTCTGAGGCCTGCATCACTCCTACAACTGTCAGGTCCTCGCCTCCGCGCACCAGATCGAGCATATAGGCATCATCATCTGACTTATCTCTCCATACACTGTACTGGCTGTCATATTGGTAGCGGTCGGAAGCATTGACGATCTTAAAAGTTATCCCAAGCAGGTCCTCATAAGAATATGACCCTCCGCGGAAAGTTGTTTCAACATTTTCCTCGTTGATGAACTGCTGTATCATCGCATCAAGCTCTGCATAATCCCGAAGTCCCAGGGTGTAGAGCATAAAATCGCTTATATTTCCATTAGATGTGAGCACTACCACGCACTCGTTATATTTTTCCGGCCAGCGTCCCGCCTTTACATCGTACTGGCTTTCGTAAAGGCTCTTGTTCTCCGGCATCTGATAGAAAACATCGGTGCTCATCATGGCCGACATCATGCTGTTCTGTCCGGACGAGGAGCCAAACCCCAGAGCCTCAAAGGACCGGTCCGGATTGACCTGCCGGTAGCTGTCGCCATCCACCCTGTATATCTGCGGCGATATGCCGTAAGAATACTCGATGGCGTTGATATATCCTTCTATACCGCTGTCGCCGCTTTCCAGATAGGCCTTTAACGATTTCAGATCGTTGGAATCCATGGTGGAAAACATTCCCGAAACCATGTCGATGACATCTATCTCGCCTTTTTCACCGTTGCCTGCGCTGTCTGCGCTGCTGTCGCCGCTGCTGCCAGATACACCCGGCATTTCTGTCAGCATGGATGAAAAATCAAAGCCGGTGCTCATTATCTGAAGAGGATACTGGGAAAGGGTCTCCCTTTCCACCGTCTCTATATAATTGTTGACCCCTGTAGACAGGGAAAGTATCAGCGCGATGCCGATGATCCCTATGGAACCGGCGAAAGAGGTCAGGATGGTCCTGGCTTTTTTGGTCCTCAGGTTGTTGAAGCTGAGGGCAAGGGCCGTCAGGAAAGACATGGATGATCTGCCCATATTCCTGTGCTCCGGCTCTCCCAGAGAACCTGCATCCGGCTCGAAAGGGTCCGAATCGGAAAGTATCCTGCCATCCCGCAGATTGACTATGCGGGTCGCATATTTCTGTGCCAGCTCCGGGTTGTGGGTCACCATGACCACCAGCCTGTCTTTTGCCACTTCTTTGAGCAGATCCATGACCTGGACGGATGTCTCGCTGTCCAAGGCTCCTGTCGGCTCATCGGCCAGCAGGATGTCCGGATCGTTTACAAGCGCCCTTGCGATGGCCACCCTCTGCATCTGACCTCCGGACATCTGGTTGGGCTTTTTGTGCAGCTGGTCGCCCAGGCCCACTTCTTCAAGGGCCCTGACGGCTCTGGCACGCCTTTCTTCTTTGTCTATGCCGGAAATGGTCAGTGCCAGTTCCACATTGGAAAGAACGCTCTGATGAGGTATCAGGTTGTAGCTCTGGAAAACAAAGCCGATGGTATGGTTCCTGTATGAATCCCAGTCCCTGTCCTTGTATTTTTTCGTTGAGATCCTGTTTATTATCAGGTTGCCGCTGTCATAGCGGTCGAGGCCGCCTATTATGTTCAGGAGAGTGGTCTTGCCGGAACCGCTGGGTCCAAGGATGGCCACAAACTCGTTGTCCCTCAGGTTCAGGCTCACATCGTCCAGCGCTTTCTGTACCAGTTCTCCCGTCTTGTATTCTTTGCAAATATGTTGTATCTGTAGCATCTGTTCCCCCTTTTCCTCAATTATCCATGTTTTGTTTATATCCTTCCAGATAATATTTCATCCTGTTGAGAATTTCTTCGCGAAAATCCGTCTCTGATATCTCCGGCACATTATCACGATCCTGTGAAATGATGTTTCGTGCGTCGTTAAGAATGGCGTTTTGCAGGTAACATCCGGTTATGATGCCTATTTCAGCAAAGAAAATGTCAAGTATTTCCCCCTGGGATATTATGCCGCTTCCGCTGAATTTCCTGCTCCATGCATTGACCCTGCCGTAAAATTTTTCTTTCATCTTGAGCAGCAGCTGAGTGTCCGCATTTTTCTCTAAAATTATGGACCTCATGGATTCCAGTTTAATATATACGGGATTCTGGTAAAGCAGATGCTCCAGTTCTGAAAGCAGCAGCTCCTGTACATCAGAAAAATCCCTGAAATCGGTCTTTTCAGTTTCTGCTTCAAGATAATCCAGCCTTTTTTCGTATTCCCGCCAGAGGAGGCTCAAGAACAGGGTTTCTTTGGTCTTAAAATATTTAAATATCAAACCATTTGAAATTCCCACGGCCTTGGCTATGCTGGACATCTTAAGATGCCGATAGTCTGTGGACAGCAGCATATCCGCTGCGGCATCCATTATCTGCTTTGCCCTTGCAGCCTTGGCCTCTGCGCTCATGGCCCGCTTCACTTTTATCTCTCCCTTCAGTTTCGCAAAATAAATGATTCCGAGTCAATTATAATTGACTCGGAATCATTTATCAATAGACAGTTTAGTTGTTTTGTATAAAAGAGGCCGGCAATGTCTGTAAGGTCAGCGAGACCGGCGATACGGGTAGGTCAGCGAGACCGGCGAGTTGGCATTGACCAATGTTGTATTATTTTCCAAGGGCTGCGATAAGATACAGCATTATGCCGCTCCGGCATAGGATTTCCGACCGAAAAGGAAGGTCATGTTGTAAATTTTTTGAAGCATAAAAAAACATGCAACATTTCTGCCGCCGGCAGCATCCCGCACCGGCAGCACATCCCGAAACCTCTACCTATCCCTTACTCCGTCTGTACAGGGTGGAACGGACATCTGGTACCTATGCACTGATTGTTCATATCCGACCGGGAGCAGGTGATCTTGCCACTTTCCATAGTAATACCCCTCTCCTTGCGGGTAAACTCTACCGCTTCAAGGATTGCAAGATATGAATCTCTCTTGCAGCAGCGGGGCCCGCCTACGCTGCCTATCCTTTCAAGAGCCCTGGCAGTCATCCTGTTGGAAAGGCCCCAGGCTTCCTGTGCCAGGGGCGTCGCCCCTGTGATGATCGACATGTATATCCCGGCGCTTATCCCGGCCCCGCAGGCGCCCCAAAATCCGCAGGCACCGCCGGGCACTTGTTTTCCGCGGCTGTACATTTCGGAAAGGCTCTTCGCAAGGTCGATATCCCCTCCGGCGTTTTTGTAGGCTGTCAAAAGGGCGGCTCCGACCATCACATGATGCTCCGGGCCGTGAAAATGACAGAAATCCATGGACATCATCTTTTCAATGATGTGGACAGGATCACGGGAACTTTCAGCAAGGCATGATTTCACTATACTGTCCATGCCGCTGGTATGACAGTCGCTGCAGATATAGTGGCCGTTCGTACACCGCGTCTTGCTCATTTCTTTCTTTCGGCATATGACACATTCCATCAGGATGTCTTCTTTTAAATATTCTATCGGTGCACCGCAGATCAGGCATTCGCCCTTTGCATCCCTTTCTCTGCTCATATTTCTTTCCTTTCAAAATCAAGATATCTGCTGCCCTGAAAAGTCAGCTTCCCTCTGTCGCCCTCGGCAATCATGCCATACTCCCAGCCGCTCACTCTGAGCTCCAGCCTGTCGCCAGTCTCAAACTGAAAACACACATAATAAGTTGTGTTCGTAGTCGTGGTATATCCGTGCATCCCCGTGGCGTCTCCGGCATTTGGCTGATGAAATGTATGTACTTCCGCTCGCTTGGCCGCAACCACTGCCTCCACAGAAAGCCTGGGAGACTCGTTGTTTTTCTTCCAGGTCTGAAGTCCCTTTACAATGCTTATCACGATAGTTGCAGCTACGATGAGGAAACGGCGCTTATGAAAATTTCTGCGCCTCCGTTGAATAAAAAACCCATAAGATCCCCTTTTCTATACACCTATTTTACCTTATAATGCCCTGCGGTTCAACCGGGGAAATGCCCAGTGCTTTTCGTGGAAGGATGTCCGCCTGCGGCCCGGAGGCCCTGCTCTTTCCGTACGGCGAAGCGTTGGCTTTTTCTCTCGTCATCTGGAAAAAAGCCAGCATTCTCCTTTAAAATATGTCTATTGGACCTGAAAACATGCTGCTTGTTGGCTTTTTGCCAGAGTCTGCCGGTTTTAGGCGGCGTGGACCTGGTCATCCCTTCGGATGTTTCGGTTACCAATGTGGCCGTTGACAGTGTAAGCAGGGGAGCAGTAACATCGCTCACCCTTGAAAATGTATCAGCATCTTCTACCGTTCAGGCATCATTCCAGGCTGAAAGATCTCCTGTAACAGATGGTGATGGAACTACAAAAACAGGACAGCATATCATTCTGCTGTCCTGTTTTTCTTTATACGATCCCAATATACGGGGCTGCGGATATTATGATCACAGCCGCTGCAAGCACAGGTGCCAGTATCTTTAGCCACTGTTTAAAAAACATATTGTATGACAGTCCGGCCATTTCACATATGCCCAGATTGGTAGATTCGGGATATAGTCCGCACACAAAATTTATCCCGCATGTGAACACCGACAGCAGGACAGTCTGTCCGCCTGCCGGACCGACTGCCGATGCAGAAAAAAGGGCAAAAGCCACTGCGCCGAATACAGGCATGGTTATGCCCGCTACACCGCTGGTGGACTGAAGGAACAGTCCTATACCAAAATATGCGGCGAATCCAGCCATCACAAACGCCCACAAAGGCACTCCCGCCAGCATTTTCTGTATCCAGTATATAAATGTTATGCTCATTCCTGATTCAGATGAACCCATGAACATGGAAATCCCCCTTGAGGCGGAGAGGACAAACACAACTCCGACAAGATCTTTTGCCCCGCCTGTAAACACATTGACAAATTCGCCCTCAGGCATTTTGTTTATAAGGCCGATGGCAACGGCTCCTATGAACCAGATAACTGAAAATTCAATAAAGTACCATCCGCCAAATTCTGTGAACTTGTCTGCTCCCAGAAGCTGGCCTATAAAGCTGTCCATGACTGCGTTCTGAAGACCATTGACATAGTCGGAAGCTGTCCCGCTGCCTGCAGGTATGGAATCCCATGGGATATATCCCATAACGCAGAGGAGGATCACAAGGATAAAGATTGCCAGCGACCATTTTCGTCTTTTTGTCATAGGCGTAACGCCGACATTTTCTTTGATGTTGAGAGCATTTTCTGCTCCTTTTGCCATGGAAGATTCCGGCGCTTTTTTTACTTTCGATGCATAACGCAGTACCATCAGGATACCCACCGCCAGCATCACCGCAAAGAGTATCATCCTCAATAGTATTCCCGAACCCAGGGAAAGATCAGGATTACCTATTGCTGCCACTGCCGCTCCTATAGAGTATGGATTTACGACGCTTGCCATATTGCCCACTGTAGCGCCTATCAGTATTACCATCATTCCTGTGACAGCATCATAACCTGCGGAAACAAACAGCGGAATGACGATAACAGCATAGGCCGGCAGTTCCTCCCATGCTCCGTAGACACTGCCCATCAGTGCAAATACGGCCATGAGGATGATTATCAGCGTATTTCCGCTGAACCGTTTGAGAAGTACGCCGATCCCGGCATCCATGGTCCCGGTATGGTTCAGCAAAGCGATCATCCCGCCGGACACCAGGATAGATGTTGCGATCTCTGCCGCATCCGCAAAGCCTTGGATGGGGGCTGTGAAATATTCCCATATGCCCACCGGGTCAGTCCCGGCGTTTTCTATTATATTGCCTTCACCATCGATGGCAGCGTTATATATTATCCTGCTGGTCCCGTCACCGTCTGTGACAACGGCCGATGTGGGGACAAACCATGTCAATACTGCCACAACCGCCAGAAAGATCATAACTATGGTCACTGCCGACGGCATTTTGAAAGCTCTCTTTTTAGCCATAAGACCTGTCCTTTCCTGTTGGGATATATAATTATAAAACACAGTATCCGGGTTCGGTCAAGAAGAAAGTAAAAAAGTTCCGCCTTTCAATGTCTGATGTTAATGCCTGCACTTTAAATTTCCGGATAAAAAAATGCGGATTTCAGATTTTGGCATCTCTGAAGGCCGCATTTTTATCGCCAGATTTTTTCTACTTCATATTATCCTGCATGAACTTCTCGATCTTATCAAAAGGTATGATATCCGTCCTGTCATAAAGATCTGTGTGGACTGCACCCGGTATTATCATCAGTTCCTTGTTGTCTGCATAGGCGCTGTCCTTTATCATATCAGCATAAGCGTCCCTGCTGAAATAGCAGGAATGGGCTTTTTCGCCGTGTATCAGCAGTACGGCGCTCCTTATCTCATTGCTGTATCTTAGTATGGGCTGGTTCATAAACGACATGCATCCGGTAATGTTTCTGCTGAGATTGAAAAAAAGCAGGCAAAAAAACACTTGACCCGCCTTATCTAATGTTGTAGACTACCCTTAGGAGATATTCTACTTGATTAGACAAAAGGGGTGATTTCTTTGGAATTTCCGAAAATATTTGAGAGTGAATACCGTTTCTGTCTGATACTCTGGGAACATGAGCCTGTCCTGACAACAGAACTGGTCAGGTTATGCCATGAAAAACTCGGATGGAAACGCACCACCACTTACACCGTCATCAAACGGCTGGGAGACAGAGGGGTCCTGGAAAATAATGCAGGCACAGTTACTTCTCTGATCTCAAAAGAAGATGCCCAGATGTCCGAGATCGACCAGCTGGTAGAAAAGAAATTTCAAGGCTCTGTTCCTGCTTTCATCGCCGCCTTTGCCCGCAGGCAGGAGCTTTCTGATGACGAAATAGAGGAGATCAGGCGCATTATTGAGAAATAAGGAGGCGCAATATGGAGACTGTTCTTTTAAACCTGGCCAACATGAGCATAAATGCCGGCTGGTTTGTGCTGGCCATACTTGTACTGCGGCCGCTGCTGCGCAAATGTCCCAGATGGATATGCTGCCTGCTTTGGGGCCTGGTCGCCGTCCGTCTTATATGCCCTGTATCCGTGCAAAGCATTTTCAGCCTTATCCCAAGCGCACAGACGCTGCCCGTGGATTTTGTCAATGGAGATCTGCCTCAGATCAACAGCGGAATAAATGTGATCGACAGCATCGTAAATCCTGTCCTTTCCGGTTCTCTTGAGCCTGCTCCGGGCGCCAGCATAAATCCATCTCAGATACAGGCCATGCTTTTTACATGGGTCTGGATCGCAGGAGCCTCCGCCATACTTTTATATGGATCCGTCAGCTATCTGCGGCTGAAAAAGAGGTTGAAAATTTCTACTGCTCTGCGAGAAAATATACGGCAGAGCGAATATGCAGATACTCCATTTGTTATGGGATTTTTCCGGCCTGTCATCTATCTGCCTTATAATATACCTTCCAAAGACATGGCATATATGATCGCCCATGAAAATGCTCATATCCGCCGAAAGGATCACTGGTGGAAAGCTGCCGGCTATGTGCTTCTTGCCATCTACTGGTTCAATCCTCTGATATGGCTTGCCTATATACTTCTTTGCAGGGATATAGAAGCGGCTTGCGATGAAAAGACCATAAAGGCCATGAATGAATGTGAGCGCAGGGAATATGCTTCCACTTTGCTCAAATACAGCGTCAGCCGCCGGATGATCATTACATGCCCGCCGGCTTTTGGCGAGATCCGTGTCAAGGAACGCATAAAAAGGATCATGGATCATAAAAAACCATCCGTTTGGCTTATCGTCCTGGCAATGGTCTGCTGCACGGCTGCTGTCGTTTGTTTCCTGACAGATCCGCCGGAAAACAGCAGTGCGGACACAGGCCTTTCATCTTCAGCAGTCATTGGAGAAAATGGCCATATCGTGCTGAAGGATGGCATGTGCACCCGCGGCATCGATCAGTGGGAAAGCTTCTTACATAAGGTCAGCGACGGCCAGCAAGCCGATGTGTATCTTGACCATTACTATACAGCCGATGGTATTTCATCTGGAAAAACTCCTGCGCAGACAGCAGGACCTGACGGATCTGACTCTCTGTTCCTTTTCCATCTCGTCTATGACGGGAAGACCTTTTCTCTCACGGAAGAAGATCAGGGCCGTACTGCCTATACCCGTGAATACAGATATCTGAGACGGTTTGAAGTGCCTTATACAGCTAATCAGCCTCCGCAGAATACCAGTTCTCTCTTGCAATATGTCCTGATAAACGATCCTGATATGACATGGGATGAGATCATCCAGAGCATAGCAAGTTCACAATACCAAGACCATATCGACTTTATGGTGATCTACGCACAGCCTTTATCGTAGATCAGACTTGCCAACTGAAATGATCCAGTCAGACTGCATGCTGACCGTCCTCAGGCACGGTCAGCTTCAAAGATCCTCTAAAAAAGCGCACTTTGGGTGCGCTTTTTTAATACTGTCTTTTATCTTATAACCGGCTTTTATTTTATATAGGTTTTTTCCACATATGGACTTGTGGCCGTCTTGAGCATACCGCCGTATCCCAGGGTGAACCTGACGATGTCGCCCACCTTGTATTCTCTGTCGGATTTTGTCACATCGAGGATGATGTGATCGGAGCTGCCTCCCAGGATGTCGATCTTTTCGTCCAGCGGAGTCATGCTGTCCAGTTCAGTATCCTGCTTGCCTACGGCTATGATCGCCCGTTTGATGATACCTCTGTCCTCGTAATAAGGCTTATGGCCGAAAGCGTCTACTCCAACCTCTCCGATCGGAAGGGACGGTTTTTCCTTGAGTTCCACTATCTGAGCTTCCAATACAAGTGTGTCGTCTGTAGTTCCCGGCAGTTTAGTCTCATAGGCTGTGTCATTTCCAAGCAGGAATGCCTCGCCAAGCCTGAGGTTGTTGATGCCTTCCGGAAGCTGGCCTTTTTCCACAAGATAGATGGAACTGGAATTTCCGCCGGATATCATGTGGAGCTTGATGCCGAACCTGTTTTCTATCTTGCCGGCAATTTCTACCAGCTGAGAAAGGTTGTCGTATTTTGGTATGATCGCTCCATAGCAGGTCAAATTGACGCCGATACCGTAAAGTTCAATATTGCTCATGGAAAGGATCTCCTCTGCGGCTTTGAAGATCTGATCTTCGTTTTTGAAGAAGATCCCTTCTCTCAGGTCTCCCAGGTCTATCATCAGCAGCACGCTGTGGGTCAGGCCGGCTTTGGCCGCTTCTTCGTTCAGCAGCCTTATGGTGGAAAGCTCCGAGTTGAAACTCAGGTCCACATATTTTACCACTTCCGTCACTTCATCGTGCATCGGTATTCTCAGGAGTACGGTCTTTTTACCGTTTTTTCTTACTTCTTCAGCGTAAGTCCTGATGTTCTTTACCCTTGAATCTGCCACAAAGTCTACTGCCGGATGCTGTGCCACCATGTGTACCATTTCCTTGTCGGCACAAAGTCCTTTGGTGACTATCATAAGGCTGCAGCCGCCCTGGTCCTTGGTAATATGGGCTACGGCGTCCAGATTGCTTTTTAGCTTATTTATGTCTATGACTAATCTTGGATACATGTTTCCCTCCTTGAAAATCCTATTTCTTGCCATAAGGGCAGTGTCTGCGGGTGCAGGTATCGCAGTCGCCGTCACATCCGGCTTTTTTCTTGTTCTCCTGCCTTTCCTGCTCATCGGCGGTTTCTCTGTTCATTATAAGATCTTCGCCTTTTTTGACGGTGCGGTCCTGCATAAGGGCTTCTTTTTTTGCCGCTTCAACTTCTTCGTGGGTGGCGCCGCCTATTTTTTCCGGATTCTTGTATTCGCTCATATCATAGCCCATCTTTTCCATTTCTTCGATGTGGTGCAGGCGTTCTTCCTCTTTGGCCTTGGCGGCATTGTTGAGCCTTTGGAGCTCCTCTATGAACTGAGCTTTGTTCACGGCGTGCTCCTGTTCCTGCAAGTCCATTTTAAGGCTCTGTCCCAGCAGCCTTATGGCCCCCTGACGGTGAGTCTTGGAAAGCACGCCAAGAGAAGCCATGATATAATCATTATCTACCAGTATCTTGACTGCTTCGCTCGGATACAGCTTCATGCCTGTTTCGTTGTCTTTCGGGATCATCCCCATGATGTCCACCCTGTGAGGCAGGCGTGTAAGGGCTCCTCCTGTGCCGATGATATATTTTACCTGGGTCAGGTCTTTGCCTTCAGCAAGGGTCTGTCTTCCTGATGGGCCGTAGACATATCTTATCTGGCCTGCATGTCTTTCTACAGCTCTAAGGGTTGCTTCCTGGGTCAGACGCTCTACCAGCTTGAATTCATCTTCGTTCTTAGGTATGGCCACATAGGTTTCCAGAGTTTTGTCCAGATCGATATGGAGCTTTGTCTGGCACTCTTCCCTGAGTTTTTCTTCCCCTATGGACTCTATGACCTTCATCCTGTTTACATATACTCCCAGGTCGCCTTCCACGGTCCTCTTGGCCTTTGGCTCCGGAGCAGTGAGTATGCGGGCCACGGCGTCAGAATCTTCTGTCACCGCATGGACATCGGTAGTGGCTCCGCCCACATCTATGACCATCAGATCGCCTATGCAGTCATATAAGACTTTGGCGCACTCCATTACGGCCCCCGGAGTAGGTATGATCGGTCCGTTTACCATGTCCCTGACATGTTCCATACCCGGCGCATGGGTTATATGATCCTCAAAGGCCTCCTGGATGACCTTGCGGCAAGGCTCTACATTTAGAGTGTCTATCTTAGGGTACACATTATCTACGATGTAGAGGTACTGGCCGCTGTCCTCAAAGATCAGCTTCATCTCTTCCTGATTTTCTATATTGCCGGCATAAACTACCGGGGTCTTGAGGCCCAAGCTCCTTATCATCTCTGCATTGTATATGGCCGTGTCCCTTTCGCCGTAGTCTACGCCGCCGGCTATGAGGATAAGGTTGGGGTTTATCTCCTTTATCCGCTTGAGATCTGTCCTCCGGAGGCGGCCTACGGTTATATCATGGATGATTCCGCCTGCTCCCAGAGCAGCTTCTTTGGCTGCTTTTGCTGTCATGTCATATACCAGTCCGTGAACGGTCATCTTAAGACCGCCTGCAGCCGATGAAGTGGCAAGCATCTGGTCATATTCCAGATGATCTATGCCTTTCTTTCTGCACAGGTCGTCAATAGCTCCCTGCAATCCTATCCTTACATCTCCGTCCAGCACCGAAGTGGGCGCCTGGCCCTGCGCCCAGAAACAAGGTCTGTCACTGTCAAGGTCTATAAAGGCGTTTACTACGGTGGTGGTGGAGCCTATTTCCGCAACTAAGACATCTACTTTCATATGTGCTTTTCCTTTCTGTGTTGATCTTTCGGCGGCAGCCGCCATCTCTATAAATATCGTGCGTAAAAACTTACTGAAACAGGCTTATATCCAAGTTTTCCGTACAGCTTTTCGGCCTGGGGGCTCGTATTCTCCGACTGGAACTGGAGCCGCCTGTAGCCGCTGGTCCGCGCGTAATCTTCTAATTCTTTGATTGCTTTTTTACCGAGACCTCTGCCTTGCATGTCGTCCCGTATATACATTTCTTCTACAGCGAGGGCATAGCCTTCTGACCATATGCTGAAAATGGTCATGGTGTTGGCAAACCCGATCACCTGTCCTTCCTCCTCTATCATGAAGATCGTTATCTGCTGAGGGTTTGAAAGGGCATCGCTGAAAACCTCTGCCAGTTCTTCGTCTTTGGCATGGTCTATCTGTCCCCAGAGGTTATCATCGCTCACATCAAATTCCGCTATTTCTCTGTTGAGCCGTACCCACTGTTCTTTGTCTTTCTTGGTGGCTTTACGCAGCATGGCGTTCACCTCTTTTCAATGCGCTTGTCTTTTATTGCAAAATACTCATCTTTTAACATGGAAAAAATAATCTGGTCAAGGTATCCCCGTTCTGACTTGTAGTTCTGGCGCAGCACTCCGTCTCTGTGCATGCCGAGGCTTTCGTAAAGGTGTATCCCGACCGTATTGTCCGGATAGGCGTCCAGCCAGAACCTGTTTATGTTCAACTCCTCAAAGGCAAACTTGAACAGTGCTTCCATGGCTTCTCGGCCGTATCCCCGGTTCTTCTCGGAAATAGCTATGCGGCGGAGCTCAAATATCTCTGATCTGGGATTGAGGCGGATGAGTGCATAGCCCACAGTGTTCCTGTCTTGTTTTTTCTCAAATATGAGCAGTATGTGGTTGGGATCGTCTATCTCGTCCTGGTGCTCCTGGCGAGTACCGATCCAGAGGAAATCCCTGTTGTCCTTGTGCTCTTCCAGGGCGATTATCTGGTCGATGTCGTCGGCAGTGGCTTCACGGAGCCACATTCTCTTTGTTTCTATCATTTCATCACCTTGTTTTTGATCTCGCTTTCCACGGCGGCCATGTCGAGGATCCCATCCTCATCGTCGTAGGTTACTATGAGATTCTTCCACGGCAGTATCCCTGCTTCAGAATAGGCTTGCATTTTTTGCCAGTGATGGCTCATATAGCGGGTGTCTGAAGTGAGCCCGCAGTGCTCCCAGTATATCTGCTGTCCGTCCGGGCGGAGGATGGTAAAGTCCGGGGCATATTCTATGCCGCCTATTTCCAGTATCTGCTCATACCTGAAAGGTATGCCGTGTTCGCTGAGTTTTTCGGCTATCAGGAGCTCGGACTTTGACCTGACCTTGAGGCCGCGGGATGTGGTGTGTCTTTTGTGCTGGGGCATGTATGTGCTCTGCCGGTACGGCTGGGAGGACCAGGCAGACTGATCGCGCTTGGCCAGATCATATTGTTGAAATCGTTCCGGTAACACAGCTATGATATTTTCATATATCGGTTCTTCAAAATTGTGTATGAAAACAGTCATCGCCTTGATATCTTTTTCCAGAATCTTTATTTCTGTGTTCAGATAGGCCTTGCGAGCCAAAGCATTTATCATCGCTGCGTCTTTTGTTATGGCTTTTCGTACTCTTTCGTTCTCTTGGTTGTATACTTGAAAAAAAGTATATTTATTGGCCCGTTTTACTCGTACGACATTGCCTGGCGGACTTGCTTCCAGTTCCTTGTTGGCTTTTTGAAGCTGCGCTTGCAGATCCGCCAACATTTTCTCAAAAAATGCCTTTGTTTGTACCATTTTAACACCTCTTGTTGGCTTTTTTCCCTTGATTTGCCGAAATAGGTAACAGTTTTCCGGAAAAGTGTTACCTAAAATCATATTTTCGTAGCAAAAAGCCAACATGCGGGCAATGTTGAGGTTTAAATAGCCTGTTTTCTGGAAAAATGTTGGCTTTTTTCTCTCGGTACAGACAATCATACAACATTTCCCATTATTTTACAACCATTATTTCCCATTTCATGCAATGCAGGCCAGCAGTACAAGGCCGACAGCGCCTTATGAAAAACGGGGCCGGGCTTTTCCGGCCCAGCCCCATTGGCAGCTTATTCTCTTTCGCCTCTTCTTCTCTGTCTTTCTTCAGCCAGGAAGGTTGCAACATCGATACCGTGGGAGTCTCTTCCGAATCCCATATCGATACCGGTCTTAACGGCTTCTTCAGGGATTACCTGAGTACCGCCGGCACAGATGATAACCTTATCTCTGATACCTTTTTCGACGCAGAGGTCATTGATGCGCTTCATGTTCTTATAGTGAACATTGTCGTGGGAAATGATGGTGGAAGCCAGGATAGCTTCGGCATTTTCCTCGATGCAGGCGTCAACCATCTTTTCAACAGGTACGGAAGTTCCCAGGTAGATACATTCGATACCCCACTTTTCGATTCCGCCGTGCTTGATGTTGATGATCTCGCGCATACCTACGGAGTGCTCGTCTTCGCCGACAGTTCCGCAAACGACCTTCATGTGACGGCCTTCGCCCTCGAATTCTTCATAGAGCTCCTTGTCGGACATGTGATGCGGTTCAGGCGGGATCTCCAGGGTGGTCAGGTCGATGTCGAAGTCAACACGGCCCTTGAGCTCGATCCTGGTGCCTTCTGCATCCTGCATGTCTTCTACGGAAATCACTTCCGGATCTACAAGGCCCAGCTTCTTGCCAAGTTCAACGGCAGCGGCTTTGGCAACCCTGGCGTTGATAGGGAGCATCATGGTGAGCATGATAACTCTGTCGCCGCACCATTCAACTTCCGGAGTGATGACATCGCCGGTCCTGTATTTGGCAACTTTTTCAAGTCTTACATTTACATTGTCGTTTTCGTCCAGCTCGTCGATGTAAACGATCTTGCTCCTGTCTTCGAAAGTACATCCGCCGATGAGGGCTGACGGGTTCTCAGGGTCTCCGCCGTACTGCTCAACATTGTTGTATCCGTAGTGAGCTGTTACAGGAGCCATGTAGTCTTCATCTCTTTCAAAGATAAATCCATATCCTACGCCGCCTTCGATCTTACGGGCGATACCGTCGCCGTTTCTTTCAGGATATTTGGCTGAGTCAACGAAGAAACCATCCTGAACAGCCTGGAAGTATCCGCCGTTTTCAACGATCTCTTCCATGAACAGGCAGGCTCTTTCCTTGATCTCTCTGGCCATTTCTCTCAGCGGACCGTCTTTTTTCAGCTCAACCAGATCCATAAGGCCGTCAAGTCCTATCAGAGTCTGCTTCGCAGTGTCGCAGGCTTCGATATTGTAGATGTGCCAAGGAACATTTCTTCCTTCGTCAGGAGTTATGGTTGACTGGATGTCTGCTCTTGTGAGCTTGGAGATGAGCATGTTCAGTACATGGGTCACAGTGGCCTCTCTGGTGGAGGACTGGATGTACTTGGTGTTCATCTGTGCTCTCATCTTGTATCTGTCGCAGATGTCCCTGAGGGCTACTGCATAAGGCAGGTCCATGTAAACGCATGGAGCCGGAGTAGCTGTCGGAGGTACTGTTGACAGGGAAATGTTTTCAGGCTTGATGCCGACTTTTTCGGAGAATCTGGAGTTGATAGCGTGCTGAACGATCAGCTCAGGCATTACTTTCCATGCTTCTCTTGCGGTGGCGTTGGCGTTGTGAGCTCCGTCTATCTGGAGGATCTCAGCCCATGCCATGATCTTCTTGGATTCGCAGGCGTCTACGAAGGATCTTACGCAGTTGATGTCTCTGTAGAGAACATTGTACTGAGGGTCCTGGTGAGCTCCGTTTACGCCTTCTTCGGCGAACAGAACGGCTACATCAGGGCCGGCAACGCCTGAAATGTATGAATGATAGTTGATCGGACGGCCAACTTCATCCTCGATCAGGTCGATAGCCTTTCTCTGAGCTCTTATCTGCTTTCTGGTGATAGGAACGCCGCCGATACCCTGCGGAGTACCTTCCATCAGTCCGTCGATGTGGGACTGTCCCATGTGTCTGATCACCATCAGGTGGTCAGCGCCGTGCCATGCGGCCATTCTCATCCTTCTGATATCGTCCTCGAATCTTCCGGAAGCGATCTCAGTGGTGATGGTCTGCATAGGCTGCGGGTCGATGTCTTCCATGAACCTGGCCGGAGGGAGCGGAACGCTCTGCTTCAGCGGCTTGGAAATTTCGTGGAATTCAAAAGGTCCCATGTGCTGGTCCTCGGCCTTTTCTCTCCAGGTCCAGCCTCTTCTTCTCGGTTCGTATTTGTCAAGGTCTTTAAGAAGCTCGACTATATCAATTTTCTGGTCTTTTTTCAATGGTTCCATTACTTCTTACCTCCCTTGAATGCTTCTACGAGTTTGTCCCAGCCTTCGCCCTTGGCGAGTTTGATGCTGGCGTCTCTGATGGAGATGTTTTCCATCTTGGAAAGCTTGTAAACACAGTGACCGCAGCCCTTGCCCATCAGGCCATGGTCGATGGCGTGGTTAACGATAGGCATGCAGTCCAGTGAAGATACTCCCATTCTGAGGAGGACTGATCTCTCAACAGAAGGAGTGGTATTTTTTCTTCCCAGTTCCAGGAGAGGATCAACTACCTGATCGGTCAGTTCCCAGAATCTGTTATAAAGTTCTTCGTCGGTAAGATTGGCTATATGCTTTCTTCTTTCCGCGAAATCGTCTGCTCTTTTCATCCTTTTTCTCCTTATATTTTTAGTATTCTACGCCTAACTCATCAAGTACGGATTTGACAAATGTCTCGTCTGATCTTGTATCGGCTGCCAGGAAAGCGACATCTTCTGCTGTCAGCTTCTTGCCGTTGGCTCTTGGAACAGATCTCTTGATCAGAGATTTTCTCAATTTGTCAAGATCCATATCCTTTACTCTGAAGAGGCCCGGATCAGCAGGAAGTACGATGTTCTTTCCAGGTACATCATCCTTAGGATCTCCGAAGAAGATCTCTATACCGTTGTCTCTTGCGAAGTCAAGCTGAGGCTGGATGTGTTTTCCGGCTCCGGTGTATTCAGTTTCTGTTACTACAACGATGGCGTCTTCAGGAAGATCCTGAGCCAGTGCAAATGCAGCAGCCAGAGCAGTATTTCCGGCAGGTCCTCTTTCGAGGCCCTCAAGGTTGGCAAGCATTTCTGTCATGTACATAACTTCGCCCTGAGTGGTGGTAACATATCTGTCCATATATCTCAGCGGTCTTGCTGCTGAACGAGGAACATCTCCTGTATCAGGGTTTGTAGCGTGAGGAACGCCGAATCCGGTGTGTCCTGTTGTGCATGACTTCTTGTTGAACTGCTCATCGGAAGCCATGTGCAGACCGGTAAGGTCGATGGAAGCAGCAACTACTGTGGTGTCAGTTGCTCCTGCTTTGATGAGGCCTCTGGCGGTTCCTGTTACCATTCCGCCGCCGGCCTGGGTGCATACTACCATGTCCGGATCCTTGCCCAGTTTTTCACGGCAGTCTATAGCGATCTCATATCCCAGAGTCTCAACACCTGCAATACCGAATGGTGAGTACAGGGAAGCGTTGAAGTATCCGGAATCTTCCATTACTGAAAGGTGTTCATAGAACAGCTCAGGACCAACGGTCAGCTGGATGACTTCTGCGCCTAAAGCTTCGCACTTTCTTGCTTTTTCAACGATCTCAGGCTGGCCTACGCCGTGGGAGTCGTAGCATTCCTGAACGATTATGCACTTCATTCCCTGCATTGCTGCCTGGGAAGCAACGGCTGCGCCGTAGTTTCCGGAAGTTGCAGCGATAACGCCCTTGTAACCCAGTTTCTTGGCGTGAGCTACAGCGCATGCGGCACGTCTGTCCTTGAAAGAACCGGAAGCGTTGGCAGCTTCGTCCTTTACGAAGATCCTTGCGCCGTATCCCGGCTTGGCATATTTTCTTGCCAGTTTTGTTATGTTTCTGAGTTCAAGGAGCTGAGTGTGGCCTACGCCTGTTTTTGACTGAATCTTGTCTACTTCTTCTATGGTATATCCGGTTGCTTTCATCAGCCCTTCGTAGTCGAAAGCAACTGATCCGGATTCGAAATCATTGAAGTCCAGTCCCAGTGAAGCCTTCATGATCTCAGCTGATCTTCCCATTACGGAATCATAATCTTTAGCTAATTTCATTAGTTTTCACCTCCATACTGCATGATTTTTCTTAATCTCTTGTCGATCTCAATGATCTCCGGAACGAATTTGCCATAGCTGTGAGTGTAGTAAGGTCCAACTTCTATAAGAGTTCCTTCTTCTACACGACCTACAGCTGTCTCTACCTGAACCTGGTCGCCAATCTCTGCTGTTTCATTCAGAAGAGATCCTTTTACCCACATCTCAAAGTCGACGTGCTTCGTGTCTTCCGGGAGCTTAGCTGTTCTCTGCGCCGCAGTCAGGATTACCCTGTGAATGCGGACCCAATCGCCTTTTTTTGCCATTTTAAACATCTCCTAATCTTACTATTTGCGCCTGCCCGGAACATAAGTCCCGGCAGAAAACCAGTAGACAAAACGGCGCCGCCATAACTTGAATGTACGGCAGCGCCGCTAAAGCGGCATAGCCGCGTCAGATCAACTGTTTGATTATTTTACGATCTTCTTTTCTTCTTTGATGAGGTTTCTGAAGTCTCCCATGACAGCCCTTGGAATAGGCAGAGTGATCATGGTGTGCAGTCCTGCATCAGCGTTGATAACATGAGGGATCATGTTTACGCACATAGCGATAGTTCCCAGTCCGCCTTCGATCTCAGGGCTGTTAACCAGGTTTACATTTGGAGTTCCCTTGATGATAACATAGTCACCGGTCTTTACGCCAACCTGTTCAGGTTCGATCTGCTGCGGGTGATCCATGTGTACAGGCATTCCGTTGCTCAGCTTAGCTTCTGCAGTCATGGCAACGCCTGCGCATGATCCGGCAGCAGCAAATCCGTAAGGGGATTTTCTGTCAACATCAGTAGTGATTGGGTTCATGTCCTGTGCGAATTCTTCTACAGTCAGTCCCATGCCTTCTGCCATCATGCCAACGGATTCAGCAAATCCAACATGGCCGGACATAGTATGGTTAGCTTTTCTTTCTTTGAATTCTTCAACTGAGATACCGATTCCCTGTTCTTCCATAACGGCAGGTCCGAACGGTGACAGGGAGTTAACTCTTCTTGAAGTGATCTCTTCAACATCTTCCAGACATCCGGTCATTACCAGGACCAGCAGGTCCATGATGTGTCCAGGGTTGATTCCGGTTCCCAGGCAGGAAACGCCGTTAGCCTTTGCGATCTTGTCCAGTTCTTCAGCCAGATCAGGATTCTGAGCAGCAGGGTAAGCCATTTCCTCAGCAGAAGTGATAACATTGATTCCCTGTTCCATGATGAATTTCAGCTTAGGGAATGCGTTCTTGGTGAAGGAGTCTGTGCAGAGCAGAACGATGTCAGCAGCGCCTGGTTTGATCACATCTTCAGCAGCCTGGATTATAACATCAGGTCTGTCTCCTCTTTCAGTCTTGATATAATCGTACATTGAAGTTCCGATCTTCTTACCTCTGCCGGCTACTCCAACGATCTCTACGCCTTTCTTCTTGAGCAGCATGTCTGCCATTCCGCCGCCCATAGCGCCGAGTCCCCAGATAATTACTTTTACTTCTTTCATCTTAGTTTCTCCTTTTTAAATAAAATTTTAGTTGTAGTTTTTAACTGCCCATATATAAAGCAAGGACCATGCCAAGGGTCAAGTTGGATATTGTATACTTGTCCAAGGGTATTTTGTGGCTGAAATAATAGTTTTTTTGCTTTTTTCGCTTAATTTTTGTTAAGAATTAATAAATTAAAGTTATTTTTATTGTTTTCTTAAGATAAATAAGTTTTCCGGCTTTTGCGCCTTTTCTCTTTTATGCAAATATTTTTGCAGTTTTTATGCAAATATTTTTGCGGTTACCTGCCCATTATGTTGTATTTTCTCATTTTATGCTGGAGGGTCTGCCTTTTTATCTGCATCTGCTCGGCAGCTCTTGATATATTTCCGCCGGTATCCATTAGGGTGTCCCGTATTATTTTGGCTTCGATCTCATTTATATATTTATCCAGAGGGATGTTTTTTTCATATTCTGCCATTGGAACCTTGCCTTTCCGGAAAGAGCCGGGCATTGCAAGGATTTTTTCGGTGAGGACATGCTCGTTTTCTGCCATTGAGACTGCCTGCTCTATGATATTTTCAAGTTCCCGTACATTGCCCGGATAATCGTAGTGGGACAGCTTTTTTACCGCTCCGTCTGACATCATCCATATTTCTTTTCCAAATCGCTTATTGTATTTTTCAAGGAATTTTTCCGCAAGGATCGGTATGTCATCCAGCCGCTCTCTCAGGGCAGGGATCTTGATGTTGACGACATTCAGCCTGTAGAAAAGGTCTTTCCGCAGGCTGCCTCTGGCTATGAGTTCTTCAGGCGGCTCATTGACAGTCGCGATTATCCTTACATTTATAGGTATATCCTTCATGCCTCCGACGCGGCGGATATAGTCTTCCTGCAGCACGCGCAGCAGCTTGCTCTGAAGATCGTATGGCATTGCGCTGATCTCATCCAGAAGCAGCGTGCCGCCGTTTGCCTGCTCAAACATGCCTTCTCGGTCCACGGCACCTGTAAAGCTTCCCTTTGCGGTACCGAAAAGTATACCTTCCAGCAGGGATTCCGGTATGGCGGCGCAGTTCTGAGCGAGGAAAGGCTTGTCTTTGCGCTTGCCGCATGTATGAATGCTCTGGGCAAAAAGTTCTTTACCTGTCCCTGTCTCTCCGTATATAAACACGGCAGCATCGTTTTCGGCAGCTTTTTTGGCTCTGTGCAGAGCCACTTCAAACTCTCCGTTTTTTCCATATATATCGTCAAATGTATATCGCTTGATGGCGCTGTTCTTTGGTCTTGCTGAACTCTTGTCGCTTTTTTGCAGCTCAAGGAGAGTGTCGGACATTCGCCTGATATCGGTTATATCTTTTGCGACCTCTATGGCGGCAACTGTTTCACCGTCGATGATGACCGGAACTGTACTGTTTACAGTCGTAACTTCTTTTCCGTAGAAATTCTTATAGCTCTGCTGCTGTTTGACTGTCGCCTCGCCGTTGAACAGCGCTTTCATCATGGTGCTGTCGTTGGTCCTCACATCCGGGAAAGCGTCCTGGTAACGCTTACCCAGCACATCATCCATGTTAACCTTTTCCATGGACGCCATGATATCGTTATAAAACCGTCCTATGCACTGTTTGTCTACGATGTAGACTCCTTCATCTATGAGTTTTATCAGTTCTTCTATTATTTTTTCGTAGTGTTCTTTTTTCATTATCTTATTCTCCTTTTGTTCTTGTTTATTTTATCACAAAAATGAGTCTCATGCAAATTTTTTTGCACTTGTGTCATGGCCTGGCGTCTGCCGTTTGCTGGCCTGGCGGTCTTATGGGTCTGCCGTGCTTGCTGTTCCGTTGGCCTGGCTTGCCTGCCAGCCAAAAGTTCTTTTCTTTGTGACAATGACCCTTGCCGAGAACCTTTTCTCTTATAAGAGTTCTCAAAAACTACGAAAACCCGCCTATAGAGAATCGGTTTCACAGATGTGGTTCTTTTCTTTGCGTAGGTTCAATATTAAGAGAACCTGAGTGACCATTAAACGGCCGGTCAGGTTCCCAGGGACAGCTTGCAGGTATGGAACGAGAACTTTTTGTTGGCGGAGGATTTGGTTCGCCTACCATGCTCAGCCATTTCGGACGGAAATCTGCCGGACGGAGCTCTGCCTCGCCACGCCCCTGTTGCAGCGATCCCTGATCCTTTTTCCACCTGTCCCTTGAAAAATGCGGCGAATTTTGTCATAATATAATGGAAGAAAGGAAACTGTTCATATGAGACTAAGAAAACAAGATGATTCTATGCAGGAAGAGGAGATCTTGCTGATAGCCCAGGTATCTGATGCTCTGGCTCATCCGGCAAGGATCAAGATCTTCCGGTATATAATGCAGGCAAACAAGGCTATGGTCCTGGTCTGTAACAAAGACCTGGTCGAACATTTCGACTATGCGCAGGCCACCATATCACAGCATACGAAAAAACTGGCCGATTCCGGTCTTATAGAGGTTAAAAAGAAGGATAAGTTTTCTTATTACTATGCCAACCTCGGTGTGCTTATGAAATATCTGAACGCCACTAAAAAATTCTCGGTATCTTGATCTGGCTGTGTCCGCCATTCCGCTTTGCTCTTGCTTTCCGGGATTTGGGGGGGGAACATTACTCCACCCAGATCCCCTTTTTTATCCCTATCAGGGGGACAGCTTCCACCCAAAAGGCTGTTATTTCGTTTTGTAAGGGGACTGGAAACTTCTTAACTGAGCTTAAATGACAACTAAGGTTGTCTTTTTTTATGTTTTTTTACACCTAATGATCCCCCCGGCATAGTGAAATTTTCCTTCTGGAGAATGACAGCGGAGAATCCCTGGGCGGTTTATGCCTGCGTCAACCTGGGAGAGGCCAAAGCCCCAAGAGAAATTGCAAATCGTTCTATCTGCATTGACGGGGATATTGGCGAAGTATTAAAAAAATTAAAATGAAAAGCAACAGATTCAATGCCGGTTTGTTACCGAGGCACATTTGTGCCAGCTGCTATTGACAGTATGAGAAAGCAACTTTTGTGCTTTGAATAAATATTTTTCGGCACGGGAAACCTAAAAATAGGTATAGCTATTACGCGGATGTAACCAATCATATATTGTATTGGTTACATCAAGGAGCAAAACGCAATTTCAATGTGCTTTGCTGTAGTTGACAGCAACAAAGTTTTAGGATAAAATAAAGTAAACTTTATATTTTCCTAAAATTAAGGAGGTTATGTAATGCCATACATTGAGCGAGCATTGGAACGAAAGTTTTTGCGTATGAGTTCCTTTTTCAAAGCGGTGCTTGTAACAGGTGCGCGGCAGGTTGGCAAGACTACCATGCTGAAACATTTGGCTGAGGGACAAAACCGTACTTATGTGACGATGGACAACACTATGGCCAGAACCCTGGCCCAAGCGGATCCCGTTTTATTTTTTCAAACCTACAAGCCTCCTATCATCATTGACGAGATACAAAAAGCGCCGGAGCTGTTTGAACAGATTAAGATTATGTGTGATGAAACCGAGGAAAGAGGATTGTTCTGGCTGACGGGTTCCCAGCAGTATAAGATGATGAAAAATATCCGTGACACGCTGGCCGGAAGGATTGGAATTCTGGAGCTGTACAGCCTTTCCAAAAATGAAGTAGATGGAGAAGTTTTTGCAAACAAATTGGATTTCTCTCTGCCATGCCTTTTGGAGCGGCAGGAAATGGCAAAGAAGAATGATATTATAGATGTGTTCGAGCATATCTGGCGCGGCGGGATGCCAGACGCTTTACGGGCCGATGCCGAGCAGAGGCAGGAATATTTCAATTCTTATATTGAAACCTACCTGATGCGGGATGTAGCGGAGGAAGGTGGTATTACCGATTCTGTACGTTTCCAAAAATTTCTGAATGCCTGTGCTGCCCTGACGGCCGAACAGATAAATTACAAAACTCTTGCGGAGGCAGCCGACATTTCCCAGCCCACAGCCAAAGAATGGCTGCGGATCTTAGAGGGATTAGGCATTGTTTACCTTCTGCCGCCCTTTGCCAATAATGAATTGAAGCGACTGACAAAAACACCAAAGCTGTATTTCTGTGATACCGGATTATGTGCCTATCTGTCTATGTGGCTTACCAGGGACACCTTGATGCAAGGCGCGGCAAGTGGGCATTACTTTGAAAACTATGTTGTGATTGAGCTTTTGAAAAGTTTTTCCTACTCGGCAGATAAAGCGAACCTGACATACTACCGGGATTCTAACGCAAAAGAAATTGATGTGATTGTAGAAGAAAATGGGCTGTTTCATCCGTTGGAAATCAAAAAATCTGCAAATCCTGACCGCAGAGAGGTCAAAAAATACGAGGTGCTTGACAAGACGACATTAGAGCGTGGCAGCGGCGGTATTGTCTGTATGTGCGAAGAAGTAATACCGATTGATCAGAAAAACTGCTTTATTCCTTGCAATCTTATATAGAGAATAGAAAGTGGCCAGCCTCCCTTATGTGTGACTGACCACTTCTGTTTTTTATTATTCAATTCTTTCATAATACCGAGGATGCATAACAAGGAAGAAAGTATATTTGACATATTTTCAAGTCTAATATGTGCAGTAAATTCAAAAAATGGTGCGTAATAAACATAACACCCCTGAAAGCGATAAAAAATGAAAACCCGGTGGACATCGTCCCCCTTAAAAGTTCTTCACCTTGATTCTGGGTGGATTTTGCCGGTAAAATCTATTTTAATACTATTTTAATCTTTGTGGTTTAGGGTATAATAAACGCAGATGATCTATATGTGCGGCTTTTAGACATACGGGCCGCACCGGCGGCTTGCGCCGCAATGAAGCGTTTATTGAAACGCCTTTTCCCTGACTGGTGGGCGTTATAATAAACGCAGATGATCTATATGTGCGGCTTTTGGAGATACGGGCCGCACCGGCGGCTTGCGCCTCAAAGGAGGAAAACAATATCATGGAAAGAAAGTTCTGGCAAGTCACACCGGTCCAGGTCGGCAGCATCGTGCTGGACCGTTCGGGAATGACACACTACAAAGGCAAAGGAGAGCAGATCACCGTTCCAATATGGTGTGCAGCAGCCACAGACGGAACACATAAAATACTTGTGGATACCGGCATACGGGATATAAACGAATACAAAAAATCCGAGCCGGGCGCATCCCAGTCTGCCGATCAGGAGATAACCACAGCACTCAAAAATATCATGGGATGGTCTGCCGATGATGTGGACATGGTGATAAATACCCATCTTCACTGCGACCACTGTGGCTGCAACTACAAATTTAAAAACGCAAAATTCTACATACAGAAAAAAGAATGGGAAGCAGCCTTCAATCCGTCAGTCCCGGTGGCTCCTTTCTATGACAGGCCCTCTTTTGACAAGACTGCGGTCAACTATTTCCGCTGGCAGTTTCTTGACGGAGATGCTGATATATTGCCCGGGCTCAAAGTCATAACCACTCCGGGACATACCATAGGCCATCAGTCCGTTCTCTTTGACACAGAACAAGGAGTCCTGTGTGTTTCGGGAGACATCTGCAATGTCGCCGAAAATGTAAACGAGAATCTCGAACCTAACATAGTAGTCATGGTCCCGGAAACTTATGAAAGCCTGGCACGCATACGCCAATGCGCACATCTGATACTTCCGGGCCATGAACCCGGAATAAAGAACGGCATAAGAGAATTTATGCCTGTATATTGATAACGCCCTGTACAACTATTCCGTAAAATGGCATATTCATAAAGGAGGAAAAAATGATAACCACAGTAACAAAAGATAATTTCGCACAGGAAGTTCTAGACGCAGACAAGCCGGTACTCGTAGATTTCTGGGCAGCCTGGTGTACTCCATGCAGGATGCTTTCGCCTGTCGTCGATGAGGTGGCAGCAGAAAGGGAAGATATAAAAGTCTGCAAGATCAACATCGATGAAGAAGGCGAACTTGCCATACGGCACGGCGTCATGAGCATACCTACGCTCATCGTCTTTAAAGGCGGTGAGATAGTCAACAAATCCATCGGGCTCATATCAAAGGACGAGATCCTCGCCCTGTTATAACGGAGGCATTTTATGCGGCTGCTTGTAGTTGAAGATCAAAAGGATCTTAACAAGATAATCACAAAACACCTGACGGCCGAAGGATATTCGGTAGATAGCTGTTTTGACGGAGAAGAGGCGCTGGACTATATAGACATGGCCGATTATGACGGCATCATCCTTGATATCATGATGCCAAAGATGGACGGCCTGGCCGTACTTCGCCAGATGAGAGCCGAAGGCAACGATACCCCCGTGCTCTTCCTGACCGCAAGGGATGCGGTGGAGGACAGGGTAGAGGGCCTTGACACAGGTGCCAGCGACTATCTTATCAAACCTTTCGCTTTTGAAGAACTTCTGGCCCGGATAAGAGCAATGACCCGCAAGGCAAGCGGGATCCAATCCAGCACTTTTACAGCTGCCGATCTTGTAATGGATACGGCAGCTCACACCGTTTCAAGAGGCGGCAGGGACATCACTCTTTCCGCCAAGGAATTTGCTCTGCTCGAATATCTGCTCCGCAACAAGGGCAAGGTCCTTTCCCGGACCATGATCGAAAATAATCTTTGGAACTTTGACTATGCAGGAGGCACCAACGCCGTGGATGTTTACATAAGATACCTGCGCAAAAAGATCGATGACGATTTTGAGCAGAAACTGATACACACTGTCCGCGGCAGCGGATATATCCTGAAGGAATGATGAATACATAATCATGAAAACACTTTCTATAAAAACAAAGATAATGCTGTGGTTCACGGCTGCGCTCGTCATCTTGGTCGTAGGTATTTTCACCATCAATTTTTCTGTCAGCCGCGAAGTTCTGGACCAGTCGATCCAGGAACGGCTTATGGATATTGTCGATACCAATGTCCAGGAAATAGAGTTCTATAACAGCTCAAAAAACGAAGTCGAGGAACATGATTTTTTCCTGTCCTATAAAGGCGGGATCCTGGAGATAGATGATGATTTCTGCGCATATCTGGACGGCATAAGCACAGCGCTCATCGATTCGGAAAACAATCTGCTTTACGGAAGCATGCCAATATTGCTTGAAGAAAGCGAAGCTTTTTCCTTTACTTCTGTAGGGACAGTCACCCAAAACGGTCAAAGGTACTATATATATGAAAGAAAACTCTCCGGTGAAAATCTGGAAGGACTATGGCTCAGGGGCGTAGTCTCAGAAAATGAGACCATCAACATGATCTCAAATATGGTGCGGCTTTCTCTGTGGCTGGTGCCGCTGCTGGCGTTTGTCATACTGTTCGTAGGTTATATCATAACCAAGCGTTCTTTCCTTCCCATTGAGAAGATAGATCAGGCCGTAGAAGAGATAACAGCCAGCGGCGACCTCTCAAAACGGGTGGATGTGGAGATAGAAGGCGGAAAAGACGAGATACACCGGCTGGCCGTAACTTTCAACAGCATGTTTGATCGTCTGGAAAAGTCTTTCAATACAGAACGGCAGTTTACATCCGATGCTTCCCATGAGCTGCGTACTCCTGTCTCAGTTATCAAAGCTCACTGCGAATATGCGCTGAAATATGCCCAGACTCCGGAAGAGTTAAGAGAATCCCTCCAGGTCATAGAAAGGCAGGCCGACAGGGCCACCGATCTGCTGACACAGCTGCTTTTCTTTACCCGGCTGCACCAGTCCGATCATCCGGTCAGACTGGAAAAGACCAACCTCAGCGATCTGGTGGAGTTTATCTGCGAGGATCTTACCATATTGCTGGCATCCGGAAAGTCCATGGAAACCGATATCGAGCCAGGCATTTTTGTCCTTGCCGACAAAAGCCTCATGACGCGGCTCATAAGCAATCTTATTGATAACGCCTACAAATACAGCGGCGACGACGCTCTGGTAAAAGTTTCCCTTCACAGGAGCGGCGCTGCCGGAGAAGGTGCTGAAACCGGCGGTATTTTGCAGAGCAGCGCCGGTACTTCCGAAAGTCCTGCTTCAAGCCTGTCATCCGAAAAGCAATATGTCCGTTTGTCAGTGGAGGACAACGGCATAGGTATTTCCCCGGAAAATATAGAAAAAATATGGGCGAGATTTTATCAGGAGGACCCTTCACGGACCGAGACCGCATCCAGCAGCTTCGGCCTCGGACTTTCCATGGTAAAAGAGATCGCCGACATTCACGGCGGAAAGCTGGAAGTAGAAAGCGTTCCCGGCAAAGGCAGCCGCTTTACGCTCGTTCTTCCGTGCATATAAAAACATCAGGAGACCATGCTGATATGCTGGTCTCTTTTTTTTAAAAAAATTTCTCATTTTAATTTTCCTTTAATCTTGACACCATATAATAAGGCCATAAACCAAAACAAGCAAATCAAAAGTATATTAAAGGGGGATTTTAAAATGTCAAAGATAAAACAGCTTTTAAGCTCACCGGGCAGGATCGCAGTATTCGCCCTCTGCGTAATCTTAGTAGTAGCGCTTCTGGCTTTTGCCGGTATAAAGGTAGGCGCCTCTGTCATGAACAACCAGGGGATAGGCTTGGACCAGGCAACCAAAGTTGCTCTCCAGAATGCCGGATTTGAAGAATCCGATGTTACTCTCCTCAGAGGACACTTTGACAGAGATGACGGTATCAGCACTTACGATATAGAGTTCAGAGGAGGCGACGGATTTGATTACGACTATGTTATAAGCGCAAATGACGGCACCATCATTGAGGCCAACAGAGAGCTGGCAGAACTTCTGTCAGGCGCCCAAAACCAGCAGGACAGCGGCCAGGCTCAGGAAAGCACTTCCGGCTCAGGCAGCTCCTCAGGAACCGCTTCCCAGTCCGGAGGTTCCAGTCAGGGCACCAACTATATCTCTGCCGATAAGGCTCAGAGCATAGCTCTTCAGCACGCAGGGGTCAGCGCTTCAGATGCAACCTTCAGAAAGGCCCACCTGGACAGAGACGACGGCATCTATGTTTACGAGCTCGAATTTGTTTCCGGCGACTTGGAATACGACTATGAGATCCACGCAACTACCGGAGCCATCCTGGATTGGGACAGAGACAGCATTTACGACTGACCATTCTTGCCGCCTGCACGGCAGGAAAATGGCAGCCCGGTTTTCCGGATTTAGATTAAAGACAAAAGTTTCACTCTTCCCCGATAACCGGGACACGAGTGAAACTTTTTTGCTGTATCTTAAAGGAGGGCGGAAATCCCGTCCTCCTTGTGCTTTTTCTTATAATATCTTGCTGGAGTTTTTCCATATACCCATTCTTTCAGCTTCTTTTATCAGTTCATCCCTGAACTTCGGATGGGCTATTCCTATGAGCAGTTCCGCCCTTTCCCAGGTTGTCTTTCCTTTCAGATCTGCAGCGCCGTACTCGGTCACGATATAATTTGTTGCCATCCTCGGTGTGGTAACTATCGATCCCGGCGCAAGACCCGGTGTTATGAGGGATTCCAGCTCGCCTTTGGAGTTTACCCTTGTTGACGGAGTGCAAAGGAAGCTGTGGCCGCCGTTGGACTGGAAAGCGCCCAGTACAAAGTCAAGCTGCCCGCCTGTACCGCTTATCTGCTGATGTCCTGCGGACTCTGAACATACCTGCCCATAAAGATCGACCTGTATACAACTGTTGACCGATACAAAATTATCTATCTTTGCGATAGTTGCTATGGAATTTACATAGTCCACCGGGGCGTTACAGCATATAGGATTGTCATCGATGAAATCGTAAAGTTTTTTTGTACCGCCGGCAAATGTGTACACAGCCTTGCCTTTGTCGATAGGCTTGTTTCCCGTAAGCTTTCCTGCATTGAAAAGATCCACATATGCGTCAGTGAGCATTTCCGTATGGGCGTTTATATTTCTCAGGTCAGAATCAGCGATCATCTGGCCTATGCACAGAGGAAGGCTCCCGATACCAAGCTGGAGTGTACTGTGACTCTGGATATTTTTTACCACATGGGCCGCGATCTTCTTGTCTATTTCAGAAGGCTCTTTTGCAGGGAATTCTGCCAGAGGGCTGTTGCTTCCTTCAACCACATAGTCTACACCGTAAAGATTAAGCTGTGTCTGATATCCGTGGGCGATCGGCATATTTTCATTCACTTCAACGATTATCTTCTTCGCCGCCTTGATGACTCCCCACATATCGGCCACCTGCGGTCCCAGGTTAAAATTCCCGTGTTCGTCCATGGGAGCTACCTGGAACATGGCAATATCTATATCATTATTGTTATTTATCCACAGGAAAGGCAGCTCGCAGAACATCATCGGGATATACCAGCAGCGGCCTTCTTTGTTCATCATCCTGTCGTTTCCGCTGAAATGGGCGGAAGAAAATCTTACCTGGTCGTTGCTCTTTGTAGCAAGAAAAGTCTCAAAAGGCTTTTCTCTGATAGTCACGGTACTTATGACCGTAATATCTTTCAGCTCATCAGCCCTGGCCGCTATAGCCCTGTCAATATCGACTATGGAGCCGCATCCAAGTCCAAAGTGGAGGCGGTCCCCCGGTTTAACCATGGCTGCGGCCTGCTCTGCGGTGATAAGTTTCTTTTTGTACTCTGCTTTAAGGTCTTTTACTTTATACATCTTTTTCTCCTCAAGTCGCAACAATTTGTCATCTTTTTAACATACTTCTACATTATACAATAAATTTTTGAGAATAACAATAATAAAATTTGACTTTCTCTGAAAAAATGGTATGATATAAGAGGTTGCTCTATCCAGCAGAGTCAAAAGCCTGTTTGCCATCTCTGGTTCAGGCTCATACAGTTTAATATGTCTCCGTAGTTAAATGGATATAACAGTGCTCTCCTAAGGTTGTGCTCTACCAGCTGCCTTACGGGGAAAAGTGATCGTTGCCAGT